>NZ_QODK01000002.1:746103-1119155 GCF_003324485.1 Cohaesibacter intestini | reverse complement strand
TGAACCCGTAATTGTCACCTCCAACCCATTCCAAAAATAAAGGCATTCTTCGCGCACTTCATGCGCAACGATGAACTGCGGCCAAAATCACAGGCAGAAAATGGGGCAACCTCATGAATGAGATGGGCTAACTTGCTTGGCCTCGTGACGCTGGCTCAAATGCGTGCACAGGCCAACGACACCACCCCGACGACATTCCGCGACCGGGCCAATGTTGACCACTCTTTGACCCCGGACGAAGTGATCGAGCTTTGGACGCGGGGCGTTGCCTATTTTGAGCTTGTGATGCAGGCCGCTTGGGCCTTGAAAGACCTTGATCCGATCCCTACTGATTTTGCAGATGACGTGCATTGGCCAAATGCCAGCTAGCCCAATTCGAAGCCCTATGGCGCGAGGCTGAAAGTCGCCTCGTCTGAGCCTCACCAAACGCAAACCTCTCACCACCCGCCTGACGCGCGTCAGAGCGGGTTTTTTCTTGTCTCTCTGAATGGAGAAAATCAATGTCAGATGTTGCTGTCGGTCTGTCGGGCCGTTGGAACCTGTCCAATCAGGCCCGACCGATCAAACAGGCTGATTTCGGTGTGCCGAGCGTGACCGGTATTTGCCAGAATTTGCCAGCAGGCACCGAGCAAAACCGGTGCTATACGGTCGCCACCAAAGACCCCGATTTGGTCGCTCGCTTTGGTGAGGGCGATCTGGTCGATCAGATCCGCGCCATCGGTCGCGGCCTGCCAAGCGGCAAACAGGCGCTCAATGTGACGGTGGTCCCGGTCAAGGATAGCACCGAGACCGACCCGACCGCTAAACGGGATGCCAATATCGCGGCCTTGCGCGGCTTGGATGATCAGAAAACCGGGGTCTATGCTCTCAAGCATGCGGTCGCACAAGGGGCGCTCATGCCGCGCCTCAATACGATTGCGGGCGGGTATGATGCATTCATCCAAGACAATACCGCAAACCCCATTGTCACGGCGCTGACGGCGGTCAATGCCTCGACCTTTGGTCATGCCTTTATCAATGGGCCAAACAGCACCGAGGTCGAGGCTAAGGCGGTGCGCTCGCTCTATTCTGATGCCAGTCTCACGATGATTGAGACCGGCGTGCAGATCGCCGATGAGAGCAACAATCTGGAGACGGTCGGGGCGTCTGGCTTTGTTGCCGGTTTGCAAGCGGCTGTTGATGCCGAGCATGATGGCGTGCCGTCTCATGTGGCGGGCAATCGGGCTTTGCGCATTGCCGCGCCGGGCCGTGAGATGACCTTTGATTGGATGGATCCATCGACGGAAGGTCAGCGGCTCCTCAATGCGCAATGTGACATTATCGTGCGCGGTCGCGTCGGTGATGACTTTGCGGCGGGCGAGGGCGGTATGATCCTTGTGACCTGTCACACTTTGTCCAGCGATCCGCTGGAGATGTATTACAACGTTGTGAGGATGCAAAATTACATCCTGCTGACGCTGTTGCGCTCCTACAAGGTGTTCCTGCTCAAATACAATATGAACCCCAAGCGGGCGATCAAGGCGGTCATCAAACAGACCAACAATTGGCTGGTGGGGATGGCTCAGCGGGAAATCATCTATTCCGCTCCTAAAGTCCTGTTCGTGCCAGATGCTGAAACACCAAGTGATTGGCGCAAAGGCAAGCTGACCTTTACGGGCCGGGCCGAGCCGCGTGCGCCTCTCACCCGGATTGATCTGACCATGGAGCGCGACGATGCCGGCATTGAGCTGGAGATCGCCGAGCTCGAAACTTTTGCCAAAAACTTGAGCCTGTAAGGAGCTGAAACCATGGCGCAAAAATTCAAGGTAATGAAGCGGGTTTCTGCAACTTGCTCCGAGCTGCCTGATCAGGTCTTTGCCGAGCTGATTGAGGAGTTGGGCTTCCCTGCTTTGGTGGATGGCTATGAAGATTTTGATGGGGCTGGAGCATCCGGCCCGACCATTGAGATCAGCACCGGCCAAATGGAAAAACTGACCATGACCCTCAAAATGCTGGGCAACCATTCGGATCTTTATGCGGTGTTCCGTAAAAAGGCCGTCTGGACCTTCACCGGCGTTGTTGAGGATGAGGTGACCGGCGAGAAAGTGCCGCATGAGGTCACTGCGACCTGTCGCCTTGGCGGGATCACGCCTGAGGCCAAAAATCGCACCGGCCTGCACAAGCATGACTATGAGCTCAAGAGCATCATGGCGGCGGATATTGTCGAGGATGGCAAAGAGCTGTTTGGCTGGGCGTGGGGCGAAAGTCCGCGCTTTGCCGGTGTCAATATCGAGGCCGAGGATGATGCGATCCTTGGGCTTGTCTAAGGCTCTTATTTCTTCCCTCTCCTGAGGCGGGCCGTTGGTCCGCCTTTTCTCATCCACTCTCATCCACTCTCATCCACTCTCATCCACTCTCATCCAAAGGAAAGACCAATGACCGAGAGCAAAAAGAAACTCACCTTTTCCGACCTCACGTTTAAGGATCCGACCGGTGGCGATATTATTGATTTTTATGCTGAGCTTGACGAAAAAGAGCCGGTCCTCGTGAGCTATTGCAAGGCGGCGGCGCTCATGGCCGGTGTGACCCTTGATGATATTCGCACAATGGATCCGGAATCTTTCTGGTCGGCTGCGGCGCGCGGTAAAGCTGCTTTTTTTCCCGATCTGATCTAGTTGCCGACTTTACCAAAGCCAATCCGATCAAGGTGGATCTTTATCGGGTCTGCTTTGAGATCGCGTCTGCGACCGGCTGGTCGCTGTCTGAGCTGATGGCCCTGCCTCTTGGTGAGCTGGGCTTTCTTCATTCCCTAATCCCTGACAGGTCGTCAGCCGAGTGATCGGCTGACGGCTTTTCTTTTTGGAGGCTTGCCATGTCAACGCGGGAAATTGAAACAAAACTCACGGTGCGGGGCGTTGATAAGCTGACCGGGCCGCTTGGCAAGATGTCGGGTGCTGCGGGCAAATTTGGTGCCAAGGCAAAGCGTGAATTGGGTCAGCTCCAAAAGCTGCGCGGGCCGGTCAAGCTGATCGAAGATTTTCGCAAGGCCGAAAGCCAGCTCGGCAAGTCGGCAACCAAAATGCGGACTGCGCAACAGCGGGCGAAAGAGCTTGGTCAGGCCTTTAAGAATGCTACTCGACCAACTGCAAAAATGCGGGTTGAACTGGAGCGGGCGCAAAGTGCTGCGAGAAAGGCCTCCTCAGAATTCAAGGCCAACCGTGCGGCATTAAGAGGCAACCGTGAGGCTCTCAAAACCGCCGGGATTAGCGTCAAGAATTTGACAGACAAGGAGCGTGAACTCGCCTCTGCGGTCGGTAAGGTCAATTCCCGTCTCGATGCCAACTATTCAAAATTCAAAAAGGTTACGGCTCAACAGAAAAAATGGGCCGAGGCAAAGCGCAAGCTTGATGAGAGCCTGAACCGGGCGACCGGTCTGACGGCAACGGGTTATACCGGGATCCATACAGGTCGCCGGGTCTTGGCCGGTGTTAAAAACCCGATTGATGAGGCCAAGAATTTTGAGCAAGAAATGGTCGCGGTTGGTGCCGTGACCCGCACGATCCGCGACAAGGAAAAATTCGGCCTCCTGCGAGATCAGGCGCTCCGGCTGGGGGAAACGACAAGTTTCACTAATGTCAATGCAGCCAGTGCTCAGCGTTTTCTTGGCATGGCTGGCATGTCGGTGTCTGACATTCTGAGCTCGATGCCCTCGGTCCTCAACTTGTCCAAAGCGGGCCGCACCGATCTCGCTGGAACGGCTGATATTGCCTCCAATATTATGTCGGGTTACGGCATGACCGGCAAGGATATGGGGCGGATTTCTGATGTGCTGGTCGGCACCTTCACCCGGTCCAACGTCAATGTAAAACAGATTGGCGAAACGCTCAAATATGTCGGACCAAAAGCCAAGGCGGCAGGCATGTCGCTGGAATATGTCGCGGCTGCGACTGGCAAGCTTGGTGATGCCGGGATCCAAGGCTCGATGGCAGGCACGGCGCTGCGGGCTGTGATCTCGCGTCTTGCCGGGCCTCCGAAGATGGCACAAAAGGCGCTGGCGCGTCTCAAGGTCGAGACCAAGGACCTCAACGGCAATCTGAGGCCGTTTGAGGATATTCTCGACGACATTGCCGATAAGATGAAAGACCTTGGCAGTGCCGAGCAAATCGAGCTGACCAAGAAGATTGCAGGCGAGGAGGGCTCTAGTGCTTTCACGGTCCTGCTTGAGCAAAGAGCGCAAATCAAAAAGCTCCGCGATGAGCTCAGGGCGGCAAAGGGCGAGGCCAAAGAGATCTCTGAGGCCATGTCTGACAATGCTGTCGGTGATGAGCAGATTTTGGGCTCGGCATGGTCAGCGCTCAAAACGGAAATTGGCACGCAATTGTTGCCTGACTATCGGGAGCTTTTGCAAACCACCACCGAGTTGATCAATGCCGGTCGGGAATGGGCCAAGGCCAACCCGGAATTGACCAAGACCATTGCCCTGTTGGCCGGATCCGTTGGCACCTTATTGGTGGTCGGCGGTGGCGCTGCCTTTGCTTTGGCCGGGGTTGTTGGATCTGTTGCCTTGCTCAAGGCAACTTTCCGGGCGGGCAGTCTCGTGCGGGCCTTTGGCACCTTTGGCAGTGCGCTCGATGATTATTCCGCCAAGGCGGATCGGGCGGCTAAGAAAACCCGCTCGCTCGGCTCGGCCTCTCGCAAGCTGATGGGCAAGGCCGCAATGGGTGGGGTGCTTGGGGCGCTGGCCCTGATGGATGATCCCGGCATTAAAAAGGTCGAGGATGTCACGGCTGAGGATCGCAAGCGGATTGATGCAAAGCATGCGTCTCAAGAGCAATGGGCGCGTGACCTGCCGATCATCGGTGACCTCTATAAATGGGGGCAAAGCGCGCGGTCTAGTCTGGGCTTGGGTCAATCGCCCGGCGCGGGCTTGCCGATCCGGGATGATCTGGCCTCCAAGCAGCAACGCCTGCAGGCGGTCAATGCGCAAATTTCGTCAGGTGGCGGCTCGGCGAGCCTTGAGGCTGAGCGATCGCAATTGTCTGGTGAGATTGATGGCCTGACCGCGCGGATCCGTCAGGCCGAGATTGACAAGGTCTTGCAGGCTCAAGCCATGGGCGTGCGCTCTGCGCCTCTTGCTCAGGCCTTGGCGGAAAAGGCGGCTCAGATCCGGTCTGTCAATGTGTCAGGCGGGGCCGTGTCCAAGCCGGTCGATGGTCAAAGGGCCTTGGGTGGTCCGGGTTATGCCGGGGCCTCCTACGAGGTCAATGAGGATGGCACCGAGATCGCCACCTTTGCCAAAAATGGCCGCGTCCTATCTCGCAAGGATAGCATGGCGGCGGTGGCTGGCCGTGGGGGTGGTGAAGTCTTTGCCCCTCAGATCACAATCAGCGGCGGCGGGATGGACCCGGCGGCGATTGCTCAGGCGGTGCGGGCCGAGATCGAACGGCTTTGGCGTGACCAAAAGATGAGCAGCTTTCACAATTCGGAATTTGCGTGATGTCTGATCTATTTGTCATTGATGGGGTGGTGATCAAGGGGCAGGTCTTTGGCGGCTTGAGGGCCTCCCAATCGACCACCGCGCGGGTCGCTCGCAAGGGCGTCTTGGGCGGTCGCCAGACCCATGAGAAAATTGGCAAGGGTGACAAGAAATTCACCCTTGAGGGCAAGATCGCGCCTTTCGAGCTTGGTGGCTTTCCTGAGGTCACCGGGCTTGAGGAGGCGTGTGATAATGCGGTGCCGGTCTTTGTGGCGCGTGGGGATGGGTCGGTGATGGGCTGGTACACAATCGCCTCGTGTGAGATGTCTGACCGGCATTTGAGCGGTCGGGGGATCGGGCGGGTGATTGATGTCAGCCTTGAGCTGGAATTGACGCTCAAACCGGATCGGGCCGCTGCCATGACCCGGCTCAAAAACCTGATGGAAAGGCTCGGCTTGTGATGTCTGATTATGATGTGATCAAGGTCAGGGCGACCGGCCTGAAACTGTCCGGCCTGCTCTGGTCTCACTATCGGCGGCGGATCGTTGGTGCGGTCGAGGCGGTCTTGGTGTCAAATCCTGGCTTGTCCGCTTTTGTCGAGCTGCCGCTCGGCGCTGAGATCAAGGTGCCGGTCGCCTCCAGCTTCGCGGCGGCTGAGCAGATCACTGCAGTGAGGATTTTTGACTGATGGGTGCAAGTTATTATGCAGTGTCAATCGCTGGTCAATTGCGTTTGTCCAGTGAGGACGATCCGGCGCGGGTGATCAGCCTGACAATCAATGACCCTGATGAGGCGGCGGCGACTGCCTCGCTGACGCTCGATGACAAGGATGGGGCGATTTATCTGCCACAAAAGAATGACCCGGTGTCGATCATCTTGGGCCGTTCGAAACATGGCGCTCAAGAAACATTCCGGGGCAAGGTGAGCAATGTCACCTCAAGCGGGGGCAGTGGTGGCCGCACGCTTGCGGTCTCGGCTGATGCGGCGGATCTGACCGGCAAGGCCAAGCAACCCCTGCAAAAGAGCTGGCAAAATAAGACGGTGAAAGAGATCCTCACCGATGCGGCAAAAGAGGCCGGTCTCCAGCCGCCTCGCATTGATGAGGCAATCGGCAAGATCATGCGGGTCAGCGAGGTGGCGGATGGCGAGAGCTATCTGGAATTTGCCAAGCGGATCGCGCGTGAGGTCGGCGGCAAGTCGAGCCTGTTTGATGACCTGCCGGTGATGATCGAGGCCAATGGTGGCAAGTCGGCGAGTGGGCGCTCGCTTGTGCCGGTCGATATCGTTTGGTCCGATCAATCGCCAAACCTGACCGGCTGGTCGATCTCGCCCAAGCAAAGCAGGCCTGCGCATTCGGCTTTTGCTTCGCGCTATTTCGATTTTGAAAAGGGCGAGGTGATCGAGGTCGAGGCCGAGGGCGAGAAAGAGGCTAAGGCCAAGGCCCGCTCCAGCGCCTCGCTCAAGGCCACGAAAGAGGAGGCCGAGGCTGCAGCCAAGTCGGACAAAGAAGGCGCTGAGCGGGCCGCTGGGAGCGGCACAATCACCTGTGACGGCAATCCCTCGCTCTTTGCCGGTGGCCTGATCAATCTGAAAGGCGCGCGGGCGGGGGTGGATGGCCAATATCGGGTCAAGAGCTGCACCCATACGCTCAACGCCTCAGGCTATCTTTGCAACCTGTCCATAGAGCTGCCAAAGGGCGGGGCCGGGAAAGATACACGTAAGAAACAGACCTCACCCCAGTCGAGCGCGACCCAATCCAGTCAGCTGAGCGGATACGGCGTGACCTTTGGCGGGGTATGAACGAAAACCCCGCACCGGGTGGGAAGGTTTCGGAAAACTGATTAAGAAAGAAGTCTAGTGACGTTTCAGGTTGTGTTTCTTATGATTGCCTTTTGTTCTTCTTATGGTCTTGCATCTGCACTGGTATGCACAGCTTTATAACAACCAGTGATCGGCAATCAGGCACCAAGTTGACCAACTTCAGCCAAACTCAAAATCAATGAAATGTGTGGTCTTTGTGGCTCTGGACACAGCGCTCCAGTGCCTCGACGCGTGCATCTGTTAGCAAGGCGCGCAGGTGATCGGTGTCGGCCTCATTTTCGGTGAGCAAGATGGCTCGGTTTATGAGTGAGACGATTTTGGGCCATGGGGCGGGATTGTCGGACATTCTTTTCTCTTCATCACACTGAGACAGATTGGATCATAAAGGGGATCCAATGATTCCGCTTGTATTAAATCAGGGCAATGGGGTGTGTTTTGATCACCTCGTGCGCTTGTGGATCGATGCCGTAGCGGATCCAAGATTTGGCTGCTGAGTGGCCACAATAAACACCTCACCAAAGTGACTTGAGATAGCTGCCCTTGAGGCGGCTTTTTTTATGAGGACAATGAAAATGAGAAACCTCTCAACTGAGCAGCTCCGGCGCGTGCAAGCACGGCTCAAGGCATTGGGTTTTGATCCGGGGCCTATTGATGGCGTGCCGGGGCCGATGACCTCGGCGGCGATCATCGCCTTTAAAAAGTCGGTCAATCTCAACCCGCGTGATAAGGTCGGGCCGATCACTCTGCGGATGCTGTTTGAGGTCAAGACCAAGGCCAAAGGGGTGGTGCTGGACATTCCGCCTCTCGCTCGCCCGCTCATCCAGCGCCTTGGCTGGCATGAGGGGCGCAATACGTTCGATCTCATGAATTGGTTTCGCTCTTTTGGCAAAGTGCTGGGCAATCCTAAACAATTGCCTTGGTGCGGCGAGGGGGCGGAAAATGCCGCGTTGGAAATGTTTCCATCTGTGCCGGTGCCGTCCAATCCGTTCTTTGCGCAAGACTGGCGCTTTTATGGCGTTGATGCCGGCGGACCGCTGGTCGGCTCTTTTGGGATCATCCGTTGGAGCAAAGATGCTGGTCATATTGGGGTCGTAGCCAACTATGACCGTAAGACCGGCATGGTCACGCTGCTGGGCTGCAATCAGAAAAATCAGATCCGCTATGACAGTTTCCACATTCGTCATTTCATTGCGTTTCGCGTGCCGCCTTCCGAGGCTGGCAAGATCTATGCGCCTTTTGCAGGGACGAGGCCATCCTCTGGATATGGGGCAACACGATGAGCGAGACAGTGCCAAAAACAAAGGGCTATTTGTTGGCCGATCCGGCCTATGCTCATGCATGGCGGGTGCGGCGGCTTTGGCGCCCTCTCTTTGCCTTGGTCTTCATTGCCTTCTTTGCGGCCTTGGCGCTGACGGTGCTGCTATTGCTGGCCGTGGGTCAGGCTCAGCTCGGTGATGCGTCCAGCCTGCTGATTGCCATGGTTGGCACCGGCGGCGTGGTCACCGGGGCTCATACGGTTGGCCGGTCGTGGGAAAAGCGTCACGGCGCTGACGGTTTCTTTCCATCGGATCCGGGGCGAATGGAGGCGGGTGATTGATCATGTTGCTTAAGCTTTTAACAGATCGGCGCTTGTGGTTTGCCGGGGCTGCCCTCCTAGTCGTGGGCGGTGCCTATGGCAAGGGGCGGCTGGACCAATCCCGCATTGCCGAGATCAAGGCTCAGCAAGTGCAGCTCGATCTCAAGGATAACAAGATCGAAAGCCTGACCCAATCCATCAAAAGTAATGCCGAGGCCTTGGAAAGTGCTGTTATTCGCGCGCAAGACCGTGAGGCCGAACAATCAAACCTTGAGCAGAAGGTAAAAGACTATGAGGCGCAATTGGGTCAAGCTGATGCTTGCATCCTCACTGATGATGACGTTAGCCGGTTGCAAATCATCCGGTGAGCTGGTGGCTGCGGCTCAATTGCCGCCCATGCCTGCCGATCTGCAACGTCAGTGCGCGGATCCGGGCGTCCAGACCGGTCGAGATGCGCGGGCGGTGATCGCCCGCCATCGTCAATCCTTGGCAGAGTGCCGCAATCGTCACCGCGACACAGTGCAATTCTATAAGCAGGTGCGTGGTGTGCGTGTGAGGGCTGGCCAATGATCTCTCAGTCGGAAACCAAAGTAGCTGCCGCATTGGGGGTCAATGGAATGGCATATTATTGGGATCAATATTTCAATCCCATTTTGCAGGGTGTCCTGCTAATCTTCACTATCGTTGCCATGTTCATGCTGATCCTGAATAGATGGGAAGATTGGCGGATTAAGCGCAATCAGCTCCGAGAGGCTGAGGCCGCTGCCAAATAAAACAAAAGCCCGCCGGTTAATCCCGGCGGGCTTTTTTTGTTCTTTGCTAACATTCGTGCCTGCCGCAACAAAGGTCGGTTCAGAGCCCAAGGTGTACCATCCCAAGGCTTGTGGTTTTCCCGCAGCCACTAAGATGAGATTAAAAAAATTTCTTCAATGCAGTTGTCGAACGGGATTGAAAAAGGCCGCATCGCTGCGACCAGTGTTGGCTCTACTCGTTTTCCCTCGACCTATTACTTGGTGCCTACCAAATCTGTGAACGCTGCTTTTCCGCTGCCGCTGCCTTTGACCAATTTGGGAGATTTGTTGAGTTTAAAACCGTTCTTGACTTTTGCCGCGGCCCCTATGTGGCACCCAGGAGAACCGTCCATGTGAACACCAGGAGTTCCACCTCTTGATCGGCAGTCCTTCTTGTATGCCTCCCATTCTGAATGGGACATCGCGCTTGCTGCTGTTACTGCAAACGGGACAATAAACGAAGCGATGAGAAGGGAGCGGTGAATGGTTTTCATAATCAAATCCTATTTCTTTAATGTCACAACCAATCGTATGACGCAGCGTAGCAAAGATCGGTTCAAAAGATACGTGATTTTTCTTACAAAGCCTCCCTTGATCGTTTAAAAGCCAGAATGGCCTCTCAAGATAGGAGCCTATGCTTGTTTCATTTCGAGCGGACTGTCACTGCAGATGAGCTGATCACGCAACCAAGCTAATTTTTCAAAGCCCGCTTTGTCCGCACTCATGCCAATCGTACGTGCAGATTTGGGTGGCACCTTGTGCAGCGTTATACGTTCCGCAATAAACGTGTTTTATGGGGTTAAAGCTGTTCTGCAAACACGTGCAATGCAGATTCAGAGAAACCTAGAGCGGTCTCCCTAAGGGAGAAGGTTGCGCAAAGAGAAGTGTCAGTCAGAGCGAAGTGGAAAATCGCGGCGAAATGCCTAAACTGGGAGGGCGAATGAAGAACAAAAATGTAAAACTTTTCAAAGAAAAGTGTAAAACCAAAAGTACTAGGAGTTTTTGAAATTAAGTATCTATTTGATTTGTTTGGGAAATTTTGGTAGCGGAGGAGGGACTTGAACCCCCGACACGCGGATTATGATTCCGCTGCTCTAACCAACTGAGCTACTCCGCCAAACCAACAAAAAGCCTCATTGGATGAGACGTGAGCGGGTTATAGGCATCGTGTTTGGAGCTGTCAAGCTGGCATTGGCACAAGTGGACAGAAATTGCGAATTTGTGCATAACGGCGCAGGAAGCGTCGTGATGTCGCCTCCATAAGTGAATGTGAAGGGCCTGCATTTTGCCGGTCCGGCTGGCACGATGACGGGGCAGGCATATTGGTCCCTGATCCGCGAAAGCTGACCCAGAGAAACAGAAGATATCCCATGGCTCGCATCCCAGGCTCCAATGGCGAAAAGACTCTCAAGGCGATCTATGAGGCGGCAACCGACCTGATTTATCAGAATGGCTATGAGGCAGTGTCCCTGCGACAGCTGGCAAGTGCGGTGGGCATTCAGGCTGGGTCTCTGTATAACCATATCGCCTCGAAGCAGGACCTGCTTTACAAGCTGACATCGACCATCATGGTGGAACTGAACGGTGCGCTTGATGAAGAGTTGCGCGGCATCGAAGATCCGGTTGAGCAGCTCAAGACCTATGTTCGTTTTCACATCACCTATTATGCTGCACGCAAGAAGCAGGTCTTTATCGGCAATTTCGAACTGCGCAGCCTTCAGGGCGAAAATTATCGTAAGATTGTTGTTCTGCGCGACCAGTATGAAAAGAAGCTGGTGGACATTCTCGAGCGCGGTGCAGAAGAAGGTTGCTGGGCTGCCGCCGACATGCGGATGACCGCCAAAGCGCTTATTCCGATGCTGACCGGGGTTTGTGTCTGGTATGACCCGCGTGGCGGCTATTCGATTGCAGATCTGGTCGAGAAATACTCCTCTCTGATCTTCCATGGAATCAGCAACAGCTGATCTTCGGGCCTGAATCCGGAGCCAATTTGCTCTGCGGTCTACGCGACTATCGCAGGGCTGGCCTCGCTGGTCCGGTTGTGCAGGAATGCGTCCTACTTTCAGACCAAGCACAGCCGGAGACCTATCCATGTCCAATGCCAAGCTCAATCATACCATCATGGGACCGGATCAGGAGGGTTATGAGGGGGCTGTGGTGGTGTTCCTGCATGGCTTTGCCGGAGATCTGAATGGGTGGGCCAACTTGCAGATCGGGTTGTCATCCTCTGTCCGCAGCATCGCGTTTGATCTGCCCGGTCACGGCAAATCTCTTGATTATCCTGATCCGTGCAATGCCGTTGTGGCTGCCAAGGCCGTAATGGCCGATATGAAGGCGTTGGGGCTGTCCAGAGTGCATCTTGTGGGTCACTCAATGGGGGGCGCTGTTGCGGCGCTGATCGCGCTCCGAGAGCCTTCTTTGGTGGCGTCCCTGACATTGATTGCGCCGGGGGGCTTTGGCTATGAGATCAACCAATCCCTGTTGCGCAATTATGCCAAGGCAGCCGATGTCGATACCATCCATATGCTGCTTGAGCAGTTTTTCGGCTGGGAGTTTGAGGTGCCTCGGGCCCTGGCCGAACATGAGGCCAGACATCGGACCTGTGCAGGGGCGCTCGAGGCCTTGCAGGCGACCGCAGAGGCGATCATCGATGGCAAGGTGCAGAAGGTGCTGCCGCTTGAGGAACTGGGCAAGCTGTCCATGCCAATCAAGGTGATTTGGGGGACGCAGGATCGTGTTTTGCCAACCCGTCACAGTCATAAGCTGCCGCCGATGATTGCTGTGCATGTTTTTGATCGGGTCGGTCACATGCCGCATCTGGAAGTGGGGCGTGGCGTGTTGGCATTGATCCGGCAAAATATTACAGCCGGGCGCACTGCCTGAAGCGGACTGGGGTGTTTTAACGGGGCGCGCCTTTTGCGGGTGAATCCATGTTGCGCACATGTCTTCATATTTGATTAACCTTCCTTAACCGCTTATAGTGTCTTACGAAAAAATGCCCATTGGCAAGGGGCCTGCGATTCTAGCAAATGGGGCCCTGTTGGCCGCAAGGGAATCACTCCCGGTCAGATGATCAATCGGCGCGCATGAACGCATTTGTGAGATGGTACGAGACATGGATGAGCAGCAAAAATCTGAACCGGTTCGCAGTCTTGGTCGCGCCATTCGCGATGTGAGGATTGCCGATGTTGAGCAGAATAGCGTCATTGTCGAGCTGGGCGATACAGAGCGGGCGCGGCTTGAACTGCTGGGCGAGGCGCTGGTTGATGTCGAAAAGGAATTGCCCGACGACATGGATATGCTGACCTTCCAGATTGTTCCGGGCCGCAAGCCCCGCTTCTGGGTGGATATCACTTCCTTTGTCGAGATGGCACGCGACAAGCGGACTTATCGCTTCTTGAAAGATACGCGGCTTGGCCGGGTCGTTCTGTCGGAGAGCACCGATGTGGAAGACACTGCTGATGCAGTGACCCATTATCTGGCAGAGCGGATCATCGAGCGCGAAAAAGCGATGGAATCCGACTATCTGTTGGAGAAACTGGGCAAGAGTGCCGTCGATGAAACAGCGGTCGAGGGCGCCAAGCGCGCCAAGACTGCCAAGGAAGGCAGTGGCTTTGGCGGCGTGTGGTGGTTCCTGCTGGGCATTTTGGCCGGGGCCATCGGCCTTGTGCTCTATGCCTGGTTTCTGCCTACCAATTTCTGATCGGGGGTTGCCTGATCTTGCCAATTGAATGCAAAGAGCCGCCTTACGAACTGTAAGGCGGCTCTTTGCATTTGGTGCTGGTACCGTTCGTTACGCGTCGGAAAAGGGCAGTATCTGGCTGTTGATTTCGATGACGGGCGGTACGGTCGCGGAAGGCTCTCCTTGCGGGTAGCCACGCTCGATGAGCCGGCAGGACCACTGACCGGGTTCTCCTGAAATTTCGAACAGATTGTAGCGGGCTGGTGGCTTGTGACTGCCAAGGCCCTGTGAGGCGCTGGGGACACAAACGACCGGTACGGCAGCGTCAGGACCGGGCAGGACATTTTTGGTTGCCAGATGGGTGTGCCCATGGAGCACGAGCTCGGCTCCGTGTGACTTGATCACGGCGCGAAAACGCGAGGCGCCAATCAGACGCTTGTGCCAGTGGGTGGCGTTGCGACAGGGGGGATGATGGATCATCACCACCCGGAAAAGCCCGTTTGCCTTGCAATGGTCAAGGATCTGTCCCAGCTGTCTGGCCTGTTTGGAGCGGAAATAGCCGGTTGCCATCAGAGGCAGGGTGGCCCGAGCGGAATTGACGCCAATCAGGGCCACATTGTTGCGGACCCGCAGATAAGGGAAGGCGTGCTCTTCGGATACCGGTTCGTCGCCCGTCAGATAGTGGGTCCAGGATTTTTCCGCGATCCGGCGCGCATAGGGAACATAGGCATCATGGTTGCCCTGCACGATGGAGACGTCATGCGGTGTTCCCAGCGTCTCGAGCCAATCGCGGGCATTGTCGATCTCGTTGGGCAGGGCCAGATTGACCAGATCGCCTGTGACCGCCAGATGATCAGGTGCCTGTGCCTGCAGGTCATCGATCAGGCCATCGAGAATGGCAGTGGTCAGCACGCCCTTGCGATTGCGCCGCCAATTGACATAGCCAAAGATGCGCTTGTTGGCCAGTTGGCGCAGGGTTGGGCTTGGCAAGGGGCCGAGATGCGGATCGGAAATATGGGCGAGACGAAACATAGAGCTTGAGCCTGTCAGTCGAAGGGGCAGGCTTGGTCTGGCCGCTTTGGTCCGTCGAAGCCGTATGATGTCATTCAAGTGCTTGGGCCATCGCGCTTGCTTGGGCCATCGCTCTGGCACTTGCGACAGCGATTAGTCTCTTTTTGCAGTCAGGTCCAGCCGCTTTCTTGCAAATTCCGGTTCGGTTTGGGTAAAAATGGGCCAAAATAACAAAGCGGCGAGACTTCATCGAAGTCTCGCCGCTTTGTTCAGAGTGTCTTATCTGTCTGCTGGCCACCATTCGGAGCCTGGCAGTTGATGATTAGACCAGTGGGTTGATCAGGGTGTTGACAACCTTGCGGTCAGTCATGTCGACTGCCGGACGCCAATGATAAGCAGGCGCCTTTTTGGACTTTTTCAGAAACTTCATCATGATCAGGCTCCTGTTGATCAATTTTTGTGCATCGTGTGCTGAAATTTACAGCAAAACTCTTAATTGCGCGCTGATATGCCTCAAACAGGCGGCTTTCAGTAGCGATAATTGTGCATAACAGCTTTGCATTCCGTGAATAGGCTAAGGAAAATGAACGTTCTCAATATGTTATCAAAAGCGAAAATTTCTCTCCATTTGCCAAAATGGTTGATAAGTTTATTTGTCCTCTTCCAGTCGGGGTTTCGAGGGGTTTCGCTTGGTGTGCGGGTGGTCATTTTGGATGCAGAAGGTGCTGTCTATTTGGTCAGGCACAGTTATATGAAGGGGTGGTACCTCCCCGGCGGTGGTGTTGAGCGGGGGGAAACCGCGCTGGAAGCGGCAAAAAGGGAGGTCGCCGAGGAAGCGGGCATTCAGGTGACCGGAATGCCTGAGTTGCACGGGGTGTTTCTTTATGATGGCTATGCAGTGCCTGATCACATTTGCTGTTTTATCGTGCGGGATGGGCAGTGGATCCCAATGGACGGTGCCAGTTCCAATGGCGCGTCTGGAGATGGGGAGATTGTCGAAGGTGCGTTTTTCGCGCCTGAAGCCTTGCCAGACGGGGCCACGGCCGCAACACGCGCGCGCATCAAGGAAATTGTCGGAGATGGGCCGGTCGATGACCGGTGGCTGCGGCGGGCTTGAAGTTGTTTGATCAAATGCTGTTTTGCTGTTAATTTCGGCATATTGTGCGGCAAAATTTGTCTTTATATCATAAAATATCATGTAGACAGGATTTCGATGCCATGCTAGGGGAGGCAGACAAACAGAATTGGACCACTGAAATGATGCGACGACGATGACAAATGCAAGGCACCGTTCCTCATGCAGGCCACAGGCCGTATGAGCGGTGTTGAATGATCTCGTCAAGGGGGATAACAGGAAAGCTGTTTCACCTTCAAAGCTTCACTAGAGTGTGTGATTGCCCATCCTGGGCAATGGAAATGGAACTCCGACATGTGCCGGTCTGACTTTAATCTGGAGCGCGAATTGCCGCTCCATGTGGATGCGATTGAACAATTGCACAGGGACGCCTTTGGCCCCGGACGGTTTGCCCGTACGGCTTTTCGTGTGCGCGAGGCGGTGGAACCCGAACCATCCCTGAGCTATGTCGCCCTGTGTCATGGGCATATGGCCGGATCCGTGCGTCTGTCGCCCATTACGATTGGTACATGCCGGGCCTTGTTGCTGGGACCTTTGGCGGTGCATCCGAACTTCAAGAAGAAGGGTGCAGGCGCCTTGTTGATGGAAAAGGCGATCGAGGAAGCCAAGGCGCTTGATTATTGTTCCATTCTGCTGGTCGGTGACTATGACTATTATTGCCGCTTCGGGTTCCAGCGGGTGCCGGTTGGCAAAATCGCCTTACCCGGCCCGGTGGATCCGATGCGTGTGCTTCTGCTGCCTTTTGACAAGGCCGAAGCGCATGCTTGCGAAGGGGTTGTGCAGGCTGGCGTCAATTGATTTCCGCCGGCCCTTTGCTCGCTCTTTCCTGACCCTGAGCGGGATGCGATGCCCAGCCTTGCTTTGCATTCAGTCAGGACTTGCCACGTTCCCATTGGAATAACCCTTGTCTTTGGGTCGTTGTGAACCCATTCTAATGTCATGCGCGATTCACGATGGACTGGAAGCCGCATCCGAAATGAGCATTCGGGTGGGGTGGTCCTTGTGCGTGATCGTCAGGGCATTGAGGCAAGGGAACTGAGTAAGGAATCGGGGCAAGGAAATTGGGGAATGTCTGACGGATACATGCATGATGACAAGCAGGCTGACGATGGTAAGGATGCGGGCGATGTTGCTCTGGCGTCGATGCCAGCCAGCCTTGCGGCCTTGATCCGTCGGTCGGATGGTCCTGCGGGCCGCCCGCTGCCGCCGGTCGATCAATGGAGTCCGGAATTTTGCGGTGATCTCGACATGCGGATTGCGGCAGACGGGACGTGGTTCTATCTTGGCACACCGATCGGGCGGTTGCCGTTGGTCAAGCTGTTTGCGTCGGTTCTGCGCAAGGATGCCGATGGCAAGACCTATCTGGTGACACCGGTCGAGAAAATCGGCATCTCAGTAGAGGATGCGCATTTTCAGGCTGTTGAAATGGCAAGCGACGGCAACTCGGAGACGGGCGGGCGGTTGACGTTCCGGACACAATTGGGGGATCTCGTCCAGCTCGATCAGGATCATCCCATGCGGTTCGAGCTCGAGGCAGAGACAGGCGGCCTGAAGGCCTATATCCGCGTTCGCGGTCGTCTTGAAGCGCGCCTGACGCGCGCCTTGATGTATGACCTGATCGCTTTGGCCGATGCTGGCAAGGAGCCCCATGCGGATCAGTATGGGATCGCCAGCGGTGGTGCTTTCTTTCCGATTTGCTCGTTGGCAGAGCTTGAGGCTTTCGAGGTGCATGCATGAGCGACTTTTCTGCCCCGTCATTTCGGGATCGTGTGCTGGGCATTCTGCAACAGTGCGAAGAACAACAACGGGCGCCAGAAGACCGCACGCCGATCAAGGATCTGGCTTGGCATGAAGGCGAAGTGTTGCAGCTCAAGGATGCGGCGGTGCTGATCCCCATCGTCGATCGGGGAGACGAAGCGTCGGTGATCCTGACCCAGCGTACCCACCATCTGGCGTCCCATGCGGGGCAAATCGCCTTTCCCGGCGGCAAGGTGGATGCGGAGGATCTGTCGGCAGAGATGGCCGCCTTGCGTGAAGCGGATGAGGAAATCGGTCTGAAGGCCGAGTTTGTCGATATTTTCGGTCAGATGCGTCCCTATATTTCCTCGACCGGCTATCGGATTTTTCCAGTCTTGTCGACCGTTCGGCAGGGCTTTGATCTGGTGCCCAATCCGGGGGAAGTGTCTGATGTATTTGAGGTGCCGCTGCGTTTTTTGATGGATGCAGCCAACCATCAGAGAAAAAGCGCGGAGTGGCGCGGAAAAACCCGCCATTATTTTGCAATGCCTTATGGAGAACACTATATCTGGGGTGTTACTGCTGGCATTTTACGCAACCTTTATGAGACGGTGTATTCTTCATGATCCGCGTTTTGATCACTCAGGTCATCCTGTTCCTGCTGCCCTTCCTTTTGTATGCGGGTTATTTGTTCCTGACCCAGAAACTGAACCGTCAGGCGTGGATCGATGCGCCGCGCTATTGGTTGATTGTCACCGGGCTGGTTTTCACCCTGGCTGGCTTTCTGATCATGTCGCAAATTAACAACAACTCGCCCGGTGGGACCTATGTTCCTGCGCATTTTGACAATGGGGTGGTTGTGCCCGGGGAATTCAAGAGAGCGGAATGAGTGCGAACGAACGGTTTTTTCTCGTAACGGATGATTGTGCCTTTGATTGGCTCAATCGGCCGGATTTGCAGGCGCTCTTCACCTTGCTCAATCGCGACGGACACGAGGTTCGGGTTGTTGGCGGGGCTGTCCGGAACGCTCTGCTCGGGGAACCTGTCGGGGACATTGACTGCGCCACCACGGCGCCACCTTCGCTGGTGATGGATTGGGCGCGGGCCGAAGACATTCGGGTGCTGCCAACGGGGCTGGACCATGGCACCGTGACATTGTTGATCGATGACACGCCTTTTGAGGTCACCACCCTGCGTTCAGATGTCGAAACGGACGGGCGGCACGCCAAGGTGGCTTTTGGCAGCGACTGGGCGGAGGATGCCCGGCGTCGAGACTTCACGATGAATGCCCTGTATCTGGACCATGAGGGGCGCCTTTATGATCCGACCGGGCTGGGCATTGCGGATGCGCGCATTCGCTGTGTGCGGTTCATTGGTGATGCTTCAGAGCGGATTGCCGAGGATTATCTCCGGGTGCTGCGCTTCTTCCGGTTTTATGCCCATTATGGCAAGCATTTCAGCGACCAGGACTATCACGCCTGCATCGAGGCGCAGAGCAATCTGTCCTCCCTGTCTGCCGAGCGGGTGGGGGCGGAAATGACCAAGCTGTTGCGCGGAGCCTATGCGTCCGAAGCTCTTCAAGTGATGCATGAAGGTGGTATGCTGGGCGATATCTTGCGCTGCGTGCCGCGCTTGGGACGGTTTGACCGTCTGGTGTCGATGTCGCGCGAAATGCATCTGAAACCGACCGTGCCTTTGTTGCTGACGGTTTTGTGCGTCAAGGTCGAGGAAGATGCTTTGCGGCTGGCGCGGACCCTGCGGTTGCCAAACCGTATGCGGGACCACATGGTCCGGTTGGTCAATGGGGTTGGCCCCATTGATGATATGTCTGAGGAAAGATTGCAGCAGCTTGCCTATTGGCATGGCAAGGATGTGGCACAGGATCTGGCCATGCTGGCCCTTGTCTACCATCAAATCGCGCCTGACCTCACCTCCCTGTCGATGATGATGCGCAATCTTGATCTTTGGGACGCTCCGCGTTTTCCGATCAATGGGCGGGATCTGATTGCCTTTGGCATCAAGCCCGGCCCAAAGATGGGCGAATGGCTGCATGATCTGGAGACGCTCTGGGTGGAAAGCGGTTTCGCGATGGGCAAGGCTTCTTTGCTGGCCCGCAAGCGTATGCGTCGCTGACTGGGTCGTGTGTTAGCCGTTCCGGACCCGATTGCCATCATACAGAATGATTTGAAAAAGCGACCCACAGAGGACTGAGGGTCGCTTTGATTGTTTCATGGGCTGAAAGGCTGGTCAGCTTTCAGGGCCATTTGACCTCTGGCGGCATGGAGGACAGGATCGAGGCGACATTGCCGCCGGTCTTCAGGCCAAAGATCGTGCCGCGATCATAAAGCAGGTTGAATTCCACATAGCGGCCGCGCCGGATGAGCTGTTCTTCGCGGTCTTCCGGCGTCCATGGATCTTCCATGTTGCGGCGGACGAGCTTGGGATAGATGTCGAGGAAGGCAAGGCCGACATCCTTGGTGAAGTCGAAATCCGCCTGCCAGTCGCCCTTGTTGTGGCGATCATAGAAAATGCCGCCAATGCCGCGCGACTCATCCCGATGGGGCAGATAAAAGTAGCGATCACACCAGGCTTTATAGGCGTCATAGTCGGCCACAGCATGCGCGTCACAGGCACGTTTCATGGCGGCGTGGAAATCTTGGCTGTCCGGATCGTCCTGCACCCGGCGGCGATCCAATACCGGGGTCAGGTCAGCCCCGCCGCCAAACCACTGCTTGGTGGTGACGATCATCCGGGTATTCATGTGAACCGCCGGGACATTGGGATTGTGCAAGTGGGCGATTAGTGAAATGCCAGCCGCCCAGAAGCGCGGGTCGTCCGATGCACCAGGGATCTGGTCGCGGAACTGTGGGGCGAACTCCCCGTGAACGGTGGAAACATGCACGCCGACTTTCTCGAACACCCGGCCCTTCATGATCGCCATGGTGCCGCCGCCGCCCTTGGTCCCGGTATGGTCGGTGCGCTCCCATGGGGTGCGTTCGAACCGGCCCGGCTTCATCTCCGCATTCGGTCCTTTGATGTCATCCTCAATGGCCTCAAAGCTTGCGCAGATCTGGTCGCGCAGCTCGGCGAACCATTGGGCGGCCAATTGCTTCTTGTCTTCGATGTCGTGGGGGAGGCCGTCCGGCAAGGTCGAATTGATGGTCTCGGTCATCTCGGAAAGGCTTTCAATTGACGCATGGCTTCGGTCGCGACCATGGCAGTGGAAATGGCAAGATTGAGGGAACGCTCGCCTTGCTTCATCGGAATCGTCATGCGGATGTCGGCTCTGGCATGCACATCGTCTGGCACGCCGACGGATTCGCGACCAAAGAGCAGAATGTCGCCGTCGGCATAGGGTATGTCGAGGAAGCTCTGGTTGGCCTTGGTGGTGGCCAACACGAGGCGTTTGTGTTCATCGCGCACCCAGTCCGAAAAGTGATCCCACGACAGGTGCTTGGTGTATCGAGAGCGTTCGAGATAGTCCATGCCCGCCCGTTTCAAGGTGCGATCGCTGAGTGCGAACCCGCAAGGCTCGATGATATGGACATGCAGGTCAAGACAGGCGGCCATCCGCAAGATGGTGCCGGTATTTTGCGGGATGTCGGGCTGGTAAAGGGCAATGGATAAGTCAGTCATACATCTGGTTTCGCGCAAGTGACCGGCAATGGCAATGGTCTTTGTCGAACTTTTGCGTCTTGGTGCGGTGATTTCCCCGCGCTTTGCTTGCCATCTGCTTTGCTCGAGGGCGCAGGGAGCCACGGTGCGGCCCTATTGGCTGGTCGGATGCAGCAAGGATAAACCGGATGGTTTGACGGGAAATCGTGGGAATAATGTCACAGATTTGCCGCAACTGCGGGAAATGGCTGATTTGTTCACCTTTTCTTCCCTGATATGATAGGGTCCGGCTCTCTTCGCTGGATGGGCCCCAAGCTGGTATCGCGTCTGTCGCCTGTTCGAACATCCATTCAACCAAACCAATCCTTTTCACGCAGTTCTTTTGGAGCCATGCGATGTTTTCGCGTTTTGAAAAACTGGTTGATCCGTTCAAGCTGGATGCATTGGAACAGCCGCCCACGTCCTTCTGGGGCTTCTGCTGGCACTATACCAAGCCGATTGCGCCCTATCTGCTGCTCGTTTCGCTGATGAGTGCCACCATCGCGGTCATTGAAGTGGCGCTCTATGGCTTTGTCGGGGATCTGGTCAACTGGTTCTCAACCTCGACACCAGAGACCTTTTTTGACGATCATGGCGACGAATTGCTGTGGATCGGTATTCTGGTCCTGTTGGTCATGCCGGTGATCGAGTTTGTCTGGCAGTTCCTGTTTCATCAGACAATCATGGGCAACTATCCCATGTCGATCCGGTGGCGGGTTCACCGCTATCTTTTGCGCCAGTCGATGTCCTTTTATCAGGACGAGTTTGCCGGGCGTGTCGCCCAAAAGCTGATGCAAACGGCGCTCGCGGTGCGTGAGGTCATCACCCGGATGGCCGATGTGTTCGTGTTCGTCACGGTCTATTTCATGTCGGCGCTGTTTCTTCTGTCTCAGGCGAAATGGCAGATGGCCATGCCGATGGCGATGTGGATCGTCGGCTATATCGGCGTGTTGGTGATCTTTGTGCCGCGCCTGCGGGAGATTTCCCGCAAGCAGGCGGATGCGCGCTCTGACATGACCGGCAAGATTGTCGATGCCTATTCGAACATCTCGGTCGTCAAGCTGTTCTCCCATGCGGCGCGGGAAGACAATTATGCCAAAGGCTCAATGGTCGGCTTCATGGATGCAGTCTATCGGCAGATGCGTCTGGTGACCGTGCTCGAGATCGCGCTCAAGACGATCAACCAGTTGCTGTTGCTGGGCACTGTGGTGGTCGCCATCTATTACTGGCATCAGGGTGTGGTCACACCCGGTGACGTGGCACTTGCAACGGGTCTGGTGCTGCGGTTGCGTGGTATGTCGGAATGGATCCTTTGGGAAGTGGGCGGTGTGTTTGAGAATGTCGGGACGATTCAGGACGGGATCGGCACGATTTCCCAACCCCAGATCGTGCTCGACAAAGCATCCGCTGTTCCTCTTGCGGTTCCTCACGGAAAAATCGAGTTCGACAAGGTCTCGTTCGATTATGGCAAGGAAGATCCGGTGATCGATCAACTCGATCTGGTCATTCGACCGGGCGAAAAGATCGGTCTGGTTGGCCGCTCCGGAGCGGGCAAGTCAACGCTGATCAATCTGCTGCTGCGCTTCTATGATCTCAAGTCCGGAGCGATCCGGATCGACGGGCAAAGCGTCTGCGAAGTGCAGCAGGACAGCTTGCGCGCCCAGATCGGGGTGGTGACACAGGATACCTCGCTGTTGCATCGGACGGTGCTGGAAAACATCGTCTATGGCCGGGAAGGGGCGTCTGAAGCTGAAGCCATTGCTGCGGCAGAAAAGGCACAAGCCTTGGACTTCATTCATGGGCTTGAGGACAATTCCGGTGGCAAAGGGCTTCATGCGCAGGTTGGAGAGCGGGGCGTCAAGTTGTCCGGCGGCCAGCGGCAGCGGATCGCCATCGCACGGGTTCTCCTCAAGAACGCGCCGATCCTTGTGCTGGATGAGGCAACTTCGGCGCTGGACTCCGAGGTCGAGGCGGCCATTCAGGACAGCCTCAATCTGTTGATGCAAGACAAAACGGTGTTGGCGATCGCGCACCGGCTGTCGACCATTGCCTCGATGGACCGGCTGATCGTCATGGATGCTGGCCGGATCATCGAGATGGGCAGTCACGAGGAGCTGCTTACCAAGGGTGGTCTCTATGCCAGCCTGTGGGAACGGCAATCGGGTGGTTTCATCGCTTGATGGCGTCGGATTCGGGGCGTCGCCCCGACATTTGATGTGTAAAACAGGCGGCATGGTTGTGATGGTGAGAATCAGTGCAGCCTTCCCCAAAATCGCAGCCCGCCGGGCTCCTTGATGGAGGTCGGCGGGTTTTTGCGTGTCTTTTCCACCCGGAAAGGATGGTCTGAGACATATTGTCCCAACGTAGAGCTGCATAAGACGAATGTGTGATGCACATATAGCCACAAATCGCACTAGATTGGTTTGCCGCTCTGGACAAGGCGGTGTTTCAATGCAAAAAGATATCCGCAGATGTCCGCCTTTAGGACGTCTTTTATTGAATTGGCTCGTCTGACGTCGTGGGACCGAAACATCCAGCAGTAAGGATGTCTGACTAAGGTTTGGAGAGGGCGAGCTTGAGTTGGACACTGGTTAGAAGAGGACCTAGCCTTGGCTACCAGCGATAAGGCAGAACATACCCGCCGCGATTTTCTTTACATCGCAACTGGCGCGTTTGGGGCCGTTGGCGCAGCTGCGCTTGCTTGGCCATTTATTGACCAGATGAATCCCGATGCTTCCGCACTGGCACTTGCTTCGATCGAAGTGGATGTTTCTTCTCTCGAAGAAGGCCAGGGCATTGTCGCCAAATGGCGCGGAAAGCCGATTTTCATCCGGTATCGTACACAGGCAGAGATTGATGCGGCCAAGGCCGTTGATGTCGCGAGCTTGCGAGATCCACAGACCGATGTAGAGCGTACCAAGCCAGGAAAAGAACAATGGCTGGTGCAAATCGGTATCTGTACGCATCTTGGCTGCGTGCCACTGGGTGAGTCCGGCGACTATGAGGGCTGGTTCTGCCCATGCCACGGTTCGCACTATGACACCGCAGGGCGTATCCGTAAGGGGCCAGCTCCGCTGAACCTGGAAATCCCGCCTTACGAATTCCTGTCCGATACTGTTATCAAGATCGGCTGACGCACGGCATTTGTCTTAAGGAGACCAGTTATGAGCGGACATTCGACTTTCGAGCCGCAGAACGGGTTGGTTAAATGGATGGAGCGCCGCCTGCCGATCATCAGTTTCGCGCACGGCTCCTTCGTTGCATACCCTGTTCCGAAGAATCTCAATTACTTCTGGACCTTTGGTGCCATCCTCGCGATGTGCCTTGTCGTCCAGATCATCACCGGCATTGTGCTGGTCATGCATTATACGCCCAATACCGCGATGGCTTTCTCTTCCGTCGAGCATATTATGCGCGACGTGAACTGGGGCTGGTTCATGCGTTACATGCATGCCAACGGCGCGTCGATGTTCTTCATCGCCGTTTATATCCATATTTTCCGCGGCCTTTACTATGGTTCCTACAAAGAGCCTCGTGAGGTTGTCTGGATTCTTGGTGTGGTCATCTTCCTTCTGATGATGGCAACCGGCTTCATGGGCTATGTTCTGCCTTGGGGTCAGATGTCCTTCTGGGGTGCGACCGTTATCACCAACCTCTTCTCGGCCTTCCCGGTTGTCGGTGGTCCGATTGTTGAGTGGCTGTGGGGTGGCTTTGCCGTTGATAACGCAACGCTGAACCGCTTCTTCTCGCTGCACTATCTGCTGCCATTCATGCTGGCTGGCGTTGTCGGCCTGCATATCTGGGCCTTCCACGAAGTGGGCAACAACAACCCGACCGGCGTTGAAGTCAAGGACAGCAAAGACACCGTCGCATTCACGCCATACTACACGGTGAAAGACCTGTATGCGATCATCGTCTTCTTCATCTTCTTTGCGTGGATGATGTTCATGGTGCCGAACTTCATGGGCCATCCGGATAACTATATCCCGGCTGATCCGCTTGTCACGCCTCCGCACATCGTGCCGGAATGGTACTTCCTGCCATTCTATGCGATCCTGCGTGCTGTGCCTGATAAACTGGGCGGCGTGTTGCTGATGTTTGGTGCGATTGCGGTTCTGTTCGTTCTGCCTTGGCTGGATACTTCCAAGGTGCGTTCGATGAACTATCGCCCAATCGGTCGTATTGCTTTCTGGATCTTCGCTGTAACCTGTCTGGCCCTTGGCTATCTGGGTGCGAAGCCGGCGGAAGGCAATTATGTGATTGCGTCGCAGATCTTCACCGCGCTGTATTTCGCATATTTCATCATTGTTCTGCCTGTGCTCGGCTTTATCGAAAAGCCGAAGGAGCTGCCTGCTTCAATCAGTGAAGCGGTCTTGGCGAAACATGGCGGATCTGCTGCTGCAGAACCTGCAGAATAACGGGCGAGGAAAGGGTAAAACCATGATTACGCTGACCAAAAACACGGTTCGCGCGCTCGTTGTAGCTGGTGCCATGGCGGTGTCATCCGCCGCAGCACTGGCCGCAGGTGGTGGCGTGCATGTCGAAAAGCAGGACTGGAGCTTCTCTGGCCCGTTCGGCAAGTTTGACAAGGCACAATTGCAGCGTGGCTTCCAGATCTACAAGGAAGTCTGTTCCAGCTGTCACTCGTTGGAGTATATTGCCTTCCGTAACCTCGGCGAAGAGGGTGCGCTTGGCTATAACGAAGAGCAGATCAAGGCTCTGGCTGCCGAATATGAAGTCGAAGATGGCCCGAACAGCGATGGCGAGATGTTCACCCGTCCCGCCAAACCGTTCGATCGCTTCCCGTCTCCATTTGCCAATCCGGAGGAAGCCAAGGCTGCCAACGGTGGGGCCTATCCTCCTGATCTGTCGCTGATCACCAAGGCACGCGCTGCCAATGTTGGTCCGGACCTGCACAATCAGTTGCTCACCGATCTGGTGCGCATGATCTGGCATCCGATCACCACCTATCAGGAATATGGCGCCGACTATGTCTATAGCCTGCTGACCGGTTACAAGGATGAAGTGCCTGCCGAACTGGCTGAGAAAGTCGGTGACAAGCATTACAACCCATTCTTCGCCAATGGTGTTGCTATCGGCATGGCGCCGCCATTGTCTGATGAGCTGGTGGAATATACCGATGGTACGCCGATGACGCTTGAGCAATATGCCAAGGACGTCACCGCATTCCTGATGTGGACGGCAGAACCGAAGCTGGAAGAACGCAAGCGCGTTGGTATCAACGCCCTGATCTTCCTGATCGTCTTTGCCGGTCTGCTGTTCTTCACCAAGCGCAAGCTGTGGTCCAACGTCGATCACTAGGGCCTGCCGGGTGACAAGATTGGAAAGGGGCTTTTCGGAGCCCCTTTTTTTGTGTGCAAATGGCTTTTTCCTTTCGGTTGCCATCAGGCTTTGGCAAACTGCCCGGCGAGGCGTTTCGACCCGAAGCGATGGGCGAGAGGCTGGATGCAGGCAGACAATGGAGTGGGGACGATGACAGAAGCGGTGTTGGGCATTATCGGAGGATCAGGGCTTTATGATCTGCCCGGATTTGAAAATGGCGAGTGGGTGACCATCGACAGTCCCTGGGGCGCGCCTTCGGATGCCGTGCGGATTGGTGAGTTGCATGGCCGCAAAACTGTTTTCCTGCCCCGCCATGGGCGCGGTCATGTGCATAGTCCCAGTGAGATCAATTATCGCGCCAACATCGATGTGATGAAACGGGCCGGGGTGACCGATCTGGTGTCTGTCTCCGCCTGCGGCTCCTTGAAGGAAGCCTATGCACCGGGCAGTTTTGTGCTGGTGGATCAGTTTATCGATCGCACCTTTGCCCGCGAGAAAAGCTTTTTCGGCTCGGGCTGTGTGGCCCATGTTTCGCTTGCTGACCCTATCAGTCCGGCGCTGATGGATATGGTTGAGGATGCCGCCAAGCAAGAGAGGCTCGACTATGCCAAGGGAGGCACCTATCTGGCGATGGAGGGGCCGCAATTTTCCTCGCTTGCCGAGAGCCAGCTTTATCGCAGCTGGGGCTGCGACGTGATCGGCATGACCAACATGCCAGAAGCCAAGCTGGCCCGTGAGGCAGAGATTTGCTATGCGACGGTGGCGATGGTGACCGATTATGATTGTTGGCACCCGGACCATGGCAGTGTTGATATCAAGGATATCATTCGCGTGCTGCAGGAAAATTCCGAAAAAGCGCAGCGGTTGGTGGCCCGTTTGGCCCAGATCATGCCAAAGGACCATGTCGAGTGCCCGATTGGGTCGGACAGGGCGCTTGAATATGCATTGGTGACCGCTTATGACCAACGTGATCCGAAGTTGATGGCCAAGCTGGACGCTGTGGCCGGGCGCATTCTGAAGAAATGACAAGTGGAGCAACCCATGCAAACCAGTGAAGCACTCGACCTCAAAAGCCTGATCCGGTCGATTCCGGATTATCCCAAAGCCGGGATTATCTTCCGCGATATCACCAGCCTGATCGCGCATGGCGAGGGATTTCGTCAGTCGGTGCGCGAACTGGCGGCACCTTATCAGGGCAAGGGCATTTCCAAAGTGGCAGGCATCGAGGCCCGTGGCTTCATTTTTGGTGGGGCGATTGCCGATCTGCTGGGCGTCGGTTTTGTGCCGATCCGCAAGCAGGGCAAGCTGCCCGGCGAGGTGGTCGGTCAGGACTATGCGCTCGAATATGGCACCGACCGGATTGAGCTGCATGCAGATGCGATCGCTCCGGGGGAGAAAATCCTGCTGATTGATGACCTGATTGCCACTGGCGGAACGGCTGTGGCGGCCTTTGATCTGCTCGACCGGGTTGGTGGCGAGATTGTCGCTGCTTCTTTCGTGATCGATTTGCCTGATTTGGGCGGTGCAGCCTTGCTGCGCGAGAAAGGCATCGAAGTGCATACTTTGATGGCTTTTGAAGGTCTTTGAGATTGTAAATCGGGCGACTTACGCGCGATCCGTTTGATGCCATCTGTGGAAGCCACCCTGCTATGCAAAAATGGGGTGGCTTTTTTTGTTCTCCACTGTTTTATTCATAGCTTTACAAAAGGCGGAGGCGAAAGCAATGTTTATTAATTTCAAACACTTACAATGAAGTTGCGACCAACTTCTCCGTGTTGTGTCTACCTTTATCGACTTTTGGATCTGTGACCGATGCGCACATATACGGGCGTACCAACCGAAATTGCGTAGTTTTGCGGTACAATCTCCCTTGTATGACAATAAGGGAGAAGGCTCATGAGAGAAAATGTTGGCTCTACCGATCGCACGTTTCGGATCATTATTGGGTTCGTGCTGCTCGGAATGATTTTCTTCGAACCAGTTGGCTGGTGGGGATTGCTTGGACTTGCTCCTTACATTTCCGGTATTTTCCGCGTCTGCCCACTCTATAATCTTGTTGGCTTAAATACCGTTGCTGCAGTGCGGTAAGCCGTGGGGATGCCGCAGCATGGAGACCGGACAATTGATCCCTGGCGGATCGTCAATAGCCGAGCTTGGTTCAAGCCCGGCTTTTTTGTTGCCTGACAGCTGCTGCTCTGATTACCGCGACGAAAGGGCGGGATTGCCATCGGCAAAATAGTGCGCGAGGAAATCGACACAAAGGCGCACCTTGCTGGCCACGTGGCGGCTGTGAGGGTAAAGCGCATACAGATTATGCTCAGCATGGGTGAGATCCGTCAGCAGGGGGACCAAATGCCCGTTCCTGATGTCATCTTCAACCACGAAGGAGGGCGCGCAGCCTATGCCAAGGCCACAAAGGGCCATCATGCGGCAGGAATCGGCGCTGTCAGTGAGATACTGTCCTTTGACACTGATCATCCGTGTGCCCTCATCCGTCTCAAACTGCCAATTGTTGCGGCCTCGATGATTCATGTCGACGATGCATTGATGGGCGAGCAGGTCTTCGGGGTGTTGCGGGGTGCCATGGGCAGCGAGATAAGTTGGCGCGGCAAAGAAGCTGATAGAAATTGGCAGCAATTTGCGGGCAATGAGGCTTGAATCCTCAAGTTTGCCGATACGGATTGCCATGTCATAGCCTTCGTTGACGATATTGACGAAGCGATCGGTCAGCTTGGTTTCAATGGAAATGCCCGGATGCTGTCGCAAGAAGGCAGCAAGAGCCTCCGTCAGGCGGTCCTGACCAAAGGAGACCGGGGCGGAGATCCGCAAATGGCCCACCGGTGTGGCCTGTCGATCCCGCGTGACCGTCTCCAGCATGTCAAAATCGGCAATCAGCTGGGCACATTCATCAAAATAGGCCTGCCCCGCTTCCGTCAGGGCCATGGAGCGGGTGGTGCGATTCAGCAACCGCACGCCAAGGCGCTCCTCCAACTGACCGACATATTTGCTGGCCAAGGCGGCTGACATGTCAAGGCTTTCGGCACCCTTGATGAAGGAGCCTTCATTGACCACGGCGCAGAAGGTGCGCATCCCCAAAAGTGTATCCATGGGATTATCAATACATCATTGATTATGAATTGCCAATTCTGGTGTTTAAGTCTCAGCATTGGCACTCCATTTTATCAGCCATCGGCACTGTTATGTATATGAAGGCATGAAACAGTGCGTAGCAATGAGTTGTAGATCATGAATGGACCCGCACATGACCATCAAGAACAGTGATAGTACCTATGGATGGCTTTCCCGTCTGTTGCATTGGGGTATGGCCTTGGCGATATTCATAATGTTTGGGCTGGGAATATGGATGCGCGGGCTCGACTATTACAGCCCATATTATCGATCTGCGCCGGATTTGCATAAATCGGTTGGCTTGCTTCTGCTGGCTTTGCTGCTGCTCCGCTTTGTTTGGCGTCAGGTGAACAAAGTACCGTCCGATAATCATCTGGGCCGCTGGGAGCGACTTGGCTCGCACGTGGCGCATCTGGCCTTTTATGGTCTGCTTCTGGTCATCATGGTGTCCGGCTATTTCATTTCCACCGCTGATGGCCGCGGCATCGCCGTGTTCGGTCTGTTCGAAGTGCCCTCGCTCATCGAGCAACGCGGCTTGGAAGATGTCGCCGGTCTTGTCCATGAATGGCTCGCATGGGGCGTGATTGGCTTGGCCGGATTTCACGCGCTGGCAGCTCTCAAACATCATTTTCTCGATAAGGACGTTACCCTGAAGCGCATGCTTCGCGGCTAGGGCGACCTTGCTTCAAACTGGATCTTAAACGTAACATCTCCCACTCAAAAGGAATCTTCCCATGTTCATCAAAAATCTTCGCGCTTTCGCCGTTGTTGGCGGCCTCGGTCTCGCTGCTGCAGTTGCCAGCCCTGCACTGGCTGCTGACTATGTGATTGACACCCAAGGGGCGCACGCTTCCATCGCTTTTTCTGCGTCTCACCTTGGTATTTCTTACACCACCGGTCGCTTCAACACCTTTAGTGGTGACTTCTCCTACGACAAGGATGCTCCGGCAGCCTCCAAAGTGGCGGTCGAAATCGAAACAGACAGCGTTGATACCAATCATGCCGAGCGTGACAAGCATTTGCGCACCGCCGATTTCCTGGAAGTCAGCAAATATCCAACTGCGTCCTTCGTATCCACCGGCATTGAGCTGACCGGCGACAAAACCGCCAAAATCACGGGCGACTTCACCTTGCGCGGTGTAACCAAGCCAGTGGTGATCGATGCAGAATTCGTTGGTGAAGGCAAAGACCCTTGGGGTGGCTATCGTGCAGGCTTCAAAGGCACCACTTCGATTGCGTTGAAAGATTATGGTTTCAAAATGGATTTCGGAACCATCGATCTGACCTTGAATGTTGAAGGTGTCCGCAAGTAAGACTTGCCGCTCAGACAACAAAAAACCGGTCTGGAGCAATCCAGACCGGTTTTTTTATGTGTGGTTGTTGGCGTGATCAAGTGTTGAACTTGAAGAGCATGACGTCGCCGTCCTGCACCACATATTCCTTGCCTTCGTCGCGCGCCTTGCCCGCTTCCTTGGCCGCGGTCTCGCCACCCAGAGAGACATAATCATCATAAGCGATGGTCTGGGCGCGAATGAAGCCACGCTCGAAATCGGTATGAATGACGCCAGCAGCTTGCGGGGCACGGGAGCCTTTGGTCACGGTCCATGCGCGGGTTTCTTTCGGACCTGCGGTGAAATAGGTGATCAGGTGCAACAGGTCATAGCCAGCGCGGATCATCCGGTCGAGGCCCGGTTCTTCCAGCCCGAGGGTTTCGAGGAATTCTTCCTGTTCCTCTGCGTCCAGCTGAGAAATTTCGGCTTCAATGGCGGCCGAAATGACCACGGCGCCGTTGCCCTGCGCGGCGGCCATTTCCTCGACCGCTTTGGAGAAGCTGTTGCCTGTGGCTGTGCTTTCTTCGTCGACGTTGCAGACATAAAGCACTGGTTTGGTGGTCAGCAGGTTGAGGGCCTTGACGGCCTTGCGTTCTTCTTCGTCCGCCGTGTCGAGCATGCGGGCAGGTTTGCCGTCATGCAGCAGCTCGAGAATGCGGTCCATCAGGGCGACCTGAAGCTTGGCTTCCTTGTCGCCGGTCTGGCCGCGCTTGCGCAGGTTGGCGACGCGGCGCTCAAGGCTCTCCATATCAGAGATCATCAGCTCGGTTTCCACCGTGTCGGCATCGACCACCGGATCGATCTTGCCTTCGACATGGGTGATGTCTTCGTCTTCAAAGCAGCGCAAGACATGGACAATGGCGTCCACTTCGCGGATGTTGGCAAGGAACTGGTTGCCGAGGCCTTCACCCTTGGAGGCACCACGCACCAGACCGGCAATGTCAACGAAGGTGAGGCGGGTCGGGATGATTTCCTTGGACCCAGCAACCTTGGCGATGGCATCCATGCGGGAATCCGGCACGGCCACGTCACCGGTATTTGGTTCAATGGTGCAGAAGGGATAGTTGGCGGCCTGAGCGGCTGCCGTTTTGGTCAGTGCGTTGAACAGGGTGGATTTGCCGACGTTGGGCAGGCCGACAATGCCGCATTTGAAACCCATACTAGTTATCCTTCTTGACCGACATCAGCTTCTTGAGAGCTTCGGCCATTGCGTTTTTCGGGGCCGCGTCCGACGTGCTTGTTGGCGTCGCGCCCTTGTCTGATTTGACTGATTTGACTGATTTGTCTGAATTATCTGGTTGGTTCTGCTCGGCCTTGTTCTCCGGGCGCGCCTTTTTGTGGCCATTGACGGGAGGGTTCAGCGTGTGGCTGAAATCTGTCATGAAGCGGCCGAGATCTCCGGCCAAAAGGCTTGGTGCAGACTTGGCGAGCGCATCGATCAATGGCTCGAGCCAATCACGATCGGCCTTGGCAAAATCGCCCAGCACCCATTGAGTGACCCGGTCACGGCCCGGATGGCCGATCCCCAGACGGACGCGATGAAAATCGTTGCCGATATGGGCTCCGGTGGAGCGCAAGCCATTGTGTCCCGCGACACCGCCACCAAGCTTGGCCTTGACCTTGCCGGGGGCCAAATCAAGCTCGTCGTGATAGACGAAGACATCCTTCGGCTCAATCTTGTAGAAGCGACAGGCTTCCGCAACAGAGCGACCGGATTCATTCATATAGGTGGTAGGCTTGAGCAACAGGGCTTTGTGGCGACCGATCTGGCCTTCACAGACTTCACCCTGAAATTTGCGCCGCCAAGGGGAAAAATTGTGCTGGCGGGCGATCTCGTCCACTGCCATGAAGCCGATATTGTGGCGGTTGGACGCATATTTGGGTCCGGGGTTACCAAGTCCGACAAGCAGATACATGGAATATCCTCCCGAACCCTGATTTCGTCAGGTTCTGTTAGACAGGACCTATTATTCAGCTTCCGCTGCTTCGTCTTCTTCGCCTTCTTCTGCTTCATTGAAGCCGGCAGGAGCAGCGATGGTGACGATGGTGAAGTCGCGATCAGTGATGGTTGGGGTCACACCTTCCGGCAGAGCAACTGCGGAAATGTGGATGGAATCACCGAGGTCAGCGTCTTTCAGATCGATGACGATGGATTCTGGAATTTCAGTCGCTGGGCACAGGACTTCCACTTCACGGCGCACAATGTTCAAAGCACCACCACGCTTGAGGCCTGGGCAGGTCTCTTCGTTGAGGAACGTAACATGCACACCAACAGTGATTTTGGTGCTGCGGGAAACGCGCAGGAAATCAACATGGACAGGGAAGTCACGGACAACGTCGAGCTGGTAGTCACGTGGGATCACGCGGATTTTCTCGCCATCAATATCAACGGTGATGACGTGGGACAGAAAGCCGCCCTTCTGGATCTGCAATTCCGTTTCCTTGTAAGGGATGGAAATGGAGATGGGGTCTTTCTTGTCGCCATAGATTACGGCAGGTACGCGGCCAGCGCGACGCAATGCACGAGCGGCCCCCTTACCGGCCCGGTCACGGCGTTCTGCTTTGAATTCAAATTCAGCCATTTGAGAACTCCTAAAAAGATCAAAAAAGGGCCGATCCATCGGCCCATTTGCTGCAACTCCTCCAAGGGTGTAGAGGCAGCTGGAGGGCTTATAGGGCAAGATGGCGACGATGGCAAGCAGGCAAAGGGCGCAAAGGTGCGGTTTTTTGCTGTTTTGGGCGTCATTCTGATGGTCTGAATGCTGCCAATCGGCAAAGCCTGCTCAAAGGGCAGGGGGTCCAGTGTTAGCCACTTCCAATATGCCGACAGCATCCAGACCATTGAGGATGGCGTCAACGGCAATGGTGGCGAGGATCAGCCCCATCACGCGTGAGATGATGGAGGCACCAGTCTTGCCGATCAGTTTGAAGATGAAGGTCGCCGCCAGCAGCAATAGCAAAGTGAAGAGCAAGACGAGAAGCAATAGGCTTGCCGTGACAGTTTGCTCGGCGAGCGTGTTGCTGCGATTCTCGGTGAGAATGACAATGGCGAGCATGGCCCCGGGGGATGCGATGCTTGGGATGGCAAGGGGGAAGACGGCGCTCGATAAATGGTCCCGTTCCGCTTCGGCGATTTCCAGATTGGGCTTTGATTCACCGAAAATCATGCTCAGAGCAAACAGGAAAAGGACAAGGCCTCCGGCAATCTGAAAGGAGCCAAGGCGCAAGCCGATGGTTTCAAGAACGACTTGCCCGCCAATCAGGAAGGCCAGCAACACAAGGGTGGCAATCGCAACAGCGCGCACAGCAAAGCGTCGATGCAAATGGGCTGGCACCGATTGGACTGCAAACAGATAGACAGGAATGGAGCCGATCGGATCGATCACGACGAAAATCGTGATCAGCTCTCTGAACAGGTCGGTCCAATTGATAGCGCTATTCATCATGGCTCTTATATAGGCGGTTGTTGAGAGATCGCCTATGGGAAAATGCGGATTGGGGGCGCTTTCAACATTTGTTCGGCTTGGACTCGGTCGCGCGCTCATATTGTGTTTCTGAGGAAATGTGCGTAGCGTGGAACGCTCATTAGGGGGACTGCGATGACACTATCCGAGATTCTTACATTTGCATTTGTGGCCAGTTTGCTGGTTATCTCGCCCGGCCCCAATGGGGTGCTGATTGCCAGAACCGTTCCGACGTCCGGGCGCGCTGCGGGTTTCGCCAATGTGGCGGGGTTCGTCACAGGTTTCTATTTGCATGGTGCGATGGCGATTATGGGTATTTCCATTCTGCTTGTGAAATCGGCAACGGCTTTTGCGATCGTCAAATATGTCGGGGCTGCCTATTTGTGCTGGATCGGCATCAAGTCGCTGATTGCGGCTTACAAAGGTGGCTCTGCGGGTGCTTCTGTCCAGCCCGCCAAAAGAAAGCGACGCCTGATTGGCGCCTATTTTGAGGGCCTTCTGACTAATGCACTCAATCCGAAGGTTTCGATGTTTTATCTGGCAGCCTTTCCGCAATTCATAACCATCGGAGAAACATCGGTCGCAGCGTCCTTTACGTTGGTCTTCGTGCATTCTGTGATCAATGCGATCTGGTTCGGTGCGATGGTGCTTCTGCTGTCCAGACTGACGACGATGGCCCAAAATGGTGTCTTCCAGAGATGGCTGAAGGGTGTGACCGGTGTGGTTTTCCTCGGTTTTGGTGCCAAACTGGCGCTTTATCGACCGTCGGTGTGAGGCGAATGTCGATCAAAAGAGCCCGGTCGGTGACCGGGCTTTTTTTGTAAGGCTATCGGCGTTTTGCTTTGCAAAAGCGCCTGCCGCTGAGGGCTTAGAGTTCGTTGCGACATTGGTGCGTTTCGCTGTGCGAAACGCTGGGCTCTCGGCGTTTTGCTTTGCAAAAGCGCTTGCCGCTGGGGACGGGTTTGGCTGCGCCAAACCCTTAATCAAAGAGACTCGATACTGACTGTTCGTTGGCGGTGCGCGAAATGGCTTCGCCGAGCAGATTGGAGGCGCTCAAGACCCGGATATTATGGGCATTGATGATGGCCTCGGTTGGCTCGATGGAATCGGTGATCACCAGTTCGCGCAGCTTGGATGCGGTGATGCGGGCAACCGCGCCACCGGACAGGACGCCGTGGGTGATGTAAGCGGTGACCGATTCCGCGCCTTTGTTGATCAGGGCTTCAGCGGCGTTGCACAGGGTGCCGCCGGAATCGATGATGTCATCGACCAGAATGCAGTTGCGGCCGGAGACGTCACCGATGATGTTCATGACTTCGGATTCGCCCGCGCGCTCACGGCGTTTGTCAACGATCGCCAGAGGCGCTCCGATGCGCTTGGCCAATGCACGGGCACGAACCACGCCGCCCACGTCAGGGGAGACCACCATGACATTCTCGACTTCGTTGCGCTCCAGAATGTCACGGGACAAAACTGGTGCTGCATAAAGGTTGTCGGTTGGAATGTCGAAGAAGCCCTGAATCTGGGCTGCGTGCAAATCGAGGGTCAGGACGCGATCGGCCCCGGCATTGGAGATCAGATTGGCAACCAATTTGGCCGAAATCGGCGTGCGTGGGCCAGGTTTGCGATCCTGACGCGCATAGCCGAAATATGGAATGACGGCCGTGATGCGGCGCGCAGACGCTCGGCGCAATGCGTCAATGATGATGAGAAGTTCCATCAGGTGGTCATTGGCCGGGTAAGAAGTTGGCTGAACCACGAACACGTCCTCACCACGTACATTTTCATGCACTTCAACGAAGATTTCCTGATCCGCAAAGCGGCGGACGGAAACGTCGCTGATTTCGATGCCGAGATAGTCGGCAATGCGTTTGGTGAGGGTGAGATTGGAATTGCCGGAGAGAAGTTTCATGAATCCTGTGCCCTGTCGATTCGATGAGATGGGAGCCTTTGGATGCGGGGATGGCTCCGATACGCCCTGTGACAGGGGCGTTGTAAGCATGGAAGCTGGTGAATGTAAAGTTTCAGTGACAGCGTTGCGCCAATTTTACGCCTAAAAGCACACAGTCGGGTGCATCATTTGGGAGGTGTCGTTGAGAAAGGATGAAAAATGCGGCCAGTCTACTGGGGCTGCCGTCCTCTCGGCGGAATGAGGCGTCGGGTTGATACTTCTGATAACGGGAAGGCGAAAAACAGATTCGCTTCCGGTTCGATCCCATCGGATCGCGGTCTTCGGTCCGCGCTCTCCTGTCCCAGCGGTTCGCCCCAGATGCGCTTTCTAGATGTTGGTTCTAGATGCTGGCATGCCAGCTCTTCAGTTTCGCGGCGGTATCGACCGCGACTTTGTCCAGCACAGGGCCTTTGACGCTGTCCCAAGGGTCCGTAGACACCATGGGGGTCTTCTGAGAGCCTGTCACACGGTTGATCCGTTTGCCAGAGGCGTCGAAAATGTCCCAGACATAGGCGACCACACAGTCGTCACCGGACTGGTTGGCGGTGAAATAGCCCTTGATGCGATGGGTTGCCTTCTTGTCGCTGCGGGCAACAACCGGCAGGGAATGCTGCGCAACGCGCATGCCGAGGGCTGAGGACAATTCCCGTGCCACGGTTTTGGGCGCGCCAACCATCGGTTCAAAGGTCAGAATCGCGCTCGATGCGGGCGTTTGATAGCGGTTGGACTCGGCCGCGGACGGGATCTGGTTGGCAGGTGGTAGATTGGCCGTATCGTCATTGTTGGCCGCCATCTCTGGCTGCTGCTGATCCATCAGGGTGTCATCCGGAGGCATGGTCTCGGTGATGGAAGGTGGTGAGCTGTTGCCAATGGTGCCTGGAGGGGTTGGCGATCCATTGCTGGAACAGGCCGCCAGAGACACTGCCAGAAGGGCGGCAAGGCCAAGCTTGGTGATGAAACCGGACTGCACAGATTGCATATTGTCTATCTCCGCATCGACATTTACTCAAACACACGAAAACCCGGCCTTCCTCACGCACTGAGCATCAGAATGGCCGCGTTTGCTCTTTCACTATAATCGGCTTGGGTTTTCCAATTCTTAACCTTATCCGATTTTTCGTTTTGCACGGTTCCAATTGGGGCCAATTGGGTCTGGGTACACTGAGTGGTTAGGCTCTTATCGATCTGGAAGCCATGTCCCACCCGTCGGTTCACGGCCTAGCCGCAGGCTCTGCCCCTGACGCCACGGGCATCACGACGACGCTCCCAGACACAGTTTTCCATCTCAGCGCCTTGAAGGTCGGGGCCATGCTCGCCTGTCGAGAAGCCTTTAGCGGATCATCAGGTCCAGCGGCAGCTTGGAGAGAGGTTCCGGTGCCTCTTCGGTGGTCAAATAGGTGCGCCCCAGACACATGGCCGTGCTTGCTTCACTATCCACCAAAATCATATGGGCAAATAAGGTCATATTCGGGCAAATTTCATTGTCATTGCCACGATAGAAAAGCGGCCAGTCGGTCCAGCTTGGTGCAAACCGTGCGCCCACACTGTAACCGCAGGCATTAAGCCTGTGCTTGCTGGCCCCCATTTCGTCAATCACCCGGGCATGGGTGTCGAACACTTCGCCAAAGGTGGTGCCCGGACGCAGGATTTCCTCGACAGCAGCAAGTGCCTCTAAGGCGATCTCGAACAGCTCACGATGGCGGGCCGAGGGTTGGCCAATGACCAATGTGCGCATGGCGGGGGCGTGATAGTGGCGGAAGGCGCCGGACCATTCGAGCGTCAACTGATCGTTGTTGTCGAGCACCCGGCGATCGGCCTGATAGCGACAAAGAAGCGCGGCTTCCCCTGACCCGACCACGAAATGGTTGGCAGCAAAGTCACCACCATTTTCCAGAATGGTGCCTTGCAAGCGGGCAAGGATCCGGCCTTCGTCGGCGCCGGCCTGAATGATCGGCAGGGTTTCGGTCAGCGCCAGATCGGTCAGCTCGGCAGCCTTGCGCATGAAGGTGATTTCCGCACCGGACTTGATGGCGCGCAAGGGGGGAATCAAACGAGAGGCATCTTCAGTGTCGGCAAAGGAGCGTAAGGACTCATCCAGTGTCTTGCCGTCCTTGGCTGTCAGGCCGTGGCTGTCATATTCAATGCCGATCTTGGCACCCAGCAGGTCCAGCTCATCAAGCAATCCACGCAGCTGCATGGCCGGGGAGGCTTTCTTCTTCACCCGGTCTGACCAGACGTGAACGGTTTCGATGTTGGAGGTCTGTCGGGCCTGCCGTAAATCGACCGAGCGGGTCAAAAGGTCCGTTGCACCATTCTTGCGCAGCACCAGACACTGGAACAGGTGGAATCCCGTCGTGTCGTAGCCGGTCAGCCAATACATGCTTTCCTGTGAGAAAATCAGCAGGGCATCCAGTTTCCGATCCGCCATTTTCGCCAGAACGGACGCCTTGCGACGCTCATATTCATCAGGGGAAAAATGCAAAGCCATAAATCCAATCCTCTCGACCTGACCTTTTGTCGAGGCCATCATTGCAGATAAAACCGTCAGGATAAAGCGCGACGGCCCTGTTTCCACGCTCGCCTTGCTTGTATCGAGCGGCAGCTCCAAGGCCTTGCAGATAGGCCATTTACTCTGTCTTGCGGTCAATCACGCAAGGCGATTGCGGCGATTTGCCGTCCATAATCGGGTTCGTTGCGGTGGGTGGAACGGCGGTAACTGAAGAAATGGTCCGACTCGCCATAGGTGCAGCGATCCAGATTGATGGCAGACCCGACCCCTGCCATTTCAAGTCGGGCGAGGATAAAGGCGGGCAGATCAAACTGTTTGTGGCCATCGCGGTCTCCGGCCTCAAAGAACCGGCTCCAGTCCTTGTTGCGGGCGGTAAAACGGTCCATGAAACCATCATCCACTTCGTAGTTGGCCAGCGAAATGGTGGGGCCCAGTATGGCCGTCATGTTGGCCTTGCTGGCACCATTCTCCTCCATGGTTTTGATGGTTGCTTCAATAACGCCCTCAAAGGCTCCGCGCCAACCAGCATGGGCGGCAGCGACCACACCGGCCTTGTTGTCGGCAAAAAGGATCGGGCCGCAATCCGCTGTCAGGACCGCCACGGCAAGGCCCGGTTTGTTGGTGACCAACGCATCAACCTTGGGCAGGGCGTCGCGGTCGAGCGGTGCGTCGATGGCCAATGCAAGCGGCGAATGGACCTGATAGGCGGTCACCAGCCGGTTACGGGCCACGCCCAGACTGTCGGCGACAAGGCCACGATTCTCGGTCACCTGTGCGCGATCATCAGCCGATCCATAGCCGCAATTGAGGCTGTGATAGGTATCCTTGGAGGTGCCGCCCTTGCGGGTGAAAAAACCATGATCGATGGCAGGTAGGCAGGCGAGGGCAGGATGCTCGATGCGCATGGGGGCTCCGGTTGTGTCAAGTATCGGGGTGTCAATCCCTTGGCGAACGGGATCAAGCCACTGTTCCTTGTGGGTCTCTTTAAGTCAAGAGAGCGGAGGAATTGGGCAGAGGTGAGGCAGAATGGCGAGGCAATGGAATAGACTGCCCATCTGGTCGGGTGCGGCTAGGCGTTCGACGGCATCGCGGATGGCTTCCTGCTCTTGGGCGCTCTTGCCTGCACCCAAGCGTCCGGCGCGCTCGAGCAGCCCCATGGCGAGGAGGAAATTGCCCTGCTTGATTGCTGGAGAGACCGTGAGGCCATGCAGATTGGTTTGAATGGCGCTGCTTGCCGCGTGGGCAAGAGCGCTGAAATTGACATGGGCCGTCAGATCCTGCTCACCGGGTTTGGCCAAGGGGTTGGCATAGGCATGATTGCGCATGGCTTGTAGGGTGTCGCCATAGCCGGGTTTGGCATAGCCATAATCGATGAAAAGGCCCGCGCCCCCATGGCTGGCCAGTTTGTGGGCGAGGGTGGCCATGACGGCATCACTGGCCGGGGATTGTTCGAGGATTGCGCCATCTTCTGTCTCGGCATCTGGCGATGGGGCACTTAGCGCCCGGACCGGGCCAAGGCCGAAGGCGAGGTTGCCATTGTCATCAAGGCCGACCACGCGCTCATGCCAAGAGTCGCCCTTTCGGACCCATTGATGGATCGGGAGACAGTCGAAAAACTCGTTGGCGATGAGGAAGAGGGGCGCTTCGGGTAGGCTGTCGATCGTGTCATGCCACGTGATGGGACGTTTGATGCTTTCAAGGCGGTGGGCCTGCTGGTCGCGCAAGGTTGGGCTGATCTCAACCAGATGAATATGGAGGGCAGCAAAAGCATCCGGCTGGGACTGGATCGTGCGGGCCATGTCCTGCATCAGTGTGCCACGGCCAGGGCCAAGCTCGACCAGATGGAAAGGCGACGGGCATCCGCTCTGTTGCCAGACCGACAGCATCCAGATGCCGAGCAATTCGCCAAAGAGCTGGCTGATTTCCGGTGCCGTGGTGAAGTCACCGTCCGCACCAATCGGTGTGTGTCTGGTGTAATAGCCATGCTCCGGATCGCCAAGGCAGAGGCTCATATAGGTCGCCAGATCAATCGGGCCAGAGGCGGTAATCAGCCTTTTGAGGCGGCTTTCAAGTGGTGTTGCGGTGTCGCGCATGGGGCCTCTCACATTGCGGCTGGTTTGCGCAGGGCAAGGAGTACCAGCAGCAGACCCGCCAGAACCATCGGGGCGGAGAGCCACATGCCCATGGTGGTGCCATGGGAGAGATAGCCGATCTGGACATCTGGCACCCGGACCAGTTCGACCAGCGAACGGAAGAGGGCGTAAAGAATGACAAAGCAGCCTGCCACCAGACCGGGGCGTTTCAGGGCACCGAGGGAATGGCTGAGAATGCGCAGCAGGATCAGCATCAGCAGGCCTTCGAGCGCGGCTTCATAGAGCTGGCTGGGATGGCGTGGCTCCGGGCCGCCATTGGGAAAGACAACGCCCCATGGCAGGTCGGTGACCCGGCCCCAAAGTTCGGAATTGATGAAATTGGCGATGCGGCCAAACAACAGTCCGAAAGGGGCTGCAAGAGCAATCAGATCGAACATCGACAAAAGCGGGATCGACCGAACACGGGCGAAGAGCACCATCGCCAGCGTGACACCGAGAAAACCGCCATGAAAGGCCATTCCACCCTTCCAGACCGCAAAAATCTGGGTCGGGTCGGCAAGATAGGCGTCGAAATTGTAAAAGAGCACATAACCGAGCCGTCCCCCCAGAATGATCCCCACAGTGGCCCAGAGAACGAAATCATCCAGAGCGAGGCTGCTCATCGGACTTTTGGCATGGGGCCAGAGATGGGACTGTCGGGCAACACGCTTGGTATAGCTCCAGGCCAGCAGGATGCCCGCAATATAGGCGATGGCATACCAATGGATCTGAACGGGACCAAGAGACAGAAGAACGGGATCAATCATCGGGAAGGGAATGGCCAGAAAGGTCACGGGCTTTGCCTCTGCAATTCAATGAATGGGTCTAGAGGGTGTGTTGCCTTGATCGCAACAAGTCAAGGGAAAGCGCAAATATTCGTTGTGAAAATCGCTGGCGATACTATATCTCAGATAGTGACAGATTGAAGGCAAAGGCAGGCACGGTCCAATGCAAGACCGAGGCCGCCGCAGCGAGGAGCAAGTGCTATGACCCATACCAACAATCGGCTGTTTGACGAATTTGCCAAATTGATGACCGATGCCGCCGGTGTGGCCCAAGGGGTGCGCGACGAGGCGGAAACCGCAATTCGGGCGCAGTTGGAGCGCTTGATGGGTGACATGGATCTTGTTACCCGCGACGAGTTTGAAGCGGTGAAGGAAATGGCCGTAGCGGCGCGTGACGAAAATGATCGTCTGGCTGCACGGCTTGCTGTGCTGGAAGCCAAACTCGGCGGGTCTGAGGACACGGCAAGCGGGCCCGACGCCTGATTGGCTGTGGCGTTGAAAGAGGTGACGGGCACTAAGTGGCCTGAATGGAAAGCCTGTCAGTTTTGGTGGGCTTTTTGTTTGGCGCTTTGATTGCCTGATACTGGCCGTTGCAACTGATAAACAATAGGCGATGTGGCAGAAGTCGATAAAATACTCGGTTTCAGGCGCTTAGAAAGGCGAGGTAAAATGACGATTGGTGATATTTCTCTGGTGTTGGTTGGGGCTGGCAAAATGGGCGGTGCGATGCTGGCAGGCTGGCTCGATATGGGGCTGGATGCGTCCAAGACCGTGGTCATCGATCCAAGCCAGCCTGAGGAGATTGCCAAGGCGGCGACGGATAAGGGCTTCACGTTGGCATCATCGGCCGAAGGGGTTGATGCCCCCGACATGGTGGTGATCGCCATCAAGCCGCAAATGATGGACAAGGTTTTGCCCGGCCTGAAAGCAATGGTCGGGCCAAAGACCGTGGTCGTTTCTGTTGCCGCAGGAACGCCGGTTGCGACGTTCAAGGCTCATTTCGGTGCAGACGCGCTGGTTGTGCGTGCGATGCCCAACACACCGGCGCAGGTTGGCCGGGGGATGACCGCTGCCTTTGCCAGTGCGGGCGTGGATGCAGCCATGAAAGAGGTGACCGCCACCTTGCTTTCCTCGATGGGGGCTTTTGTCTGGGTTGGCGATGAAGGGCAGATGGATGCGGTGACGGCGATTTCCGGTTCTGGTCCCGCTTATGTCTTTCATATGGTCGAAGCCATGGCGAAAGCCGGGGAAGCTCTGGGATTGGCTCCTGACGTCGCGGCCTTGCTGGCCCGCCAGACGGTGGTCGGAGCAGGGGAATTGATGCATCAGTCTGATCTGGATGCCGCGACCTTGCGGACCAATGTCACCTCGCCGGGGGGCACCACTGCTGCGGCCTTGGCGGTTTTGATGGACGAGGGATCGGGGTTACCACCTCTGATGGCCAAGGCGACGGAAGCTGCGCGCGATCGCTCCATCGAACTGTCGATGTGATGCCTGTGTGAGGGGATTGATACCCAATCCTTTGAGCGGTTGTCCCTAAAGTGTGGTAGACTGTTTGTCTGCTTTTGCCACGGCTGAAGCGCTTTGGATGATCCATTGCTGCTCTACAGGCCGTAAAGATGGGACAAGCAACCCGACTTCGAACCATACTCGTGAAAGGGGATAAAATGCAGCAGAATCAGGATGTCCGTCAGACACTCTTCGACCAGTTTTCCCGCTCCGTGCTGGCTGATGGCTGGCGGAGCGTCTCGTGCGCCGAGATTGCGACGGCTGCCGGGGTCGACTTGCATATCGCCTTTGTCGAGTATCGGAACCGCTATGCCTATGTCACCGAACTGATCCGCCGGACCGATGCGGCGATGCTGGATGCCTATGATCGGGAGATGGTGGACGAACCGGCGCGTGAACGCTTGCTTGACGTGATGATGGCGCGGTTCGAGGCCATGCAGGGCAATCGGGCGTTGATCGTTGCCCTGAGCAAGGCGGCACGCCGGGATCCGATGCTGTCGCTGCATCTGGTGGCCCTGTCACGCCTGACCGCGGACTGGTTTCTCGATATCGCCCAGATTTCGCCTGCCGGGATCTCCGGCATCATCCGTAGCAAGGGCGCTTTGGCGACCTATGCACGGGTATTCCGGGTCTGGCTGGAGGATGACAGTGAAGACCTCACCAAGACAATGTCGGCGCTTGATAAGTATCTCAAGCAAGGGGAAAGTGCCTTGCGGCGGGCCGAGCGGATTGCCTGTCTGTTGCCAAAGGCAGGGCGGCGGTGCCGGAAAAGCGCTCGCAGAACTGGGCGTGATGAGGCGGCCTCAACCGACGGGCTGGCTCCATCTGACGGCAATGTGACCGACATGTCCGCTGTGGATGAGCCACCGGCTCAGCCAATGCCTTCTTGAACGGGACGGGCTGATCGGCAACCATTCGGGCTTTGACAATTTGCCAAGGAGCCCGCCATGACGGATATCACCCCCGAAATCCAGTTTGATGATTTTCTGAAAGTCGATATTCGTGTTGGGACGGTCGTAGAGGCGGTGGATTTTCCTCAGGCCCGTAAACCGGCCTATAAGCTGAAAATCGACTTTGGCGACGCCATTGGCGTGAAGAAAAGCTCGGCCCAGATCACGGTGCATTACAAACCGGAGGATCTGGTCGGGCGGCAGGTGATGGCGGTGGTCAATTTCCCGCCGCGCCAGATCGGACCGTTCATGTCCGAAGTGCTGACCCTTGGCTATGATGATGGCGAAGGCAACATTGTGTTGGCCAAGGTCGACAAGTCGGTACCGAACGGGTCACGTCTGCACTAGGGCGCACGTTGTCGCATCGTCAGGAAGGCAAACGGAGGGTGGCTTTGAGACCGCCCAGTTTGCTGCGGCCTAGTTTGATGTCGCCACCATGGCCGCGGGCAATGTCGCGGGCGATGGCAAGACCGAGTCCGGTGTTGGGTGTGTCCTGATTGCGGGCCGTATCAAGGCGATGGAAGGGGCGGAAGACGCTTTCCAGCTCGGCTTCCGGGATGCCGGGGCCATTGTCATCAATTTCAATCAGCCACCAGTTACCGAGCCGTTCGGAAGTCAGTTCGATCCGGTCGGCATAGCGTTCCGCGTTGCTCAGCAGATTGTGGAGGCAGCGCTTGATGGTGTTGGGCCTGACTTCAACACGGTTGCCACCCGTGTGCTGGATGGTCAGGGCCATCCCAGTGCGCTGGGCATCATGCTCTAGTTCTTCAAGCAATTCGGGGATCGAGATCATTTCCGCTGTCTCAGACGAGGACCCTCGGGCAAACGCCAGATAGTCTTCCAGCATCAATTGCATTTCGTCCACATCGCGCTGCATGTCGCGCACTTCCGGTTCGTCATCCAACAGGGCCAACTGCAGTTTGAAGCGGGTCAGAATGGTGCGTAAATCGTGGCTGACACCGGCCAGCATGGTGGTGCGCTGTTCAATCTGGCGCTCGATGCGGCGCTTCATTTCAAGGAAGGCATGGGCGGCGCGGCGCACTTCGCGGGCACCCGAGGGGCGGAAGTTACGGGCCTCCTGTCCTTTGCCGAAACGCTCGGCGGCGTCAGCCAAGCGCTGAATCGGGCGGATTTGGTTGCGCAGGAAGAGAATGGCGACCACCAGCAAGACCAGTGACGTGCCAATCATCCAGAGCAGAAAGATGTGAGAGTTGGAGGCATAGGCCTGTGACCGGCGGGCAAAGACCCTCAAGACCTTGTCGTCGAGCTTGATGCGGACTTCAACAATGTTGGAACGGCCGACCGTGTCGATCCAGAAGGGTTTGCCGATCAGATTGGTGATGCGTTTCGACAGGGCGTGATCAAGCAGGGTGAAGAAGGGCTTCGGGGCCGGGGGAGGCAAGGGGCCGTCGGGCAGGATCGAAATGTTGAGATCCAGCTTGTCCTTGGCCAGATTGATGATCCGGTCGTAATTCTCGTCCTGCGGATAGGTTTCCAGCACCGCGATGATGGCGGCAATATCCTGTGTCACGGCCGTCGATAGGCGGTTGGTGACGGTCTGCCAGTGGCGTTCCATAAAGACAAAGGCCAGAACCGATTGAAGAATGACCATCGGCGCGACAATGATGATGAGTGAGCGGGCATAAAGGCCCTTGGGCATCAATCTGGACAATTGCCGCGCAACCTTGCCATAGCCACGATAAAGCCAGCCAAGGGGACCAACCAGCCGCAACACGGCTTGCCGGGCGCTCAAGGCGCGGGACATATCCTCGTCTGCTGCTGCCTTCGAGCGCTCGGACGTCTTGTGCTGGTCGGGTTTCTGGTCGCTCATGCCTGTATGTCTCGGATCAGGTGACAGGGTTCGGAGTTGGCCCCTTCTGCCTCTAGTCGGTCAGCAAGCGATAGCCGATGCCGCGGATGGTTTGCAAGTAGATCGGATTGGACGGGTCCGGTTCAATCTTGCGGCGCAGGCGGTTGATCTGCACATCGACCGTGCGTTCGCCGGTGCCGTCTTCTCCGGCAAGGGCAGTGCGGGTGACGGTTGCGCCGGGTTGGGCCGCAAAGAGCGACAGCAATTCGCGCTCTCTGTCGGTCAGGCGGATGACATCCTCGCCGCAGAGCAGTTCCTGGCGTTCCAGCTTGTAGCAGAAGGGGCCGAAGGTCACCTGATCGATGGGGACTGCGGCACGCAGATTGTGGCGCTTGAGGATGTTGCGGATGCGCAGAAGCAACTCGCGCGGTTCGAAGGGCTTGGTGAGATAATCATCAACACCGATTTCAAGACCCTGAATGCGGCTCTCGCTCTCATCGCGAGCGGTCAGCATCAGGATGGGTACGTCGTCATCTTTGCGCAGGTCGCGGGCAAGCTCCATGCCGCTTTCGCCGGGCATCATCACATCGAGGATCAGGAGATCAAAGGCCAGTCCGGAAAACATCTTGCGGGCTTCCAGGGCATTTTGCGCTGTGGAGACCCGAAAGCCTTCCTTGACCAGAAAGCGTTGCAGAAGATTGCGAATGCGGCTGTCGTCGTCAATCACCAGCAGATGCTGGGCATTGTCGGGCAGAGCGTGATCTGCGCTGGGCATTGATGTGTCCTTTATTTCGAAATGCGGATGACGTCAGCATCGCTGTCCGCGTTATTCAAGGCGGCAAGACCCTTGTTGAGGTGGCGCACCATGGGGCGGTCTTGTGGCTCAATCATGGCATAGAGAAAGGCCTTGCTGGCCTGTCTGGTGCTTTCTGGCAGGGTTTGCAGGGCGTCCTCTATCCGGCGGGCCTGACAGCGGGAAATTTCCAGCGCCAGCGCGCGACCCTTCTCAGTGGGATAAAGCAGCCGTTGGCGGCGGTCCTGCTCGCCTGTCTGCTGGGTGATATAGCCGTCCTCTATCAACTGTTTCAAGACACGGGCAAGGCTCTGCTTGGTGATCTTGAGGATTTCGAGCAGGGTGGCAACGGGGATGCCCGGGGTGCGGTTGACAAAATGCAGCACCCGGTGATGGGCGCGGCCATAGGAATATTGAGCCAGCATCGAGTCTGGGTCGGCAACGAAATCGCGGTAGGCAAAGAAGAGAAGCTCGATCATTTCAAACGAGATTCCATCCTGTTCAGACATGGGGAGCGTCACGACTGATCCGGAGTCAGAGTTTTTTTCAACCATTTTTCTGTTTCGCTTTTTTGGTCTTCCTGCGAGATGTATACCGTTTTGGTAGCGTCATCTGGAAATATATTCTTACAATATTGTTCCATCCGGATGGAACCGTTTTCTCTTGCCTGTGTTGCTGCACAGGGAGAGATAAAAATTTAAGTCAGCATTGTTGACTTAATTTGTGTCATTTGTTACCTAGATAGCACGACAGGCGAAAGGAATGATCATTTTCATGCGAAAATTTGGAGATCTGTTCCTTCGCTGATTGGAATCATAAAGCTGCCCAGACCATAGCGACAGTCATCGGACAAAGCAAAAGTCTTTCGGGCAAGCAACCACAGCCGGACCGAACCGACTGTCTGTACAGGAGTGAAACGATGGCAGGACCTGCATTTGATCAACGCGAAGGCCATATCTGGTATAATGGTGACTATGTCGACTGGAAGGATGCCAAGATGCATGTCTTGTCCCACGGTCTGCATTACGCTTCCAGCGTGTTTGAAGGTGTTCGGGCCTATGGTGGCGAGATTTTCAAGCTGGAGCAGCATACCAACCGGCTCTTCGCCTCGGCAGACATGCTTGGTATGGAAATGCCTTACAGCCGGGAAGAACTGAACCGGATTCAGATCGAGATTCTTGAAAAAGAAGGCCTTCAGGACGCTTATCTGCGGCCGATTGTCTGGCGCGGTTCCGAAATGATGGGCATCTCTGCCCAGTCGAACCGGATCAATGTTGCTGTTGCCGCTTGGGAATGGCCATCCTATTTCAAACCGGAAGATCGCCTCAAAGGTCTGCGTCTGGCGACTGCTGAATGGCGTCGCCCGGATCCACGTACCATTCCTTGCCGTGCCAAGGCCGCTGGTCTTTACATGATTTGCACCCTGTCCAAGCACAAGGTTGAGCGTCAAGGCTTCAATGATGCGATGATGCTGGATTTCGAAGGCTATATCGCCGAGGCCACCGGAGCGAACATCTTCTTCACCAAGAATGGGGTTTTGCATACTCCGACCCCGGATTGCTTCCTGGATGGCATCACTCGCCAGACCACCATCGAGCTTGCCAAGCGGCGCGGCATTGAGGTTATCGAGCGCAAGATCCGCCCGGAAGAGCTGGGCGATTTCGAGGAATGCTTCCTGACCGGTACGGCGGTTGAGGTTACTCCGGTATCGGTCATCGACAATTATGGCTTCACGCCGGGCGACATCACCAAGCAGCTGATGGATGACTATACCAATGAAGTCACCCCGAAGGCCATCGCTGCCGAGTGATCCCCTTGGAGGATCAGTGCTGACAGAATAAGAAACGGCGCCAATGGGCGCCGTTTTCGTGTCTGGGTTTCAGTCTTTTGGGCTTCAGTCCTGATGCCAGCGCCGGGTGGCTTCGTCATCCTTGTCTTTTGCCTCGACCCATTGGGCGTTGCCGCTGGCGAGACGCTCTTTTTTCCAAAAAGGAGCGCGGGTTTTGAGGAAATCCATGATGAAATTGTTGGCGTCAAAGGCCGCCTGACGGTGGGACGACAGGGTGATCACCAAAACAATCCGGTCGCCCGGCGCCAAGGTGCCATAGCGGTGGATGATGGTGGTGCCTTCGAGCATTGGCCAACGCTGACGGGCCTCTGCCTCGATCCGTTCAAGCTCGGCCTGTGCCATGGCCGGGTAATGCTCCAGTTCCATGTCGAGAATGCGCTGGTCGCCGATCATGTCGCGCACCAGTCCGGTGAAGGTGACCGCAGCCCCGATGGAGGTGCGGCCCGCCACCAAGTGATCAATCTCTCGTCCAATGTCAAAATCGTCGCGCTGAAGCCTAACCGCCATGGGTCGCTCCTAACCACCGGTCATGGGCGGGAAAAAGGCAATTTCACCGGCAGCGCCGACGGGATCGGACGGGTCGGCATGAAACTGGTCAAGGGCGACGCGGATGGTGTCGATTTCACCAAAGGCGGCTTCATATTCTTCGCCGCGCTGCTTTTGCCAGACAAGCAAATCATGGACGGTGGTGACAGAAGGAGGCAGGGCGACTTCTTCTTCTTCCTTGCCGATGCGTTCCCGGATCCATGCAAAATAAATGAGCTTCATAACTGCTTCCACCTGATTCTTTCGTCTTTGTCAGACGGTAGCACGGCAAACGGGTAGACGTCACGACTTCGCGCCGCTTACTCGTTGATCAGATATTTCATCCCGGCGCGGAAATAGTCATAACCGGTATAAAGGGTGAGCAACGCCGATACCCAAAGCAGCGAGAGGCCAATTTCCGTGTTGTAGGGCAACACCTTGTCCCCTGCATGGCCTGCGAGCAAGAAGCCAAGGGCGATCAGCTGGGCCGTGGTTTTCCATTTGGCCAGCTTGGTGACCGGCACACTGACCTGCAGCTCCGCAAGGAATTCGCGCAGGCCCGAAACCAGAATTTCACGGCAAAGGATGATCACACCGGCCCAGATATGCCAGCCATAGAGCGTCTGGTCATGGGCCAGCATGACAATGCAGATGGAAACCAATAGCTTGTCGGCAATCGGATCGAGCATCCGGCCAAGAGCGGATTGCATTTTCCAGCGACGGGCAAGATAGCCGTCGAAAAAATCGGTGATGGCAGCGACAGAAAAGATGCCCAATGCAGTCCAGCGGGCCCAGTCCTTGTCTGGCCAGAGCAGGACGAACACCACCGCCGGGACCGCTAGAATGCGCCCGAATGTGAGGATGTTGGGAAGGCTGAAAGTCTTGGAGCCATTCATCTTGGTCGCGCCCTTCTTCAAGACAGAGGCATGTCCGTGCCTGATGCCTGAGTGGCAAACGGGCGCAAAGAATGCTCCATCTTGAGATCATGCTGGCCCAGCGCGGCTGATGTCGCTGAAAAACCAGCGGTCTTGCATAATCGTCTCGCCCCCTTCAAAGCATGGCAGAAGGGGCGGCGTCAATGCGGCTTTAATGCCTAGTGCCGTTCAGTGGCCATCTTCGTGGAAATAGGCGTGGATCACTTTGGCCATTTGTTCAGATATGCCATCGACGGCCAAGAGATCTGAAAGGGCGGCGTTGCGCACCGCCTTGGCGGTGCCGAAATGATGCAATAGGGCGCGTTTGCGGGATGGACCGATGCCCGGAATGTCATCAAGGCCGGTCTGGGAAATCTGCTTGCTGCGTTTGGCGCGATGGGTGCCGATGGCGAAGCGGTGGGCTTCGTCGCGCAGGCGCTGAATGAAATAGAGGACAGGGTCGCGCAGGGGCAACATGAAACTGTCGCGGTCGGGCATGAAAAACTGCTCGCGCCCCGCATCCCGATCCGGCCCTTTGGCGACGCCAACAATTGGCAGATCATGAATGCCGAGGTCGGCGAGGGTCTCGCAAACCGCATTCAACTGGCCCTTGCCGCCGTCGATCAGCAACAGATCCGGCCAGGCCGGGTCTGGCATGTTGACGCCTTCATTGTCGCCAGCTTCTTTTTCTGTCATCTCGGGGCGAGGGCCATTTTCCTTCAACAGACGGGAGAAACGGCGCTCCAGCACTTCGCGCATCATGCCGAAATCATCCCCCGGGGTGATCGTGTCGGACTTGATGTTGAATTTGCGATACTGGTTCTTCATGAAGCCATCTGACCCGGCAACGATCATGCCACCAACCGCATTGGTGCCCTGAATGTGGCTGTTGTCATAGACTTCAATCCGGTTCGGGCGGGCGGGCAGACCAAAAACCTCGGCGACACCATCAAGCAGTTTGGCCTGTGTCGAGGTTTCGGCCAGACGGCGGCCCAAAGCTTCGCGGGCGTTGGCATGGGCATGGTCGACCAGCGCGCGTTTTTCGCCCCTTTGCGGCATGGTGACCGCGACCTTGTGGTCGCTCTTGCTGGTCAGTGCCTCGGCGACAAGCTCCTGTTCCTCTATCTCATGGGACAATAGCACAAGACGCGGGCAGGGTTTGTTGTCATAAAACTGGGCGAGAAAGGCACCGAGCACTTCTGCCTCGGTCTGGCTCTTATCGGCCTTGGGGAAATAGGCGCGGTTGCCCCAGTTTTGTCCGGTGCGGAAAAAGAAGACCTGAATGCAGGTCTGGCCGCCATCCTGATAGCAGGCAAAGACGTCGGCTTCTTCGGTATTCTGCGGGTTGATGCCCTGATGGGACTGAATATGGCTAAGGCCTGCCAAGCGGTCGCGATAGATCGCCGCCGTCTCGAAATCGAGGGCCTCTGATGCTTGTTGCATCTTTTCCGCCATTTCCTTGCGCACAGTCTGGCTCTTGCCAGTCAGGAATTGATGGGCTTCCTTGACCAGCTCGCCATACTGTTCGATCGAGATTTCGCCGGTGCAGGGGGCGGCGCAGCGCTTGATTTGATAGAGCAGGCAAGGGCGGCTGCGGCTTTCATAGACCGAGTCCGTGCAGGTGCGCAAAAGGAAGGCTTTTTGCAGGGCATTGATGGTGTTGTTGACAGCACCTGCCGAGGCAAAGGGGCCGTAATATTTGGCTTTTCTCTTGCGCGCGCCGCGATGTTTGGTGATTTGCGGGGCGGCATGGTCTTCACCGATCAGAATATAGGGGAAGCTCTTATCGTCACGCAGCAGCACATTGAAGCGGGGGCGGAGGCGCTTGATCAGGTTCGCTTCCAGCAGCAGGGCTTCGGTCTCGGTGGCGGTGGTGACGAATTCCATCGAGCTGGTCAACTGGATCATCCGCAGGATGCGGTTGGTCTGGTTGCCGTGGCGGGCATAGTTGGAGACGCGCTTTTTCAGGTTGCGGGCTTTGCCGACATAGAGCACATCGCCGCCCGCATTGAGCATGCGATAGACGCCGGGACCATTGGGCAAGCGGCGCACGAAATCGGCGATGACATCAAAGCCGGTCGCCGGTTTGGCGGGGGTGGCATTGGTGTCGTCGGTAGGATGGGATGCGTCGGGATGGTTCGATTCGTCAATCATGGCTGCACTTTAGAGCAAATTGAATGAATGGTGAATCAAAAGGAGGGGCTGTAAACAGACCCCTCCCGAAGGCATTTGGCTTTGTGTGTCGGCTCAGAATTTGATGCCGAGGGAAATGTCGGGCAACTCGCCAACCTTGAAGACCACTGCAATATAGGTTGCATAGGCAATCAACATGGCGATGCCGCGCATCCGCGTGATGTTCATGCGCAGCAGGGCTACAGGCAACATCAGGGCAGACGAGGCGAGCATGATCCAGAGGTCAAAGTCGATCACTTCGCTGGGCACCCTGATCGGTATGATGGTTGCCGTCAGGCCCATGATGGCCAGAATGTTGAAAATGTTGGAGCCGACCACGTTGCCGATGGCAACCGCGCCCTGATTGCGAATGGCGGCAACCAGTGTTGTGACCAGTTCGGGCAGGGAGGTGCCAAGCGCAACGACGGTGAGACCAATTGTGGCCTCTGAAACACCCCATGTGCGGGCAATGGCGGTTGCTCCGTCGATGGTGAAATTGCCGCCAATGGGCAGGCCAATGATGCCGACGACAGTGAACAGAACGGCTAGGCCAAGGCTCGATGGCGCCTCGTCCAGCATATCGCCATCCATCAGATCACAGGGTTCGCCTTTTTGCTTGCGCGAGGTCCATACGGTCCAGGAAAGGAAAAAAGCCAACAGAGACAACAGGATAATGCCTGCTGTGATATCGAGAACCCCTTGCCAGCATAGGGCCGTGAAGACAATCGAGATGGTCATCATGAAAACGGTACTGGAGCGGACGCCATTTTCCGTGCATTGGGTCATGCGGATTAGAGCTGGCATGCCAAGGACGAGCAGGATGTTGGTGATGTTGGATCCAACCACGTTGCCGATGGCGATGCCGGCTGCCCCTTCAAAGGCGGCGCGTAGTGAGATGATCAATTCAGGTGCCGAGGTACCGAAGGAGACGATGGTCAGGCCGATGATCAGTGGCGGAATGCCCAGACGGGTAGCGAGCGCAATAGCGCCTCTTACCAGAAGATCCCCGGCAATCAAGAGCAACAGGAGACCTCCAACGAGGTGCAGATACATCATCATGGGTCGTTTGACGTCCGTTATTATTGTTGGTGCCGAGGGGCTTGTTCTGGCGCTGGCTTTGGGATTGTTGAAGCGTAAACCCCTATATAGGCGGGCGTCGGAGGGATTTAAAGGCCGTTCGACAAAGGAAATAGGGAGTGCTGGATTTGTGTCGGTCTGACGCGGTGCACGCTGCCAATCAAAATGAAAGCCTCCGGCCAGAAGCTGGCCAGAGGCTTGGAGCGTCGATCAGGCAAGAGCAGGTCTAGCGCAGGGACCTGCAATAGGCACCGTGGACCTTCCACGGATCGCGGCCAAGGATGCAAGCCTCGACGCCATAGGTGTAACCGGCAAAACCGCCACGGGCTTCAATCAAGTAATAGACCCTTTTTTTGCGACCATTTTCCGTGATACCGGTGGCGCGGCAATAGCGCTGTGCGAATGCGCGCGGCCCCTGATCCCTGAGCTTGGACTGGCGGATATAGTGCAGTTGGGCGACCGGGTCACCGGACCGGACAACATTGCTTTCTGCAATGGTCAGGGTGCGGTTGATTTTGGCCAGCACGCCAGCGGAATCGCATTCCGGCAGGATCGCTGCCTTGGCGGGCATGCTGAGGGTTGCTGCGATCAGCAGAGCGGCGCTGAAGGCGGCACGGATTGGAAATGACATTCTGTCTGCTCCCCGAATGTGATTTTCCAGCAGCTTTGCCTGTTCGTTTGCCTAGGTCAAGAAAGAAATCACACGTTCTGGGCGAAAGGTGGCAGAATTCTGCGGCTGGTGGCTGTCCGGGATGAGGGGTAGCGGATGCAGGTCACAATGGCGTGACAGGGCCCGGAAAAGTGCGACATTATCGCACAGCCAGAATGCGCAGCTTGCCCCGATCTCGGCAGGCCCCTTTGAATGCGGAGGGGCTGCAGGCGCGTGGGCTTCCCTGTTTGTCAAAGCAAATCCGCACCTCGCGCAGCTTGTTCCGCTTGCAGGTCACCAGCACGCTGTCGCGCGGCAGATCCGGGTTGGCGTTGAGAAAGGCGTCGCGGATTTGCTTGACTGTCATCAGCAGGGGACGCTCCAGACCCACCAACTGGCTTGGGCGCTTTAGCGATTTGTAGCTTTTGACGGCCTTGCGGAAATAGTCAAGGGGTGACAGCCCGGTGCAGCTGCCATGCTTCTTCCATTCATGATGGATCAGGCCGCGGCTTGGGGAATATTTCAGCATCTGGTCGACAAGTTTGTCGGAGGGCTTGCGGTGCGAGGAGCGACAAAATTCCGGGTAGCCGCTTTCATGTTGCGGCCAAAGACCATGAATGACAAAGCCATAGGGACGGCCCGAAAAGCACTGCAACTTGTCGCGTCCCTGTCGGCCATCATCGGCGCAATAGGAGGGGGACCATGACAGGGCGAGGAGGTAATAATCGAAGTCTCCAGCCCGGTCGGCCTGCGCTTTATCAAACGCCAGCGGAAAGAGCATAAGGGTCGTGAGCAATGCCACAAGCTTTGTGTGTATGGCCATATTGTTCCCCATGAAGGATGGGCCGCGCCCGGTTGTCCGCTCGGCTGACCATCCTTGCCTTTTGTGTCGCACGCTTTGCTTCTAGCGTGGCGGCGCGATCCATTCAAGATGGGACCGGCGCGCCGTCTCGCCAAGGCGCTCCGCAAGGAACGGCAGCAGGGCAGACAATTCGTCATGCAGCATGAAAGGAGGATTGATGATGAACATGCCGGTGCCGTTGAGGCGTTTGGCCGTGTCGAGCTTGTTGATCACCAACTCGGCGCGCAGGATATTGTCGATGCCTTCGGCCTTGAGCATGCCCGCGGCCTCGTCAACATCGCGGCGGGCCTTGATCGGGTACCAGAGGCAATAGATGCCATTGGCCCAGCGCTTGTAGCCTTGGGTGAAGTACCAGATCATGCGATTGAACTCGCCCTTTTCCTCAAAAGGCGGGTCAACCAGCACCATGCCACGGCGCTCCTGCGGCGGCAGGTCGCCTTTGATGGCGTTCCAACCGTCCTCCTGACGGATATGGAAGCGGCGGTCGCGGCGGATGGTCTGCTTCAGGGTCTCGGCATCGTCGGGATGCTTTTCGACAAAGAAGGCGCGGTCCTGCTGGCGGGCCATTTCGGCCATCAGAAGCGGTGATCCGGGATAGGTGGTGATCGGACCTTCGGGGTTCAACTTGCGAATGATCGCCAGATAAGGCTCGCACATCTGGGCAATGTTGGCGGGCAGCGGGGCTGCATCCGGGCCCATCAGGCGGGCGATGCCCTGTTGCCACTCTCCGGTCTTCTGAGCTTCCTCGCTCGACAGATCATAGGCACCGATACCGGCATGGCTGTCCAGACAGAAGCAGGGTTTGTCCTTCTTCTGCAAATAGGTCAGGATGCGCGTTAGCACGATATGTTTCAGGCAGTCAGCGAAATTGCCTGCATGGTAGATGTGGCGATAGTTCATGGCATGCTCGGGTTGCAACGGGTGGTGCCTGGGCCCAAGGGCGGGCCAAGACCGGATGCGCCCTAATGGACGAGCGGGCGGGGACTGTCAAATGATCTCGGCTCAGTTGGCCTTCTTTTCCGACTTTTCCGCTGAATCCGCATCCTTGTCGGTGGTTGCTTCCGTTTCGTCACCGGGTGCGGTTCCTGCAGCCTTGCCTTCTTCCACTTCGGCAACGAAGGGATATATGATCAGATCCTTGTCGGCATCTTCCTTTTCCTTGCAGTCACCGGCCAAGCCAATCTGGGCGATGAAAAAGCGGTCCTTCTGCCAGGAATAGATGCTGAACTGGCGGCAGGAACTGGCCGAGCCCTGTTTCGGAATTTCCGAGCGCAGCAGCTTTTTCTTTTCATCCCATGTGGGTTTTTGCAGCTGGCTGGTGGCATACCAGCCCAGCTTGGTGTCGAGTTGAGGAAACGAGATCAGGTTGGCCCATTCATCTCGCCCATCCTCGACCTGAAACAGCCGGTAGCTGTCGCCTGACAGGCTGGACGAGCAGATGAAACCATAAAGCTTCTGGACACCCAGATCGATGTAAATCGCCTTGTCTGAGAGTTCGTCATCGTCGATGTCTGCCAGCCAGCAGCCCATTGTGGCGCGGTGATTGTCGATCAGACGTTGTGGGATGGGAATGTTGGCGGCTTGCGCCAGAGAGGCGCAAAACACAAGAGCGAACAGGCATAAAAAACCAAATAGCCAGAAAATCGACTGGGATTGGGGCTGCCTTGCAGTGGCCGCGGGCGCTTGTCTTTCGTACCCTTTGATCGATTGCCTGAATTGCATCACCAACGCTCCTGAAGAATAGTGCTGGCCTGAAGAATAGTACTGGCCTGAAGAAACGACTGGACGCAAGGATAACTGACTCGTTTTGATTGTGCCACTTTCGCGCAGGCCTGTTCACCCAAAGATGATGGAGCAGGCGCATGCGGCAACAAACAGGCTCCGGCCAAGGCGATGACCATGACCGATGAGACCCTTCTCAAGGGTGGTGATCCCAAGGAAGGTCGGATTGGATTTTGTCACGAAACAGGCTAAGCATGGGGCAAAGCGCTTCGCATCGGTTTTGCCGCCGCGAACCATATTACTCATCCGCGCAGCCAACGATGGTGCGCAAGACAGGACAGCATCATGAAAGTAGCGATTGTTCCCGTGACGCCATTTCAGCAGAATTGCACGCTGATTTGGGACGAAGAAACCGGCAAGGGGGTCGTGATTGATCCGGGCGGGGATGTGCCTCAGATCCTCAAGGTGCTGGAGCATGAAAAGATCGAGGTGGAACGCATCCTGATCACCCACGGGCATATTGATCATGTGGGGGGAGCGGCCGAGCTGCGCGACGCGCTGGATGTCGAGGTGGAAGGCCCGCATGAAGCGGACCGGATGCTGATGGAGCGGGTGGCCGATCAGGCGATCCAGTTCGGACTGCCAGAAGCCAAACCATGCGAGCCGGATCGCTGGCTGGTTGAAGGGGATCAGGTGGATATTGCCGGCATGGCCTTTGATGTATTGCATTGCCCCGGTCATGCGCCGGGCCATGTGGTTTTCTATAATGAAGATGCGCAGTTTGCCATCATGGGGGATGTCTTGTTCAATGGCTCAATTGGCCGGACCGATTTGCCCGGCGGCGACTATGACACCCTGATGGCTTCGATCCGCGACAAGATCCTGCCGTTGGGCGATGATGTGGCCTTCATTTGTGGCCATGGCAATCATTCCAATATCGGCGAAGAGCGACGGAACAATCCGTTCCTGCAAAATCTTTGACGTATCATCTCTGAGGATTGTGGGATGACCGAGGTCACGTTAACACCCGGAGAAAAGGCGCATCTGGTTGAACTGCTCAGCGCGTATGTCGCCGAGGAGCTAGACTTCGAGCTGGGGCGCTTTGAGGCGGAGTTTCTGCTCGATCATCTGGCCCGTTACATGGCACCGGTCTTCTACAATCGCGGATTGCTGGATGCGCGGGCTTTGCTTGAGAAGAAGATGGACGATTATACCGAAGCGCTCTATGCGCTGGAGCAAAAGCCCGGCCCGCGTTGAGGGCGTTGAGGGCGTGATTCAGAGTGACTTCTCAGGTGCCGTTTGAGGTTTGCTTTTCGGCAGGCTTTTGGGTGGGGTGTGTGGCCGGGCCTTTGGTGCGTTGTTGACCGCATGCTCTTTTGTCACGACGCGATAGCAGACCTTGGTGGTCCCTGCATTCTTGAAGCCAAGCTTGATGGCAGCTGCGCGGGTCACATCGATAATACGGCCCTTGATGAAGGGCCCGCGGTCATTGATCCGGACAATGACCGTTTTGTTGTTACGCATGTTGCGCACTTCTACATGGGTGCCAAATTTCAGCTTGCGGTGGGCTGCAGTCATCTTGTCCGGGTTGGCATATTCGCCGGACGCGGTGCGCGTCGTGAGCTGATACCACGAAGCCTTGCCGCAATTGTTCCATTCCGTCGCGCGACTGACATCCATCAGCACAGCCAAAAAGAGCAGGCTGGCGCTCGCCACAAGCGCATATAGGCTAACATGCTTCATCAACCGGAACTCCCTGTCGGTGCATTGGGTGACCGCAAGGCTATCCCAGATGCGGCAGGGGCACTGTTTGATCGATCAAAATGGCAAGAGTATGGTGCGTTGCAATGAAGATGCAGCCATGAAGAAGCAGCCATGAAGAAGCCATGGCTGGGGATGTCAGGAAAGAGGCTTGCAGTTCGGGCTTGATCCGGCTCCAATCCATGTCTGCCAATAAAGCAGCGCATGGAACGAGCAAAGGGAGCCAAGTGGCTCCCTTCTTTGTGGGTATGGTCAGAGGCCCTTGTCGAGCAGGGCCTTGATTTCCTTGGTCGAGGTGCCTGCAACGATGCGACCGAGTTCCTGATCGCCTTTAAGCACCAGCAGGGTGGAACGGCGGGGAATGTTGCGCGAGGTGGTGACCTCGTGGTCGCGATAATTGTCCCAGTCAACGGCGACAAAGGTTAGCGCCTTGTCATAGACATCATTTTCGGACCGCAAGCGCTCGATCACCCGCTCCTGCGCGGCGCAGGTGGTGCACCAGCTGGCTTTGTAATCGACAAAGACGGTCTTGCCCTCTTTCAGCAAGGACTGAATGAGGCCGGGTTTGTAGTCCATGACGTCAGAGGCGGATGCAACGCTGGTCATGACGAGGAAGCTCAGAAGGGCGAAAAATCGGATCATGGTTGTGTCTCCCTGAAAGATGCATTTGGCATTTCTACGGTTGATGTGGCCTTGGTGATCATTTTGGGCAGCTAGAGCGCGACAGAAAGGTCTTGCAGCCAGTAGGGCAGATGCTCGACGGCCCATGCTTCGAACCAGTGATGGACGCCGAGCAGGATCATCAGGCCGACGGCGATGAAGAGCAGACCCATCAGTGGCTTGGATTTTTCAGCTACGGCGCGCAGGGCCTGCGCCCGGCTGCGGATGGCATTCTTTGCCCCAAGGCCAAGGCCCAGAATGAGGGTCGAGACACCGGCGGCAAAGGCAATCATGATGGCGGTGGCCCAAAGGAGATTTTCTCCCTGACTGGCCAGCGCAATGGCTCCGCCAAGGGTTGGACCAATGCAAGGGGACCAGACGGCTCCGAGCAACAGACCGGCAAAGAACTGGCCCTTGAACCCTGTCAGATTGGATTGATAAAGTTGACTGTCGGCTTTGGCGGCAAAGCCTGCGGTAGCTGTCTCAAAGCGGCTGGCAAAGGCGGGCACAAGGAGGATCAGGCCGAACGCCAACATCAGGCTCGCGCCAATTTGTCCCAAAATGCGTTCATCCAGCCCGATAGCATGCCCCGCTGAGGCAACCAACAGGCCGAAGCTGACAAAGGAGATCGACATGCCAAGCGCCAAGGCTACCGGACCGCGGCGGTCTTCCGACAGGGCAGAGGCCAGTACAATCGGCAAAACCGGCAGGACACAGGGATTGATCAGGGTCAGCAGACCGGCGCCGTAAGCAAAGACAAGTTCCATGCGATGCTACACTCTCTTGGGTTCCGTCAAGGACTAACCCTTCTATAGCGGCTGCTGGAATCAACTGGGAATCACAATTCCGTTGGGTGTTGTATTGGTTCTCAGGTGCGCCTTATAGTGGTGCTTTGGCGCTGTTTGTTGGAAGGCTGGACCCGGTTTTGACCTGTGACGCTGTCATCAAAGAATCTGAACTGATCTATCTCACCTATGAGAGTTTCAATCAGCATGCATTGGCCTTGAAAGGTTGGTCGGTGACCATCGGGCTGGCGACCATTCTTGCGGTCTATGCAAGGCCGCGTACACGGGCAGGGGCGATGACGATGTTGTTTGCGGCTTTGTCTGCTCTGCCTTTCTGGATCACCGATGCGGTCTGGAAGAGCTATCAAAATGCCTATGTTCCGCGGATCAAGGCGCTCGAAGAGAACATTGCTTGCGCAGTGGATGGGGAAATAGACTTCAATATTTATTCTTCGTGGCGACCAAATTGGGGTGAGTTTGACTGGCTCGGCCTCATCTTCAAAGCCAATGTCATGATGCCGCATGTCTTTGTGCTGGCGCTTGGATGCATGGCGTTCTGGCTCTATTGCGTTGATCTCAAACGAAGCCAATAGATATATCAAGCAGCTCTTGTCTCTCATGCATAGATGGCGTGCCGTTTAAAAAGGGAGGCTTGCGCCTCCCCCCTTTATCTTTTCTTCCTTCTCCGTCCCTTGCTCTCGGCCGCGCCTTTGGGGCGGGTGCGGTCTGATCCGGGGCCCATATCATCGAGATCGGGTTGTTGAATGCGGGACGTTTTGGGCAGGTTGGCGGACGCGCCATATTTGCGCTCGCCGCGATACCCACCGGTTTTCTCGTCAACACTTGCCTGACGGGCCAATGGATCATCGGCAATGGCCAGTTCGGTCTCGCGCAGGCGTTTGACCTCGTCGCGCAGGCGGGCGGCTTCCTCGAATTCGAGGTTGGCAGCGGCGTCCTTCATGCGGCTTTCCAGATCCGCGATATGGGCTTCGAGATTGTGGCCGATGGATGCCGGGCCTTCTTCGGCCATCCCCTTGTCGACGGTGACATGGTCACTTTCATAGACCGAGCCGAGAATATCGCCGATATTCTTCTTCACGGTCTGCGGCGTGATGCCATGTTCTTCATTATAGGCAATCTGCTTCTCGCGGCGGCGGTTGGTCTCGGAGATGGCTCGATCCATCGAGCCGGTCATCCGGTCAGCATAAAGAATGACCTTGCCGTCGGCATTCCGGGCGGCGCGACCAATGGTCTGGATCAGGGAGGTTTCCGAGCGCAGGAAGCCTTCCTTGTCGGCGTCGAGAATGGCGACCAGCGCACATTCGGGAATGTCGAGCCCCTCACGCAACAGGTTGATGCCGACCAGCACATCGAAGGCCCCAAGGCGCAGATCGCGAATGATCTCAATTCGCTCGATGGTGTCGACGTCGGAATGCATATAGCGGACGCGAACGCCCTGCTCGTGGAGATATTCGGTCAAGTCTTCGGCCATGCGCTTGGTCAGGGTGGTGACCAATGTCCGATAGCCTTGTTTGGCCTTTTCCTTCACCTCTCCCAGCAAATCATCGACCTGTGTCTTGGCCGAGCGGATTTCGATGATCGGGTCGGTCAGGCCGGTGGGGCGAATGACCTGTTCGGCAAAGACGCCGCCCGCTTCTTCCATCTCCCAGCCACCGGGGGTGGCGGATACGGCAACGGTCTGGGGGCGCATGGCGTCCCATTCCTCAAAGCGCAAGGGGCGGTTGTCCATGCAACTTGGCAGGCGGAAGCCATATTCGGCCAAAGTTGCTTTACGGCGAAAGTCGCCGCGATACATTGCACCGAGCTGGCCGATGGTCACATGGCTTTCATCAACGAAGATCAGGGCATTGTCGGGCAGATATTCAAACAGGGTCGGTGGTGGCTCACCGGGCAGGCGGCCCGTCAGATAGCGCGAATAGTTCTCGATGCCCTGACAGACACCGGTGGCCTCAAGCATTTCAAGGTCAAAGCGGCAACGCTGTTCCAGCCGCTGGGCTTCAAGCAGGCGGCCATGGGCCTCCAACTCGGCGAGGCGCTCGGTTAGTTCCTTCTTGATGCTCTTGATTGCCTGATTGAGGGTTGGGCGCGGGGTGACATAGTGGGAGTTGGCATAAAGCTTGACCATCTCCAACTCGTCCATCTTCTGGCCGGTCAGAGGGTCAAATTCCTTGATTTCCTCGATCTCGTCCCCGAAGAAGGAAATGCGCCAGGCGCGGTCTTCATAGTGGGCCGGGAAAACCTCGACACTGTCACCACTGACCCGGAAGGACCCACGCTGGAAGGCCATGTCGTTGCGCTTATATTGCAGGGCGACCAGATCGGCCATCAATTGGCCCTGATCGATTTCGTCGCCAACCTCGATCTTGAAGCTCATCTCGGTATAGGTTTCGACGGAACCGATACCATAGATACAGGAGACCGAGGCGATGATGATCACGTCGTCGCGTTCCAGCAATGAGCGGGTGGCCGAGTGGCGCATCCGGTCAATCTGTTCGTTGACCGTGCTTTCCTTCTCAATGAAGGTGTCGGTGCGCGGCACATAGGCTTCCGGCTGGTAATAGTCGTAATAGGAGACGAAATATTCAACCGCATTGTTGGGGAAGAAGCTTTTGAACTCGCCATAGAGCTGGGCGGCCAAGGTTTTGTTTGGCGCAAGGATCAGGGCTGGCCGCTGGGTTCTGGCGATCAATTGGGCCATGGTGAAGGTTTTGCCCGAGCCGGTAACACCGAGCAACACCTGTGTGGCTTCGCCATTCTTGATGCCTTCTTGCAGATCGGCAATGGCGGTGGGCTGGTCGCCTGCGGGGTCGAACTCGGTGACCAGATCAAAGGAGACACCGCCTTCGGATTTCTCTGGCCGGTCCGGGCGATGAGGACGCCATGGCTCGGTATCCATGAATTCCGGGCGACCATGCTCGATGAGCGATTCAAGTGCACGCACGGTTTCCGTGACACCGGAGCGATCGTCGCTCTTGCCTTTTTTCTTCTGGGCCTTCTTGCGTTCCTTGGTGACGCGTTCCAGCTCTTCGGCCTTTTCAAGCGAAATATCGAGACCAGCAATCGGGTTCAGACCACCGGCTGCGCGTTCGCGGGCAGAGGCTTTCTCTTCCGGCTTTTTGCGGCTGCGCTTGGGTTTGTCGGATTTGTCAGTCTGTTTGGTCGCGGCAGGTTTTTCCTCGGTGCTGCGGGTGATTTCCTCGGCCCAGTCAGCGATGGAATCAGACAGGGGCATGCCTTCCAGCTGGGCTTGCGGCGCTTCGCCCAGACCGGATGCGGTGCTGCCTTTGCCCTTGCGATTGTCAGATGCCATGGAGAAAGCCCCTCAATTGTATCCGTGCGCGTCGAAGACTCAATATAAGGGAACAAATCAGGAATATGAAGGGTGTCGGACGGAAAAATTCGCCCGCTTGTCAGGCGGGCTGTTTTGCCTGTGGCTTGTCACCGGAGCGGCGCAGTTTGCGGCTGATCAGAGGCAGCAATTCGACCAGAAGAATGCAGGAAAAGATCATCGCACATCCGACCACTTGACTGCCCGTGAGTCGTTCATGGAGCAACAAAGCGCCGAAAATCGCAGCGAACAGGCTTTCGCTCGACAGCAGAATGGCAGCATCGGCTGGTGGCGTGTAGCGCTGGCCGATGGCTTGCAAGGTGAAGGACAGGCCACCTGAAAAGACGCCAGTATAGATGATTTCAAACCAGGCACCGGTCAGATTGTGCAGCGCCAGACCTTCAATCGGCAGGCCGAACAGCATGCCCAATAGACCGGCTGTGAGGAACTGGAGGCAGGCAATGGTGATCGGATTGCCATATTGGAGGACAAGCCGACCGATCAGAATGATTTGCAAGGCCCAGAACAGGCCGCTCAAGACATTCAGCAGATCACCGACGGCCATGCTTTCCAGTCTACCGGCCAACAGATAGGCTCCGATCAAGGCAATCGCCACGATGGGCCAGATATAGGCATTGGGCCAGGTGCGCAGGATCACGATCCCCATGATCGGGGTGAAGACCACATAGAGCGCAGTCAGGAAACCGGCATTGGTGACAGAGGTGGTGAAAAAGCCATATTGCTGCAAGGTGATGGCAATGAAGAAGATTGCGCCGACAAAGGCACTTTGCAACATGCCCCTGAGGGGAATGCGTTTTTCGCTTTTGCGCCACTCGAAATAGGCAAAGGGGGCGACCGAGATGGCGGCCAGAAGGAAGCGGACGCCTGTGAAGCTGAGCGGACCGATGGAGTCCATGGCGGTGGATTGGGCCACGAAGGCAGCGCCCCAGACCATGGCGGCGATCAACAACAGGCTATTGGCAGTCAAACGGGACATGGCATCACTTCCGGACACATTTTTTGAGGCGGGTCTGTCATAAAGTCATCAAGGGCCGACAAGGGAGGCTTGTCGGCCCGGTCAAACGGAATTACGCCATTTTCTGCGATCAATCAATTGAATAGTTTCGATGGATTGCGCAGGGAAATTGATGGATCATCGGGCGGGGGTGATCCGTAGCAAGGCACCACGCGAGGAGTCGGTCAACAACCAAAGGGCACCGTCGGGGCCGGAGCGCACATCGCGGATGCGACCATAAAGCCGCTCAAGCAGAATTTCCTCATGGGTGACCCGGTTTCCCTCAAGGGTCAGGCGGACCAGTTTCTGGTCCTTCAAGGCACCAACAAACAGGTTGCCTTTCCAGTCGGGGAACAGATCGCCATCATAAAAGGCCAAACCGGACGGTGCTATGGATGGGTCCCAATAGTGGATCGGCTGCTCCATGCCGGCCTTCTGAGTGCCTTCGCCGATGCGGCCTCCGGAATAGTGACGGCCATAGGAAATGGTTGGCCAGCCATAATTTTTGCCTGCTTCCGGACGATTGATTTCATCACCGCCCCGGGCGCCATGTTCAACGGTCCAGAGTTGACCGGTTTCGGGATGGATGGCGGCACCTTGCGGATTGCGATGGCCAATCGACCATAGTCCCTCTTTGGCATTGGCACCGAAGGACGGATTGTCAGCGGGGATCGATCCGTCGTCTGTCAGGCGGATAACCGAGCCAGAGGCGTTGGTGACATCCTGCGCTCTTGGGCGTACCCCATGGTCGCCGAAGGTGACATAGAGGTTGCCATCCGCGGCAAAAGCGATGCGGGAGCCATAATGGTAGGTTCCGGCGCTGGGCAGGACTTCATACAGGGTTTGCTGATCCGACAGGGTTGGTGAACCCGTTCCGAGACCTGACAATTTGGCCCGCACCAGAGTGGTTCCCGTGCCCCCTTCGGACTGGCGTGCGAGGGTGAAATAGGCCCAGTTGGTCTGGCTGAAATCCGGGTGGAGGGCGACATCCAGCAGCCCGCCCTGACCGGCGACATGGGCTGAGGGCGGGTTTTTAACCGCCGTCTTTTCTCCTGATGCAGTGTCAAACAGCCATAGACCACCGGTTCGTTCGGTCACCAGCAACTGTGTTCTTGACAAAAAGGCCATGCCCCAGGGACGATCGAATGTGGCTATTTGTTCGATTTCGATCGGGCCGGTCTGGGTTTCAAGACTGGGAGTCTGTTGGGCATTTGCCTTCGACAGACTGGTGGCCAGGAAGAAGGCCGTGGCAAGGGCCAGCATGGCCCACATCAGATTTGTTCCTGCGATATTTGAGCGAGGATCTCGCATATCAACCGCCTTGAATGAGGGCATCTTGCGGGCTGCGATATCAGGGGGTGTATGTGCAGTCATGAAGCATCTCCGTCCGGTCAGAAGAAAGGCGTCTTGCTTTCTTCTACGTAGGGATGCGTAGGGTTGATCACAATGGGGCTGCCTGCGTTGAGGGGAGGGACTGGAGCAGACGAGCCTCGGCAATGAAACGCAACGGGCCGGGAGTGACATCTTCAAAGGGCCAACAGGAGGTGAGTGCAAGGGTTGGCTCAAAGCTGTCCTTGCTGAGGCCGGAGCGGTCCCAAGGGGCAATGCGCATTTGTTCGACCTGATAGGTGAGTGTCAGACCCTTGAGAGGCTCAATGTGGATTTTCATGCCCGGCTTCAGTTGGGCCAGTGGTTTGAAATGGGTGTCGCGGTGGGCGGAAATCACCGACAGGCCATCCTCGCCCAAGGATGCTGACTGGTTGAGCAGAACAGGCCCGAAGGCAAGACCCTCGCCACCCGCCTCGCGCAGGATAATCGCTTCAAAGGCAATGGCCGGAATGGACAATTTGGCGACGGGCCATGTGTCGGCCCAGCCCCATGCCTTGACCGGGGTGCCTGTGGTCTGGCTTTCCATCCAGGCGCGCTGGAGGAGAAATTGTGCCAGCTTGGCCTTGGCAGGAATCCAACCTGCCCAGAGGATCAAGGCAAAACCCGCCATGCCGATCAGCATGGCGGGGAGTTTAAGCCAGTGTCGTTGTCGCGCCGGGGTCATTTCTTGGCCACGCGGCGCCATTGCAGCCAGGCAAGCAATCCGCCTGAGAGCAACAGTAATAAGGTACCAGTCAGCAGAATCAGGTCTGCCTTGGTTGCGGTTTTCGGCAGCATGATCTGACCCTGATTGGTTTGCACCGCAGCCAATTTCATCGGTTGCCCGCTGGCCCCCACCATCGGGGCAGCCTGAGGGGCAATCAGGGCAGAGGTCCGCATACTGCTGTCACGCATTTGCATCGACATGCGTTTCTTGCTCGTGCCGGTCATGGCCTTGGCTGGGGCTGCCATCACTGGCTGAGCCATTTCGGCCTGCTCACCAAAGACCTTGTCCATTTCCCAGCCATCGGGCAGGTTCAATGGCACTTTCTTGCTTTCAAGTCCCTCTTCGCTTGGACGGGACGGTGTGACATCGACGGCGACGAGGCTGGTCAGGCGGGTGACCAGATGATGGTCAAGGCCGAGCGTCTCGATCCGCTTGTCAATTGCCTTTGAGTCATTGGACAGAAGGCGGTCACTTTCGAGCTGACGGATCTTGCCACGGGCCCAGATCTTGTTGACAGCCGTTGACGGGGCGGCTTTGGTCAGATCGACGGACAAGGTCCATGGCTGATTGTCAAAGCGGCCTTTCAGGGTCAGCGTGTCGCCAAGTTTGTTTGCCTTGAGGGCAAGGATCACCGGTTCGCCAAGATAAAGATCGGGCAGGGCATCGGGGGACGCTTCGATCCCTTCGCTGCCCGCAAGGGTGACGGTGAGGTCGGTGGCGACCGGACTGCTCAACTGCTTGAACAAGGTCTCCATCTGGCTCTGTACTTCGGTGATATCACCGATATGGGTGAAGGTGCCGCGTCCCACTTCTGCCGCACGGGACATGAAGAAGCTGTTGGGGGCGGAGCCGATGCCAACAGTGAAGATGCGCGAGCGACCTTTCTGGGATTTGACCGCCTCAAACAATTGCTTTTCATTGCCGATGGCTCCATCGGTGAGGAAGATGACCTGACGCAGGGTCGGGGCATTGGGGGCGCTGTCGGCCAAGGCTTCCAGCATGGCTGGCAGCATTTCTGTGCCGCCTTCGGCCTTGATGCGATTGACCCAGCGCTTGGCCTTGGCGACCGTCTCGCTATCGGCCTTTTGCGGCGCACCGAACAGCTGGTTCATTTCATTGTTGAAGCGGATGATCTGGAAGCTGTCTTCAGGCTTGAGTTGATCAAGGGCTTCGATCAGGCTGGCGCGCGCCTGACGGATCGAAGGGCCTGCCATGGAGCCGGACTGATCGATGACGAAGATCACTTCACGCGGTGGCACTTTCAGGCTCTCGGTCAGCTTGTAGGGCGGCGTGATATAGGCCAGCAGATAATCTTGCGTCGTTTCATTCTTGCCGGTCAGTTTCTGGGTGAAGAGGCCGAGATTGGGAGTCTTGCCCTTCTTGCCGGTCCAGGTGAGGAGGAAATCCTTATCCGCTGGCACAGCCCCTTCTTTGAGGGTCAGCGTGACCTTGTCGTCGCCTGCGGGCTTGATGTCGACGTCATGATAGTGGCTGACGACCTTGTCGAGCGGGAAGCCGGAATTGAGGGTAACCGAAAGGGTGACCGGATTGCTCTTGTCCTCTTTGTTCGGATCGATCACCGGGGCGGTGATGGTGTCACGGTCCGGCACCGGATCGGTGGAGCCCCAGCCGCTGGTGCCAGCGGTCTGTTTGGCTTCCATGTCAATGACGGGCTGCAACGGTTTGTTGAGCGGATTGTAGCGTGGGGCGACCACCAGAGGCACGCGCAGGGAGAAGTCTTCGCCTTTGCGCGGGATGGTTTCCTGATATTCGATCTGGACGGTGATGCTCTCGCCCGGGCCGATATTGGCGACTGCATTGGTGAAGAGGTTGGGACGCTGCTGTTCGAGCAGGCTGGCTTTCTTGCCTTCGCGTTTGGCGGCCTCGTAGATTTCACGGGCTTCCTGCTTTGGCTTGATCTTGCCTTCGATCAGGCGATCGCCAACCTTCATTTTCAACTGGTCGACGGCGGCATTGTCCGGCAGAGGAAAGACATAGATGCCCTCGACCCAGACGTCGCTGGGATTGAGAAATGTTTGCGTGACGGTGGCGCGGGCAACCGGGCCGGTGACGTCGAGCTTGATGTCGGTGGCGACTTTGGGTGCTTCGACATATTTGCCCGGCTCTTTGGCTTTGAACAGCAGACCGCCGGATTGCATGTCATTGGGGCCGACCAGGCGCAGGTCGCTGGACGCTCTGGCCTGTGGGGCCTGTTCCGCGGCGGTGATCTCAGGCGTGGTCACCGGAGCCGAACGGGCAGGATGTGCAGCAACCGTGAAGCCGATGCCAATGGCCAGCGCGTAGGCGCCGATCCAGATTTTGAAGGCCTTGGAAATGGATTTTTCTGATCCTCGTTTCAGGTCGAGGTCAATGGAATGGCGGCGGCGCTTTTTGCGCTGACTATCAGGTGATGAAAGGGGCATTGGTGATCGTCTCTCAATCGGATGTATGACCATGAAGGCATGTCTTGATCCTAGGATCACACCCGAATGCGGCCCGGTTTTGAGGGAAAAAGGGCAGAAGCGGACAAATATTGTGACCATTTTGCGGCTGGCCAGTTAAAAGCCGGAAAGGGCAATCACGTGCCGGTGAAGGCGATCCCCGAGTGACTCGGTTTTTCACCTGCGGTCGCATGTCGCATATAAAGGCGTATTTACGATGAAAGATTTATTTGATATGAATATTCGCAAATACTAATTTAATTGAGCATGCAAAGGATAGCTCCATGTGCCTTGACCGTACCATCTTCGCCTTCGCTGGCGTCATGATCCTGATCTCCGTCGCCCTGACCCAGTTTGTCAGCCCGCTCTTCATGTGGTTGACCGTGTTTATCGGCGCCAACCTGCTGCAATCTGCCTTCACCGGCTTTTGTCCGGCAGCAATGATCTTCAAGATGCTGGGCGTAAAGCCCGGCAGTGCTTTCAAATAAGTCTCTGAGACTTTTTCCTCTCTGACTGGTCCAACAAAAAAGGCCGCAGCGGATGCTGCGGCCTTTTTGGTGTGTGTTGCGAGCTTTATTTGATGCGATCTGGTTCGTGGGTCTCCAGATAGGTCACTTCGGCGTCGGTTAGCTCCATATCCTCGTAGCCCGAGATCATGGCGCGGGTATAGTGAAAGATCGTCTTGCCTGTCGTGACCATATAGATGTGTCCGATGACAAAGGCGACCATCAGGAAAGCGCCAATGAGGTGGAGCAGAACAACGAGGTTGAAGATGTCGTGATTGCCCGAGTTGCCCGCCCAGAAACTGTAGAACATATAGGCCAGCCCGGAGAGCCAGAGCAGCGGCCCGACCAAGGTCATGATCGCGAAATAGGCGGCGGACTGGAGTGGATTCTGTTTCCGGCTCAGGGTGCGCTTGTAGGGATGGGGCTGGCCCACCATCATGCCGATCAGATAATGGCGGATGACGGCCCAAAGGCCCGCATTGGTCGGCACGAAATGTCGCCATTGACCGGTGGTGATCGTCCAGAAGGCTGTAAACAGCCACAGGAAGATCAGGGCAAAGGCGGCGATATCATGCATCATCACCGCCTTTTCGAACGGGATGAAGCGGATCGTGCCATGGACAGTGAAGCCGGAGAAGGCCAGCAGGAAAATCAGCAACGCCTGAGACCAGTGCCAGAAGCGCTCATAGCGAGAGTAATTCTTCACCTTGCGATGCTGAAGGGGCGGTTTGCTGTCTTTGGTGCCAGTTTCAGGGCCAGTTTCAGGGCCAGTTTTGGGGCCAAGGGGAGTTGATGCAATGTCTGTCATGATACGCACTCCTCAAGATTGGCGTTTGCTGCGGGTGACAATCCGGAAAGCGGTGTGGATGCCAACGCCGATGATGGTCAGGATGATGAGGCCATAGCCAAGCCAATCCAGAATGCCGAAGCTGTCGCGTCCCGGAATGTAGACCCCGGTGATGCCTTCGAGGCGGCCATTCTTGGTATGGCATTCGCCACATTGAACGGCCTGCTCGGTCGGTGCGACCATATGCGTGATCGGCCAGAACATCTGGGTTTTCGCCCAGTCATATTTGCCGGAATAAGGCTTGCTCATATAGTCCATGCCGGCCTGAAGAGCCTTGCCCCAGTCATAGGTCTTCCAATAGGCATTGTCGTCCTTGCCGAACAGATGCATATAAGCGAGCTTCTTGCTTTCGGCATCGATCGGCTGAACGGTGTTCATCAGCTTGAAAGGCCAGATGCGTGCGGTCTTGTCGCTGGCATCCCCATGCAACTGATTGAGGACCACTGGCGAGGCCGTGTCGAGCGGGTCATCATCGGTCTTGTAGGTGATCGTGCCGTTGAACCAGGCATAGACTGGCGTGACATTCTCTTTGTAGACGAAGGTCCCTTTCTTGGAATTGTAGGTCGGGTTGCCGTTATCGTCTTTTTCGACATATGGTTTGCCGTCTTTCTTCTTGCCGGCCGTTGACCAGTCCCAGAGCATTTTGGTGGCGATGCCGCCTCTGGCAAATTCCGGGATATGGCACGTCTGGCAAGCGACGGTGTCGGTATGGTTGTTGAGCTTGACCGCTTCCAGCGTTGCGCCTTGATGCGGTGCGTCGGAATGGCAGCTCTCGCATGATGCTGTCTTGTTGGAACGACGGATCTGATAGGACGGAATGGATTTTCCGTCCGCGTCGCGGGTCACCGGCTTGGCATCCATCTCAAAGCGGGAGCCCGGCCATTTGTGCCCGGAGCCCGAGTGACAGGCGGAGCAGGCCATGTTGCCGCCATCGGTGGCCATATGGACGTCGAGATCGCGTGGCGGATTGGTCAGCGAACTGTCGATGTCGCCATGCTTGACCGCGTCGCCACCGCCGCCAAAGAAGTGGCAAGCGCCGCAATTTTCACGTTGGGCGAGATTGACCGACTGGGCGGCCTTGGTCAGGTCGGAGACGGGGAAGTCCTTGCCATTGAACTTTTTCGGTTCGGTGATTGGCAGACCCGCCATGGTCGGGAACTTGCGATAATATTTCTTGGGTGCATGGCAGACGAGGCAATCGACCGCACTTTCCTCCTTGGGCGGCGGTTGGCGCATGTCTTTCCAGCCATACCCTGCGTGACAAGATGTGCAGCGGGCTTCGTTCGAGGCGACATTGCCACAGAAATTGTTGATCACATTGCGCTTGCCAAGGGTCTGGCCGGTGGTCTTGTTGGCGAAGACCCATTGGTAATGAATGCTGTCCTGCACCTGATGGGCGGCTTCGGTGTGGCAGGAGAGGCAAGCCTTGGTGACCTCTGGTCCGCTTTTGAAGTCCTGTTGCAGGATTTCGAATTTGGTGTGGTCGGCGGTCTCTCCGGGTTCCTTGCCGGTTACCTGTCGGCTGGCATCACTTGGTGTCGATGCATTTGCTTCAGTGGCCTGTGCCGGGGAGGCCTTCACCTCCATATCGGCGATAAACGATCCGGAAAACGTTACAAAAATGGCGACCATCAGGCTTGAGGTCAGGGTACAACATACCCGCCGCAAACCACGTCGTCTTGAACTGTCCGTCATTGGTTCCTCCTAACGGATGCTCGATAGACCGGACAGAACAAAGGCCAGCTTCGCACTGCCCGGTTTGAGTCTGTCTGCGTGTGATGACGCAGTCTGGATTTGGAGGCGCCAGACTCGCCCGGTCCAAAAATTAGTATATTATGAAATTCGAAAATTACAGAATAGTAATGTTGGACAGAATGTCGCAGATGTGGCTAAGCTGCGCCAAATTTGATATATCGCAAAAAGGGTTAGGTCTGAGGCCTGCTTTATCGTGACTTATCCGACTATGGGCGCATCTGGTTTATGTAGAAGCCCGCATTCCGAAACGAATGTAGGTTGCTGCTTGTTGGTTGGGTACATTTGTGCGCAAGAATTGCGACACCAAAAGGCTAGGAACGGACGATTCTTACCTGGCCCTGCTTGAATTGCCTATGGGGCTGCACTAGTGTTCCGGTGCGGTCGCGTTGGGAAGCCTTCTCAACGACAGGGTCCGCTTGACTTTATTTTTCGCTTTATATTTGGAGGGCTCAATGAGCTTTATCGCCGAGCAGCTTTCGCGTGTTCAACCATCTGCAACGATTGCAGTGACCAACAAAGCGCGAGAACTCAAGGCCGCTGGTCGTGACGTCATCGGTCTGGGGGCTGGAGAACCAGACTTCGATACACCTGACAACATCAAAAAGGCCGCTATCGATGCGATCACTCGTGGCGAAACCAAATATACAGCTGTTGATGGGATCCCTGAACTGAAGAAGGCGATTGCCGACAAGTTCAAGCGTGAAAATGGCATCGATTACGATCCTGGCCAGTGCTTTGTTGCACCGGGTGGCAAGCCGATCATCTATAATGCCATGATGGCGACGATCAATCCGGGCGATGAGGTTATCATCCCTGCGCCATATTGGGTGTCCTATCCTGATATCGTTCTGCTGGCTGGTGGCATTCCCGTCGCCGTGGAAGCGACCATCGAGCATAATTTCAAACTGCAGCCCGAGCAGTTGGAAGCGGCGATCACCGAGAAGACCAAATGGATCATCTTCAACTCGCCATCCAACCCGACCGGTGCGGCCTATACCCATGACGAGCTGAAGGCTTTGACCGACGTGCTGGTCAAGCATCCGCATGTCTGGATTCTGACCGACGATATGTATGAGCATCTGGTCTATGACGACTTCAAGTTTGTCACCCCGGTTCAGGTCGAGCCATCGCTCAAAGATCGCACCCTGACGATGAATGGTGTGTCGAAAGCCTATGCGATGACCGGCTGGCGTATCGGTTATGCGGCAGGTCCATTGGAGCTGATCGGCGCAATGCGCAAGATCCAGTCCCAGTCCACTTCCAACCCGACTTCCATTTCACAGTGGGCGTCTTTGGAAGCTTTGGAAGGGCCACAGGATTTCATCCCTGAACGCGCGAAAGTGTTCAAGGAGCGTCGCGACATGGTGGTTGCCCTGCTCAATGAGTGCGAGGGTCTGGAATGCCCGACCCCGGAAGGTGCTTTCTATGTCTATCCGTCCTGTGCGGGTTGCATTGGCAAGACCGCGCCATCGGGCAAGGTGATCGAGAATGACAGTGACTTCGTCACCGAGCTGCTCGAAACCGAAGGTGTGGCTGTGGTGCAGGGTGTGGCCTTTGGCCTTGAGCCTTATTTCCGTGTTTCCTATGCGACCTCTACCGAGGCCCTGACAGAAGCCTGTGCACGCATCAAGCGCTTCTGTGCCGCGCTGAAATAGGCTTTTGCCAACAATAGATAGTCAAAGGTCCGCCCTCACCGGGGCGGGCCTTTTTTGGTTTCGGCTGTATGAAAATGCCTTCTAATACTAAGGTTTTAGGCGATGTGGTATCATGGGAAGGGGCTGTCATGGAAATGTCAAATAGCGGTGACTCTTCGCTGCAATCGACGGTGTGGTTTGCGTTTGATCAATTGCAGCGGGCGGATCTCAGTTAAGCTTTGAGATGTTCTGTCCGACATTTGGCAGTTTATGGATGGTCTGAACGGGAGGTTTGTTCAACAGACGGAAATTTCCAAGCAAGAGCTGATGATTGTTCATCTGAGCGATCTTTGGATCTTATGCCGGACGTCATGCTCAAAAATGAAAGGAGGATCTGCCATGGGACAAGTTGGCAGAAGAGTCGAGGGTCCACGTTGCGTAGCCATCGTAGGACCCTTTGGAGGCGGTAAAACAACTCTCCTTGAAGCCATTTTGGCGCGAACCGGAGCCATTAACAAATTTTCATCGGTAGATAGCGGAAGCTCGGTCGGGGATGGATCGGAGGAAGCCAGATCCCACCATATGTCAGTGGAAGCCAATATCGCCGAAACCGAATTTATGGGTGACACTTACACCTTCATTGATTGTCCCGGATCTGTCGAATTCCAGTTTGAAAGTCAGCCTGCTCTCTCCGCTGTTGATCTCGCGGTCGTGGTTTGCGAACCAGACGAGAAGAAGATCCCCGCGCTGCAAGTGATCCTGAAAAGCCTTGAAGAGCGCAACATTCCCCGGATTCTTTTCCTGAACAAAATGGACAAATGCACCGCCCATGTGCGCGCGGTTGTCGAGGAGCTGCAAAAAGCCAGCGCCACACCTTTGCTGTTGCGTCAGATTCCTATCTGGAAGAGTGAAACGGCCATTGGCTATATCGATCTCGCTCTTGAACGTGCGTTCCTTTATCACGAGCATGCCCCGAGCGAGCTGGTTGGCATGAGCGAGACGGATCAGGAGCGCGAGTGGGAAGCCCGTTATTCGATGCTCGAAACCCTGTCCGACCATGACGAAGTGCTGATGGAGCAGCTGCTTGAAGAAATGGAACCGGATGCCGAGCGGGTGTTTGGGGACTTGGTCGAGGAAATGCGCCAAGGGCAGGTGATGCCGGTGCTGATCGGGGCGGCCGAACAAGAGAATGGCATTTTGCGCTTGCTGAAGGTGCTGCGTCATGAAGGCCCGGGCATTGAAACCACAGCCAAGCGCCTTGGTTGTCCGGATCCTGCGGAAGGCGATGCCATTTTACAAGTGATGAAGTCGATCCATACTTCCCATGGCGGCAAACTGTCCATTTCCCGTGTGCTCAAGGGTGCCGTGAAGGATGGGGATGTCTTCTATGGGGCGGACGGCGACGAAATTGGTCGTTCTTCTGGTCTGTTCCATGTGCAGGGACAAAAAACGGTCAAGGACAATCGGGCGACCGAAGGACAGGTCATCGCTCTTGGCAAGCTTGATGTCGCCCATACCGGTACGACCCTGACGACAGCCAAGGCCGGGGTTGATCCTCTTGATTTGTTGGCCATTCCGGCCCCGGTCTTCGGCATGGCTGTGAAGCCAACCGAGCATCGCGATGAAGTCAAGCTGCATGCAACCTTGCAGAAGCTGACGGAGGAAGATCCGTCTCTGGTGGTGGAGCAAAACCAGGATAGTGGTGAAACCATCCTGCGCGGTCAGGGCGAGATGCATTTGCGGGTGGCTGTTGAACGGCTGCAGGGCAAATATGGCATCAATATCGAGCATTACACACCTGTGGTTCCTTACAAGGAAACCATCCGCAAAGGCGTCACTGTGCGCGGTCGCCACAAGAAGCAGTCTGGCGGTCATGGGCAGTTTGGTGATGTGGTCATTGATATCAAGCCAATGGGCCGTGGTGAAGGATTTGTCTTCAGCGAAAGCATCACTGGTGGTGTCGTGCCAAAGCAGTATTTTGGCTCGGTCGAGAATGGGGTGAAGGATGCACTGGTCAAGGGGCCGTTGGGCTTCGAGGTGGTGGATCTGACGGTCAATCTGTCCGATGGCTCCTACCATACGGTGGACAGCTCCGATCAGGCTTTCCGGTCTGCAGGCACTTTGGCTATGCGCGAAGGCTTGCCGGATTGCAGTCCGGTGCTGTTGGAGCCGATCATGAATGTGAAGATCGCCGTGCCGAATGATGTGACCGCCAAGGTCAACACCATCGTTGCGGGTCGCCGTGGGCAGTTGATGGGTTATGATGCCCGTCCGGGCTGGGATGGCTGGGATGTGGTTGAATCCCTGATGCCGCAGTCGGAAATCGGAGACCTGATCATCGAGTTGCGCTCGATCTCCGCCGGAGTGGCGTCGTTTGAGGCCAGCTTTGATCACATGCAGGAGCTGACCGGTCGCAATGCGGATTTGGTTCTGCAAGCCGCTCAGGCAGCGGAATAAGCCTGATTACCGTGGGGCCGAGAGAAGGGAACGGGGCGTAAAGCCCCGTTTTCTGTTGCGGTCATGGTGGTTGGCTGCCAGTCAGGCCGCTTCGGGCTTTTTCATTTTCGCAAGTGCCATTTTGAGAGCGGCGACGCACCTGCCGTCAAAGGCGGTGCCTGTATCCTTGTCGAGGATGGAAAGCGCCTTTTCGATCGGCATGGCGGCGCGATAGGGGCGGTCGGCAGTCAGAGCGTCAAAGACGTCGGCAACGCTGAGAATGCGGCTCTCCAAACAAATTTCCTCGCCTTTCAAGCCTCTGGGATAGCCTTTGCCATCCAACTTTTCATGGTGGCTGCCAGCAAGAGGGGCAATGTCCCGGAAAGCTTCGATCCGCGTAAGAATGGCTTCGCCATGGACAGGGTGGCTCTGAATGGCTTGCCATTCCTGTGGATCCAGTTTGCCATTTTTGTCGAGGATCTGGTTGCTGATGGCCAGTTTGCCGATGTCATGGAGCAGGGCGGCGCGGCGCAACCAGCGGCGATGAGCGGTGTCGAGCCCCAGCTCGGCGGCAATGATGTCGGTGTAAATCGCGACGCGGCTGCTATGCTCGGCGGTGAAGGGGCTTTTGGCATCAACCACATCGGCGAAGGCTGCGGCGATTTCATCAAGATGGTCTTCATCAATCTGCTGATGGTGGCTGGCAGCGTCCATGGCAAACAGCGTTTGATCAATGTTGCTGGAAGCCAGTGTTTCCCAAAAGCCCGGCCTTGCCTGGACGGCGAGGAAGGTCTCGACGAGCGCCGGATCAAACCAGCTGCCGCTGCGGTGTTTGATTTCTTCAATCGCTGCTTGTTGCGAGTGTGATTGGGTGAAGACGTCCACCACTTGTGCCAGAAGGGCGATGTTGGCATTGAGTGGGATATCTTGGGCCTTGATCCCGTTGGGTTTGCCTGAACCATTCCAATGTTCATCAAGGCTATGGATGCCGTCTTGCACGGCCTTGGAGAAACGCATTTTGGCGGCAATGTCAGCACCGCGCTGACAGCGCGTTTCGATTAATTCTCGTGCGATGGTGCCGCCATTTTGCAGGATATGAACCACGGCGCGAATCCGCTCGCTGAAGCCGCTTTCAAGGCCGGTCTTGGACAGCACGAACCGCAGGGCGGCGGCGAGACTGCCGTCGATGGTTTTGAAGTCGCGCTTGAAGCTGATGTCGTCGGCCAGATAGAGCGCACAAATGCGCGCCGCATTGCTGGAGCAGCCCAGATCCTTGAGCAGCAGGGTATAATAGAGATCTTCAAGGGCTGTGTCGTCCAGTCCCAGATGCATGCCGATGTTGGTGCCGATCCAGCAGCAACGGACGCAATGACCCACCGGCTGCCCCTCTGTCAGGTCAAGCGCGTAACTGAGGGAGCCGAGTAGCTCCGACAAGCGGACGGTCTTCATTGCGGCTTGGGCCAGGTCATGATTGTATAGCTGGAACATCACGGGACCTCTCTGTTTCCTTCCATTTCTAACCATAGAGAATGAATATTTGGATAAGTATGGATCCTTAGGCGCGTGTTATGATGTCTCACTTTGCACCACACGGATTGGTGATTTGTTCCAATCGGGCAGAGACCGTAGGCTTTGAGATCGGACCCCTGGGCAGAGGGGGCAACAATGCCAATTGATAATCGAGGGTGAGGACGCAATGTTTATCAAACGCAATCGCAGTTGGTCCCTGAAGGAGCATCAGGCAACGGACGAGCAGGTCTATCTCAATCGGCGCAGCTTTCTGCGTGGCTCATCCTTGCTGATTGGCGGGGCAAGTCTCAGCCTTGCAGGATGCAATATGGACAGTGCCGCATCCGATAGCGCGATCACGCAAAGCGCCTCGACCTCCGACTTCAAGGATCCGACCCTTGATCTCTACCCAGCCAAGCGCAACCCGACCTACATTATCAAGCGGGATATCACGCCTGAGGAAGTCAATGCGGCTTACAACAATTTCTATGAGTTCGGCTCGCACAAGCAGATTGCCAAGGCCGCTCAAAGCCTCAAGACGCGCCCCTGGACTGTCAAGATTGACGGCCTGGTCGAGGAGGAGATGGAACTGGACATCGACACGCTGATCCGCTCGATGGTGCTGGAAGAGCGCCTCTATCGCCATCGCTGTGTCGAGGCATGGTCAATGACTATCCCCTGGACCGGTTTTGCCTTTGCTGATCTGGTCAAGAAGGCCAAGCCACTCTCGAAGGCCAAATATATCCGGATGGAAACCTTCCATGATCCAAGCGTTGCCAGCGGTCAGAAACAAAGCTGGTATCCGTGGCCCTATGTTGAAGGGGTGTCGATCGAAGAGGCGATGAACGAGTTGGCGTTTCTGGTTACGGGTGCGTATGGCAAACCGGCGGCCAAGCAGTTTGGTGCGCCGCTGCGATTGGCATTGCCGTGGAAATATGGGTTCAAGTCAATCAAGTCGATCACCCGCTTCACTTTCACGGACAAGCGACCGGTCAGCTTCTGGGAGCAACTCGCCCCGGGGGAATATGGTTTCTGGGCCAATGTGAACCCGGAGGTGCGGCATCCGCGCTGGAGTCAGGCGACCGAACAGGTGCTCGGCACCAATGAGCGCATCCCGACACAATTCTTCAATGGCTATGGTGAGCAGGTCGCTCATCTCTACAAGGAATTGGGTAAGCGCGAAATTTTATACCGCTGATTTTAGCGGGATGTTTCACGCTGGATTGCAGTTATGCAAATATGGACAATCGAACTGCTGCTCTATGCGTGCGGCGCAGCATAAACGGGTGTCTCACCCTCGTCCTATGCATTATTGAACCAACTGATTTTGATAGATTATTGTGCAAACTTATTTTTGATTAAAAAATAGGCACTGATGGCCTGTGTGCGCAGCAACTGGCTTAGGCGAAAAAAAAGCCGGACCAAGGTCCGGCTTTGAAGTAAAATCCGCATAAATATGCGGAGCAATCACCTTCCAGAGGGGAACAGCTGGCTACAAACATCGCCACGGGGAGGAGTGTGTGACGATTATTGCCTTCAGCTAAGGCTGTATATGCCTATTAATTAGCCTACTTACAATCCATACAGACGCATTGCTGCTATGCGGAAAGGGCATGGCAGTTGTTCCGTTGCACTGTAGGTGTTATGCGATGTCCAGTGAGCAAGCTTTGGTCGTGAAACGTGGCTCTGACGCAATTAATAATGCCAGCTTGCCGCTTTTGACAGCAGAAAATCCCTGATGGCGTTGATGCGCATGGAATTGCGCAATTCTGCGGCATAAACAAAATATGTCTCGAAGCTTGGCATTTCCACACTTGGCAACAACTGTATGAGGTTGTCGCGCGGATGGACAACGTAATCGGGTAGAATCGCAATGCCTGCACCGCGCATCACAGCGCTACGCAGGCCAAGGATGTTGTTGACCTTCAGCGCCATCTGGCGCTTGCGCCCCGGGGGCATCTGGGCGGTTTCAAGCCAGTTGATGTCCTTGAGATAGGCCGGGTGATTGTTGCCAAAGCAAATCAGGCGATGATGGTCCAGATCATCCATCGATTGTGGCTGGCTGTATTTCTTCAAATAGTCCGGTGCGGCATACATGTGGAAATGGACGGTGAAGAGCTTGCGCTGAATGAGATCCGGCTGGGTCGGTTGATGCAGGCGAATGGCGACGTCGGCCTCACGCATCCCCAGATCGAGATCCTCATTCTCCAGCAGCAGATTGATCGCGATGCCGGGATAGAGTTCCAGAAATTCCGGTAGATGCTGGGTCAGCCATGCAGAGCCAAGACCAACGGTGGTGGTCAGTCGCAACTCTCCGGTTGGTTTTTCCTTGGAGTCCGTCAGGTGAGTGCGGACCGTTTCCAGCTTCATCAGCACATCATGAGCGGTGCGATAGAGCAACTCACCCTGTTCTGTCAGGATGAGGCCACGGGCATGGCGATGAAAAAGCGTGACGCCGAGGTCGGCCTCAAGGGCGCTGACCTGACGGGAGATGGCGGATTGGCTCATGTGGAGCTTGTCACCGGCATGGGTGAAGCTCCCGGCATCTGCAGCCGCATGAAAGATGCGAAGTTTGTCCCAATCCATATTGTCCTCCACCAAGAGCAGCTGATGGCCCCTCTCGGTTCTATACTGAAAATCCAGACCTTTGTTTTGCTATGCGTATTGGTTACGTCTGGCATGCAAAAACCAAGGTAACCGATAGTCTAATAACTTTGCAGCGCAAAACAAAGTGTCTGTCTGCGGTCTGGGAGGATTTCTTGGGCAAAACCCGTTATTATTCAGCGTCTTCCTGCTCAGCTAGGAAGCGTTCTGCCTCCAAAGCTGCCATACAGCCCTGTCCGGCGGCTGTGACGGCCTGACGATACTTGTCATCGGTCACGTCGCCAGCAGCAAAAACGCCGGGAATGGAGGTGACTGTCGAATCAGGTGCCGACCAGATGTAGCCGTGATCGGTCATCTTGATCTGGTCTTTGAACAGCTCGACAGCCGGGGCATGGCCAATAGCGACAAAGATGCCGTCGGCGGTGATGTCAGTGGTCTCGCCTGTTTTGACATTGCGCAGCTTGGCACCGGTGACGCTTGGTGGGAAGCCTTCCTTGCCGGTGAATTCTTCGATCACGCTGTCCCAGATCACTTCGATCTTGGGATGCTTGAACAGGCGGTTCTGAAGGATCTTCTCGGCGCGGAACTCATCGCGGCGATGGATGACGGTAACCTTGTCCGCATGGTGGGTCAGATACAGCGCCTCTTCAACAGCGGTGTTGCCGCCGCCAATCACCAGCACTTCCTTGCCGCGATAGAAGAAACCGTCACAGGTGGCACAAGCGGAGATGCCGAAGCCCTTGAACTTCTCTTCGGTTTCCATGCCGAGCCAGCGGGCCTGTGCGCCGGTGGCGATGATCAGGCTATCGGCGGTATATTCGGTGCCGGAATCGCCCTTGGCCTTGAAGGGGCGGGACGACAGGTCAACTTCGGTGATGATGTCAGAGACCAGTTTGGTGCCGACATTGGCTGCCTGCGCCTTCATCTGTTCCATCAACCACGGGCCCTGAATTTCTTCGGCAAAGCCAGGATAGTTTTCGATTTCGGTGGTGATGGTCAGCTGACCACCTTCTTGCATGCCGGCAACAAGGGTTGGCTCAAGCATGGCGCGGGCGGCATAAATGGCAGCGGTATATCCGGCCGGGCCAGAGCCAATGATCAAGACTTTGCTATGCATCAGAGTTTCTTTCTTCAAAGGGACTGCCATCTGCTGGGTGGCAGTCGGCACGCTATCAGGATTGGTTCAGCAGGTCGAGAATCTCGTCCGCTATCAGTTCCGTTGAATCTATGGTCGGGCGGGTTCCTGTTTCAAGTGGTCCCACAAGAAGTTGAACAGAAGGCTGTTGAATGAGCTGGTCGATGGTGCTTTTGAGCTTCTTTGGATAGGCATCGGGCTCGAAAATATAGACAGGAACAGGGGCGGCAAGCACTTCTGATAGCATGGAATGAGAATCAGCCGTGACGATGATCGCGTCGGCCAGCGTCAGCATTGTGAAGTAGGGATTGTCACCTTCGCCATCCCAGATCCAGTGAGGGCGCGCGCGCAAGGCTTGCTGGATAGTCTTGAGCAGGTGGTCCGGCGTGCGTCGGGACGGGGTGACCATCACCCCCATATGGGGCGGCAACTCGTGGGCAATATAGTGAGCGAGGCGTTGGGCTGCGGCCTTGCCGAACTTTTCCTTGGCGGTGTCTCCACCCAGAATGAGCGCGATGCGGGGTGCTGGCAGGTGGTGCAGCGCTGCGGGACCTTTGCTTGCGGCCTGCTTGAGGGCCTCATGCGTGATGCGATGCGGGCCGGTCAGGGTGACCAGCACATTCTTGCCGCGTCGTTTGTCATGGAACGGCACCCAGATCAGGTCGGCCTGCACATTGTCAGTGCGCGGGTCCTTTAAGAAGACGGTCACGGTGTGCGGGCTGATCTGCTTGAGTTTGCGCAGATAGGCGGCTGCGCGGCGGCCGGATGCGATGGCAATGTCCGGCGGTGTGCCATGGAGTGGTGAGGCGGGGTTTGCCGGATTGTCGGCGGGAGGAACGGGTCCCCAGGGCATCAGCCAGACCCATGGCGCGGCGGGAGCGACCGTGCGCGTTTCAATGCGGCCATTGAGCCGCTCGGCGACGCCCAGACACTGGTTCAGGTCACCTGCCTTGCCGTCCGTCAGAACCCAAATCACTCTATCAGGGGTGGAAGTCACGCAAGCGCTCCTATTCCTAAAATTTCCGAATCATTCACAGAACAGTCACTCTGTGTCGGAAATGCGCACAAAAAAATGTCAAAACTTTCCAAATCGGTGTTTTTGTGACTATGATATGGAAGGCTTGAGCGTTATACCGGTTGGCATTGGTTCGGGCGATATCTCTCCCCTTACTCAACAAAAATAAGAGACCTGTTGCATTGAAAGCAAGACTAGATCCCATCGACTGGAAGATCCTGAAAGAACTACAGGATGACGGTCGTATCACCAATGTGGAGCTCGCGCGCCGCGTCGGTATTTCCGCCCCTCCTTGCCTGCGTCGTGTCCGTGCGCTCGAAGAAGCCGGCATCATCAAAGGTTATCGTGCCATTGTCGACGAGAAGCAAATCGGGTTCGATGTGACCGCGATTGCCATGGTCGGTCTGCACAGTCAGGCTGAAGCCGATCTGGTTGCGTTCGAAAGCCTCGTGCGCTCATGGCCACAGGTGCGCGAATGCTACATGCTGTCGGGCGATATCGACTTTGTCCTGCGCTGTGTGGCCCCCGATCTTCAGGCTTTCCAGTCATTCGTGATCAACGAACTGACCTCGGCACCCAATGTAGATAGCGTGCGCACGTCGCTTACCATTCGACAGAGCAAAAACTATCCGAATGTTCCGATCGATCTGGGTGATTGATCGGGCTTTATGAAGAGGGATCGGGCAGTTTGTGTCCGGTTCGGGGACGGGCGAGGCAGTTTGTCAGCCCGAGAGCAGAGCCAAAATCTGCAAGGGAGCTGCGCCGGTTTGGAGACCGGCGCTTGAGGCCCCTAGACGTATTTCACTTTCAGAATCTCGTAGGATTTCGAGCCACCGGGCGCAGAGACCTCGACCGAATCCTCGACCTGTTTGCCGATCAGGGCACGGGCGATCGGGGAGGACAGGGAAATGCGACCCTTGTTCAGGTCTGCTTCCATGTCGCCTACGATCTGGTAGGTCTTTTCCTCGTCGGTGTCTTCGTCGACAATGGTGACGGTTGCACCGAACTTGATCGTGTCGCCACTCATCTTGGACACGTCGATCACTTCGGCGCGGGACAGTTTGTCTTCCAGTTCGGCAATGCGCCCTTCATTGAGACTCTGCTGTTCTTTGGCAGCGTGATATTCGGCATTTTCCGAAAGGTCACCGTGCGCGCGCGCTTCTGAAATGGCGGCAATGATACGCGGGCGCTCTTCGCTGCTGCGTTTTTTTAGTTCTTCTTCCAGAGCCTGATATCCTGCAGGCGTCATTGGGATTTTTTCCATAGCCTTCGGAAAGCCTCCTGATCCGTTCCGGGGCAGTGGCCCCTATAAAAAAGTTTAGCGCTCCGAGGGCAAAAGCCTTCGGAACGCGCATGAATCTGTCTCTATTCAACAGGCCAATCTTGGCCGTTGTTTGTTAGGAAAAATAGTCCTGCAGTGGCCGAACTTCAATGTTTCCTGTTTTGTAGGCTTCAATTCCCTGTGCTGCAGCAAGGGCTCCCGCCACCGTCGTGTAGTAGGGTACTTTATGCAAAAGTGCAGCGCGGCGCAAATCCCGACTGTCGGAAAGTGCTTTTGCACCTTCAGTGGTGTTGAAGACCAGATGCACTTCGCCGTTTTTGATGGCGTCAACAATGTGCGGACGGCCTTCCAGCATCTTGTTGATTTTCTCGCATTCAATGCCATTCTCTGCCAAATAGCGTTGGGTGCCGCCTGTCGCAATGATGCGGAAGCCTGCGTCTTTGAGGCGCTGGACCGCTGACAGGACCCGTGGCTTGTCATCTTTCTTGACCGAGATGAAGGCGGTGCCTTCCACCGGCACCTTGGTGCCGCCGCCCAGCTGGGACTTGGCAAAGGCGATTGGGAAGTCTTTGTCGAGACCCATAACCTCACCGGTCGAGCGCATTTCCGGGCCGAGCAACGTGTCGACGCCCTGGAAACGGGCAAATGGGAAGACGGCTTCCTTTACGGCGACATGATCGATCTTTTCGAGCTTCACGTCGAAGGTGGAAAGTTTTTCGCCGGTCATGACGCGGGAAGCGATCTTGGCAATCGGCTTGCCGACGGTCTTGGCAACGAATGGCACGGTCCGGGATGCGCGCGGATTGACTTCGATGACATAGATGTCGCCGTCTTTGACCGCATATTGCACATTCATCAGGCCGCCAACATTCAGCGCCAATGCCATCTCTTTGGTTTGACGGATCAATTCTTGCTGAATTTCTTCTGACAGCGAGTGGGGCGGCAAGGAGCAGGCGGAGTCGCCCGAATGGATGCCCGCTTCTTCGATATGCTCCATGATGCCGCAGACGACCACGTCTTCGCCGTCGCACAGGCAGTCCACATCCACCTCAATCGCGCCGGACAGATAGCTGTCAAACAGCAGGGCGTTTTGCGCCAGTACAGCGTTGATCTGGCCGGTCTTGTCGTTTGGATATTTGAGACGGATATCCGGTGGTACCAGCTCGGCCAGCGTCATCTGGATATATTTCTCGAAAGCGTCGGCGGTGCGGACAATTTCCATGGCGCGGCCACCCAGCACATAGGATGGACGGACCACGATCGGGAAGCCGATCTGATCGGCAACGATGCGGGCCTGCTCGATGGAATAGGCAATGCCGTTGCGTGGCTGCATCAGATCCAGCTTGTGCAGCAGCTTCTGGAAGCGGTCGCGGTCTTCGGCCAAATCAATGGCATCTGGCGAAGTACCGAGGATCGGAATGTCTGCATCCTCAAGGGCATTGGCCAGTTTCAGCGGGGTCTGGCCACCAAACTGCACGATCACGCCAACCAGTTCACCATTTTCCTGCTCTTTGCGCAGGATTTCGATCACGTCTTCTTCGGTCAGTGGCTCGAAATAGAGGCGGTCGGAGGTGTCATAGTCGGTGGAGACAGTTTCCGGGTTGCAGTTGATCATGATGGTTTCATAGCCAACTTCGCTCATGGCGTAGCAGGCATGACAGCAGCAATAATCAAACTCGATGCCCTGACCGATGCGGTTCGGGCCACCACCCAAAATGGCGACTTTCTTGCGATCCGACGGCATGGCTTCGCAGACGGTCGCGCCATCGAATGGCAGCTCGTAGCTGGAATACATGTAAGCGGTCGGGGAGGCGAATTCGGCCGCACAGGTGTCGATGCGCTTATAGACCGGGCGCACGTCAAGGGCATGACGCAGCTCAAACACTTTCTTGGCGCTGGTATCAGCCAGCTCGGCCAGACGGGCGTCAGAAAAGCCCATGCTTTTCAGCTTGCGTAGATTTTTCGCATCCTGCGGCAGACCATGGGCGCGGACACGCTCTTCCATATCGATGATGCCTTGAACCTGTTCAAGGAACCATGGATCGAACTTGGAGATTTCATGGATCTGGTCGTGCGGCACGCCAAGACGCATGGCCTGGGCTGCCTTGAGGATCCGGTCCGGAGTGGCTTTGGCAAGGGCCGCGCGGATGGCGTTCTTGTCATCGCCTTGGCCGAGACCTTCAATTTCCACTTCGTTGACACCGGTCAGGCCGGTTTCAAGACCACGTAAGGCTTTCTGCAGGGATTCCTGGAAGGTACGGCCAATGGCCATCACTTCCCCAACCGACTTCATGGCGGTGGAGAGGACTGGCTCGGCGCCGGGGAACTTCTCGAAGGCAAAACGAGGGATCTTGGTGACCACATAGTCGATGGATGGCTCAAACGAGGCAGGCGTTGCGCCGCCGGTAATGTCGTTGGCCAATTCATCCAAAGTGTAGCCGACGGCCAGCTTGGCGGCGACCTTGGCAATCGGGAAGCCGGTTGCCTTGGAAGCGAGCGCCGAGGAGCGCGACACGCGAGGATTCATTTCGATGACGATCAGACGGCCATTTTCCGGATTGACCGAGAATTGGACGTTGGAGCCACCGGTCTCAACACCGATCTCGCGCAGAACGGCCAGAGAGGCGTCGCGCATGACCTGATATTCTTTATCGGTCAGGGTCAGGGCCGGGGCGATGGTGATCGAGTCGCCGGTATGAACGCCCATCGGGTCGAGGTTTTCGATTGAACAGATGATGATGCAGTTGTCATTCTTATCGCGAACGACCTCCATCTCATATTCTTTCCAGCCGATGATGCTTTCCTCAACCAGCACTTCTGTGGTTGGGGAGGCGTCGAGGCCGCGCTCGATGATTTCGAGATACTCTTCGCGGTTATAGGCTACGCCGCCACCGGTGCCGCCCATGGTGAAGGACGGACGGATAATGGCTGGCAGGCCGACCACATCAAGTGCCTCAAGCGCTTCGGGGATATTGTGCGCCAAGCGCGATACCGGCGTATCAAGGCCAATCTTGTCCATCGCTTCGCGGAACAGCTCGCGATCCTCGGCCTTGTCGATCGCTTCGGCGGTCGCACCGATCATTTCGACATTATATTTTTCCAGCACGCCCATTTTGCGCAGGGACAGGGCGCAGTTCAGCGCCGTCTGGCCACCCATGGTCGGCAGCAGAGCGTCTGGTCGTTCCTTCTCAATGATCTTGGCGACGATTTCTGGTGTGATCGGCTCAATATAGGTCGCGTCCGCCATGTCAGGATCAGTCATGATCGTGGCTGGGTTGGAGTTGACGAGGATGACCCGATATCCTTCCTCTTTCAGAGCCTTACAGGCCTGAGTTCCGGAATAATCGAATTCGCAGGCCTGCCCAATGATGATTGGGCCGGCGCCGATGATCAGGATGGATTGAATGTCGTTCCGCTTTGGCATCTTGTTTCGCGCTCATGTCAAGGCACCGCGCTCCCGCGCATGATGGGAGCCCAGGCCGTTGCAGGTCGGGGTTTTTCAGATGAGATTTGTGTCGCTATAGCGAAATATGGTCGTCAAGGCCATAGGGCGGGGCACTTTTTTGATAGAAATCAGCACTTATCCGGTCGATTGTTCGGTTTGTTGATCTCGTTTGGTTGATAATGTTCCCGGCCTGCGTTCGTTTGGTGGATATCGAAGCCTTGTTGTTGATGACTGCGATTGATTTGACAGGCCTTGCCCAACTGAAGGGGGATTGACCCTTGAACGCACGATTTTCCGAGAAAAAACACGGTTTGTTGATATCTGTGGTTTTCCTGATGAATTGAATCGAAAAAGGGTGTTTTCGGGCTGGCTGGCTATCGGCATGCCGAGGCTTTTGGGAGCGGTGTTTCAGCTCTCGTCCTGCTGAAACTGGCTCAGGTCCAGATTATACGGTTTGTTGCCATCATAATCCCCCACGCCGATGGAGAGCGCATAGCAGGCCAGACGCACAGACTTCGGAATTGTAACGGTTTTTCCGTCTCGTCGCCCTTTCTCGTAATATTGGATCATCCGCTTTTTCAAGCCAAGCAAATCAGCGGCATCCTTTTGTTTCAGCCCCATATTCTTCCGCCAGATGCGGAACTGTTCCGGAGGCATTGGATCAAGCGTGGTTTCTTTTTTCTGACTGGGCACGAGAAGCATCAACCTTAGACTAAATTTAACTTCGTTCGGGTGGCTTGGTGCAATTTGTGCGCTTTTGTCTGTTGACATTGGCGCACAATGTGCACATATATAGTCGTGTAAGCGCACTAAGTGCAGTTTCAGGTCCATTTAAAGCCTAAGCTTCCTTATGGTCAATCTGATAATTGCCGTTTGGTGCGACAATCATCGGGATGTCATCGTCCCAACAACTTTTGGAGAAACCCAATGTTGGCTGATCTTGTAGCTAGCCGTGCGACGTTGGGCGTCAGTCGTCGGTGTGATGTACATAAGGTTGCTAGTTTCCGTTGCTCGTTTGCACGGATCTGGCGCTCTATTGTAGACTAAAACGCCCAATAATGTCCCGGTAAAAATCCGGGCATTTATAGACAAGAAGAAGGCCCGCACCCTACGCGGGCCTTTCTTGTTATCTGGCCTTTGGTGCAGCCCGATTTCCGCCGAGCCTGCCTCCTCTATCCCGCCTATATTTTGTTGCCATTGGTCAGATTTCTGATTGCAATTCGCTTGAGGCTTCGTGCAAGCTCTTTGTGACTATGGACCGGGTGCGAGATTCAGGGACTTAAGACATGCGTTGGCGAGGACGAAGACAAAGCAGCAATGTGGAAGATCAAAGAGGGATGCGTCCCGCTTCCATGCCAAGGGGCAGCATCCGCCTGCCTTTGGGGCGAGGGGGGCGTCGTGGCAGCCCAAGCCTGATTGTGCTTCTGGTTGTGGGGGGCGTTCTTTGGATGATGGGAGTCAGCCCGACCACAATCCTTTCAATGCTGATGGGTGGGGGGGATGTCTATCTCCCGCAACAGACATCACCGCAGAGCCAGCAGGCCCAACCGGGGCAATCTGCTGCCAATGACGAGATGGCGGCCTTTGTGAAAGTCGTGTTAGCCGAGACGGAAGATGTCTGGGGGAAGATCTTCCAGCAGGCGGGAGAGCGCTATCCCGAGCCGAAGCTGGTTCTCTTTTCCAATCAGGTCCGATCAGCCTGCGGGTCAGCCTCTTCGGCGACCGGGCCCTTCTATTGTCCGGGAGATCAGAAGGTCTATATCGATCTTGGCTTTTACCGCGAGTTGAAGACCCGTTTTGAGGCGCCGGGGGACTTTGCCCAAGCCTATGTGATTGCCCATGAAGTGGGGCACCATATCCAGAATATCACCGGGGTGCTGCCTAAATTCAATCAGATGCGGCGCTCCATGAGCAAGCTGGAAGAAAACCAAATGTCGATCCGGGTCGAATTGCAGGCGGATTGTTATGCTGGCGTCTGGGCCCATCGTACCAACCAGAAAGGCCTGTTGGAGCAGGGGGATCTGGGAGAAGCCCTGAATGCGGCTACCCAGATCGGTGATGATGCCTTGCAGAAGCGCACGCAAGGTTATGTAGTGCCTGACAGCTTCAACCACGGCACGTCCGCTCAGCGCAAGGCATGGTTTACCCGTGGCTATGAGGGCGGCAAGGTGGCGGCGTGTGATACCTTTTCTGTCGCCAATCCCTGAGACACGCCCTTTAAGGACAAAAGAAAACCCGCCGGGCAGGAGCCTTGGGCGGGTTTTCTGTATTTGAATATCAGCGGTTGCGGCTGTTATTCCGGGCGCTGCTCCATGCCTTTTTTCACCCGGATCAGATTGGTGAAGCGGGTGAAGAGATAATGACTGTCCTGCGGGCCAGGAGAGGCTTCGGGGTGATACTGCACCGAGAAGATCGGTTTGCCGTCTACCGCCAGGCCGCAGTTCGAGCCGTCAAACAGCGACACATGGGTCTCGGAGACGCCAGCAGGCAGGGTCTCACCATCAACGGCGAAGCCATGATTCATCGAGGTGATCTCGACCTTGCCGGTGGTCTTGTCCTGAACCGGATGGTTGGCGCCGTGATGGCCCTGATGCATTTTCTCGGTCTTGGCACCAAGAGCCAACGCCAGCATCTGATGGCCAAGGCAAATACCGAACAAAGGAATGCCCGCCTCGATCACCGCCTTGATGGCGTCGACGGCATAGGTGCCGGTTGCTGCCGGGTCGCCGGGGCCGTTCGACAGGAAGACCCCGTCGGGATTAAGGGCAAGGATCTCTTCGCCGGTTGCTATGGCAGGCAGGACGGTCAGCTTGCAGCCCTGTGCTGCCAGCAGACGCAGGATGTTGCGCTTGACGCCAAAGTCGATGGCCACCACATGGAAGGCATCTTCGGCGCGTTCGCCATAGCCCTTGTCCCATTGCCAAGGGGTTTCGTTCCATTCGAAGCTGGCCGCCGTGGTGACATCCTTGGCGAGGTCAGCCCCGACAAGACCATTCCAGCCCGCTGCCTGACGTTTGAGGGCGTCGACATCGAAGTCACCATCCGGAGCGTGGGCGATGACCGCATTGGCCAGACCCTTTTCGCGGATGAGAGCTGTCAGGGCGCGGGTGTCCACACCGGCAATGCCGATGATGCCACGGCTTTTCAGCCAGGCGTCGAAATGGCGGGAGGCACGATAGTTGGATGGTTCCGTGATATCGGTCTTGATGACCGTGCCGCGGACGCCCGTCTCGCTTTCCATGTCGATCGTCTCGACGTCTTCCTCATTGGTGCCGATATTGCCCACATGCGGGAAGGTGAAGGTGACGATCTGGCCAGCATAGGAGGGATCCGTCAGGATTTCCTGATAGCCGGTGATGGCGGTGTTGAAGCAAACCTCGGCAACCGCAGAGCCAGTGCTGCCGATGCCTTGTCCTTCAATGACAGTGCCGTCCGCCAAGACAAGCAAGGCGGTTGGTTTGGTATCTTCCCAAGGTGCTGGGGCCGAGTTGGTAGCGGGGTGAGCCATGCCGAATGCGTCCTGAAAGTGTTTCGTTTCCCTCGTCCAAGCCAGTGACCGTGTCAGGTTCGTGCTGGGTTCGTGCCAGTTTGCAGCCCGCCAGCGCCCGTCAGGCGCTTGCAGAACATGGGCGGTTTGGCGGATTTGGAAACACCTGTTCTCAGAAGACATGATCTAGGGCAAAAGATGGCCATCGTCAATGTGATGTTGAAAATTAATCAGATAATAGTTCTGATTTTCTGACTTATTCGGCATTTTGTGTTGCGATGCTGCGTAAATCTCCTCTGGCGACCGAGATCTTTTTGTTGTACATGCTCAGATCCTTCGTAGCGACGAAGGGCTATAAGTGGAATGTCGACTTGCTCTTTGGCCGCTGTGGCTGTATTCAGGTTAGGTTTTTGTGATAGCCAAATGGCGTCCAAAAGCACTGGTTGCCGCCATGTAACGGTGCATTGTCCGTGAATCTTGACGCACGAGCGATGCGGTAAGTCTTTGAAGAAAGATGTGGTCTGGCTTTGATAGACATTTGTGTCGACAGACTATGTCCAGATGAAACTTCTACCGTCGAGATCTGGCAGCGGTACCATGGGTGCCCGGCCAGTCATGAGATGTGAGGCAAATATGCGTGAGCAAATTTCGGAACACCTGAAAGAAGCGATCAAGGCTCAGGACAAGCGTCGGATTGCGACCTTGCGACTGATCAGCGCTGCGATCAAGGATCGGGATGTCGAAGCACGTGGACAAGGCAAGGAACGGGTTTCTGACGACGAATTGCTGCAAATTCTGGCCAAGATGGTCAAACAGCGCGATGAGTCGATTGCAATTTATGAAGAGGCCGGTCGGCTGGAACTTGCTGAACAGGAGCGGGAAGAAGCGGTGATCATCAAGGAGTTCCTGCCTCAGCAAATGAGTGAAGACGAGGTTGCGGCTACCTGCTCGCGGGCGGTCGAGGAACTGGATGCCGGTGGCCTGCGCGATATGGGCAAGGTGATGGCGCATTTGAAGGCGCATTATCCGGGCCAAATGGATTTTGGTAAGGCAAGCTGCATCGTCAAGGGCATGTTGCTTTGATCTGACCGTCTGTTTTAACAGAGTTTCGCAATGGCTCCCTTGGTCGGGGGCCATTGTGCGTTTGACCTGCCGTCTCTTTACGAGACTGGCATTTTGCCCCACTTTCTGTAGCATGAAGGGGGTGGCAATTGGGAGCCATTCGGCTCGCGAGCCCGGATCAAAGGCTGATGCCTGATCGATGGCTGATAAAAGAATGAAAGTCTGGTCGCATCCATGAAGTTTCCGCAAAGTCTGCTGGAGGAAATCCGTGAACGGATTCCGGTATCGGATGTGGTGGGTCGCAAGGTCAAGCTGCGCCGCCAGGGGCGGGAATATGCCGGTTTGTCGCCCTTCAACAAGGAAAAAACACCGTCTTTCTTCGTCAATGATCAAAAGCAGTTCTATCATTGCTTCTCCTCTGGCAAACATGGGGACATTTTCAAGTTTCTGATGGAGACCGAAGGACTGAGCTTTCCCGAGGCCGTCGAGGCGCTGGCGCAACAGGCGGGCGTTGTCCTGCCTTCACCGGACCCTCAGGTTGAACGGCGGGAACGGGAACGGGCCAGCCTTTATGATGTGATGGAAATGGCTGCGCGCTATTTCCAGCTGCAGTTCAGCTCGGACCTCGGGCGTGAGGCAAGGCGGTATGCGCAGGCGCGTGGCCTGACGGGGGAAACGCTCAAGACCTTCCGCTTCGGCTATTCTGCCAATAGTCGCGATCATCTGAAAAGTTATTTGCTGGAGCGCGGTGTCAGCGAAGATGATATGCTGGCGACCGGGCTGGTGATCAAGCCTGATGATGGTCGGGCGACCTATGATCGATTCCGCAATCGTCTGATGATCCCGATTGAGGATGAAAAGGGTCGCGTGGTGGCTTTTGGTGGCCGTATCCTTGATCCGGACGGCAAGCCGAAATATCTCAACTCGCCCGAAACCAAGCTGTTCTTCAAGGGCACGATGCTGTTCAACGCCCATCGGGCGCGACAAGCTGCCTACGAGGCAGGGTCGGCCATTGTGGTCGAGGGCTATATGGATGCGATTGCCCTGCATCAGGCGGGCATACGCAATGTGGTGGCCTCCCTTGGAACCGCCTTTACCGAGCAGCAGATTGCCCGCATGTGGCGCTTCTCCAATGAGCCTTACATCTGTTTTGATGGCGACCGGGCAGGGCGACAGGCGGCCCACCGCTCGATTGAGCGCATTTTGCCCAGTTTGAAGGCTGGTTATTCCTTCCAGTTCGTCTTTCTGCCAGACGGCAAGGACCCGGACGATCTGGTGCGCAGTGGCGGGGCCGAGGCCTTCCGGCCGGTGCTTGGTTCGGCCAAGCCGTTGTCCGAGGTTATCTGGGAGCGGGAGTTGGACGCTCAGCCGGTCGATACACCAGAGCGCAAGGCGGCGTTTGAGAAACGAATCGAGGATCTGCTCAATACCATTCAGGATGAGCGGGTTCGGCGACAATATCAATTGTCGTTTAAATCGGCGCTCTCGACCCTGTTCTGGCAACAGGAGCGGCAGAAGCGGGATGAAAGCCGCAATCGCGGATTCACCGGCGGTGGGGCGCGGGCTGGTAAGGGGGCAGGGCCATCGAATGCCTTGCAAGCATCGGGCAATATCTCGCGGGTGCCGGAAGAGGGGCAGTCGACCGAATATGAATATTGCCTCATTGGTCTGGCGATCCACATGCCTTTCCTGTTTGAGGAATTTGCCGAACAGATTCTCGAACTGCCGTTCCAAAAGGCAAGCCTTGAGGCCTTCAAGCATGTGCTGGCGCAAATCATCTTCGATCACAAAGCCCAATCCTATGAAGATGTCTATTTTCATTGCGGCGATGACTTGAAGGGGCTGCTTGACGACCTTCATGGGTTTGAGGAACGCAAGGAGGATGGCAGCCTTGTTCATCCATGGGGCTGGCGTCTTGCCGGGCGTCGACGGGTGCATCAACTGGTCTATGGGCCTTCGCGGCTCTTCTTGCAGCGTCTGTTCCAGTCCTATCTGAATGTGCTGGAAGTGCGTGAGATCGAGAAGGACCTCGAGCGGGAAATGGGGCAATTGTCCGGCTCGGTGGATGAGGCCCTGTTCGATCGAATCCGCACCCTCAATAACGAGCTGCATCGGCGGCGCGAGGAAAATCTGCGTGAAGAGCAGGAATTGTCCGAACTCTACAATCAGATGAAGGAAAGCGGGATTTCGGACACTCTGGAAGATACCCTGGCGCAATTGGCCAAGCCGGGCATGGGCTGACCTGTACCGAATCAGCTTCATTCTGGTCAAAACGAATCAGTTGCTTTGCTTACTTGGCCGTAGGGGAGGACTTGATTGCAGGGTAAATTGCGCTAAATGATTCAAAAAAGTCGGTTTTCTGGCGGTTTTTGACGTCTGTGGGGGTTGCCGAATCGAATCACTGCGCTAAATATCATGGTTCGGCAGCGCTATGCGCCAAAGTCAAGTTGGCGAGGGAATGATTGTTAGCTGCGTTATTCAAAGGAAACCTGAGCCGCAGACCAATTGGTCTGACCGGCCTGATTGGGTGTGGATAGGGTCTTGAGGGGTTAAGACAGCTGCATGCAACAGGTTTCGGTTAAGGGGCGTTTAACGTCAACACGGTATGAAGGTCCGATAATCCTGAAAAATCATGCCACTGGCAAGGCGAGTGCCTGATGGATATGAAATAGCGTCCGTGCGAATGGATGACGTTCAGCACAGGGTCTGAATGGAGCATCCTTGGAGACAGGAATGGCAACAAAGGCAACACAGAATACTGAAGAAAAGTCCGGCTCAGAAGGTGCAAGTTCCGACGCACCGCTGCTGGACATGACCGCGTCTGCCGTCAAGCAGATGATCAAGACTGCCAAGAAGCGCGGATATGTCACCTATGACGAGTTGAACGAGGTTCTGCCTTCTGAAGAAGTTTCCTCCGAGCAGATCGAGGATACCATGTCGATGTTGTCTGACATGGGCATCAATGTGATCGAGGCGGAAGAAGCCGAAGAAAACGAAAGCGAGAGCAATTCGACCGAGTTGGTGGAAGCCAAAGGGTCCACGGCTGTAGCGAAAACCACGACCAGCAAGGAGCCGACGGACCGGACCGACGATCCTGTGCGGATGTATCTGCGCGAGATGGGGTCGGTTGAGCTTTTGTCGCGAGAAGGCGAGATTGCCATTGCCAAGCGGATCGAAGCCGGTCGCGAGGCGATGATTGCCGGATTGTGCGAAAGCCCGCTGACTTTCCAGGCCATTATTATCTGGCGTGACGAACTGGTCGAAGGCAATATTCTGCTCAGAGACATCATTGACCTTGAGGCCACCTATGCTGGCCCGGACAATGACGTGGATGACGACGAGGAAGAGGGCGATGAGACTGCGGAGGGCGTTGCCACCGAAGCATCCGGTGCGCCCGCTGCTTCGTCTGATACGCCAAAGCCTGCTGGTGCCGCTCAGCCGAAATCCGGCGAGGAGGGGGAAGAACCCGAGAGCGAAGGAGAAGGCGACGACGATGACGATGACGATCTCGAGAACAACATGTCTCTCGCGGCGATGGAAGCCGAGCTGAAGCCGAAGGTTCTGACGATTTTCGACCAGATTGCCGACGACTACAAGAAGCTGCGCCGCCTGCAGGATCAAATCGTTGAAGTCCGCATGGCCAACAAGGCTTTGTCTCCTCAGCAGGAAAAGAAATATGACAAGCTGAAGGAAGACATCATTGTCGAGGTCAAGAGCCTTTCTTTGAACCAGAATCGTATCGATGCTCTGGTCTCCCAGCTCTATGACATCAACAAGCAGCTTGTCGGTCGTGAAGGGCGTCTGTTGCGTCTGGCCGAAGCCTACGGTGTCAACCGTGGTGAGTTCCTCAAGCAATATCAGGGTCACGAGCTGGATCAGGCATGGTCCGAGCGTGTTGCGACTTTGACCAGCCGTGGCTGGAAAGACTTCATCCATCACGAGATGGACCGGATCGCTGAACTGCGTGAAGACATCCAGATGCTGGCAACCGAGACGGGCCTTGAAATCGGCGAGTTCCGCCGCATCGTTTCCTCCGTGCAGAAAGGCGAGCGGGAAGCCCGTCAAGCCAAGAAGGAAATGGTCGAAGCCAACCTGCGTCTGGTGATTTCGATCGCCAAGAAATACACCAACCGCGGTCTGCAATTCCTCGACCTCATTCAGGAAGGCAATATCGGCCTGATGAAGGCGGTCGATAAATTCGAATATCGCCGTGGGTACAAATTCTCGACCTATGCCACATGGTGGATCAGGCAGGCGATCACCCGCTCGATTGCCGATCAGGCCCGGACCATCCGTATTCCGGTGCATATGATAGAGACAATCAACAAGATTGTCCGCACCAGCCGCCAGATGCTGCATGAAATTGGTCGTGAGCCAACGCCGGAAGAGCTGTCTGAGAAGCTGCAGATGCCGCTTGAGAAGGTCCGTAAGGTGCTGAAAATCGCCAAGGAGCCAATCTCCCTTGAAACGCCAATCGGCGACGAGGAAGACAGCCATCTGGGTGATTTCATTGAGGACAAGAATGCGATCCTGCCGATCGATGCGGCCATTCAGGCCAACTTGCGCGAGACCACGACCCGCGTGCTGGCCTCGCTCACCCCGCGTGAAGAACGCGTGCTGCGCATGCGCTTCGGCATCGGCATGAATACCGACCACACGCTGGAAGAGGTTGGTCAGCAATTCTCGGTGACCCGTGAGCGTATTCGCCAGATCGAAGCCAAGGCGCTGAGAAAACTCAAGCATCCAAGCCGCTCCCGCAAACTGCGCAGCTTCTTGGACAGCTAAGGGCAGCTTGGATTTGGAAACAAAAAGGCCGGACAAATGTCCGGCCTTTTTCGTTCTGGACCATGTTGGCAATGGCTTATTGGGCCAACTCCCAATTGGTGTTGATGGTGATGGACATGGACAGGGTGCCTTCGGCGACGGGGACGTCGGCGACCATCATCTCTGCTTTGCCGGCGCGCATCATCATCGGGACCGGGGGACGATTGCCGCCATTCTCGCTTAGTGAGGTGAGGCGTTTGATGCTGGTGCCCAGCTCAGTGGCATAAAGCTCGGCCTTCGCGCGGGCATTGGCAATGGCCGCCTTGCGGGCTTCGTCCATCAGATTCGCTTTATCAGAGACATCAAAGCGCAGGCCCGACATGTTGTTGGCCCCGGCATTGACCAGAGCGGTGAGAACCGAACCGACATTTTCCAGTTTGCGAATTTTCACGCCAACCTGATTGTTGACCACATAGCCAACAATTTCAGGCGCGCGCTGGATGTTGGAATTGTTGTTTTGCGGATAGACGATTTCAGGATGGATGTTGAAATTGTCTGTCTGGATGTCTTTCTTGTCGATGCCTGCTTTTTCCAGCTCGGCAAACAGGGCCTGCATCTTGGTGTTGTTTTCGGCTAAGGCCTGCTGGGCTTGTTTGGCGCGGGACTGGACGCCTGCACTGACGAGGGCCATGTCCGGGGCCATGTCTATGATGCCGGTTCCGGTGACCGAGATCGTGCCGCCCTTGGCCTCATCAGCATGGGCTGGTAGCGCCAACAGGGGCAGGACGGTGGCAAGGGCCAGAAACTGCTTTTTCATGAGTTATGTCTCCGAATATCAAATGCCTTGGCTTGAAAGCGCGGGGCAATGGTCATTGAAAAGGGACCAGTCGCAGCAAGGACCATGGTTTTGAAACCAAGCCCGATTGTGGGGTGAGTGTTGTGCGACTTTGTGGCTGGATTAGGGAGTGAGGACTTATCGTCGGGGATAACCCGGATGCATGGCTTGGAAGGCCTATTCTGCTATCCACTGGTTGGCGTTGCGGGGCTTGCCTGTCGGCGCATTTCAGTATAGGTCAGATGCACCCTGCTGTTGCAGTCCGCTGTCAGGACGAGCAAGCCGGTTCGGGACAGTAGCTCAATTGGTTAGAGCCGACCGCTCATAACGGTCTGGTTGGGGGTTCAAGTCCCTCCTGTCCTACCAACCTTTTCAATAACTTAGCTATGATTTTACGGTTTGTTTGCGCGGTTGTGCCCCGATTGCGTCTTCCTTTGCTATTCCATCGTCCGCTGGGCAACCTTTACGCCGTTGGTGATGCCGGCGGAAGGGTAGAGGATGATTGGGTCGCCTTCTTTCAGGCCGTCGAGGATCTGGGCCTTGATGCCATTGTTGCGGCCGATATTGACGCGGGCTTGCTGGGCCTTGCCGTCGATCACTTTGAAGACAGCCCAGTCTTCGCCATCGCGGAAGAGGGCGTTGGAGGGGATGATCAGAGCATCTTTGCTTTCCCAAATAACGATGCGGACCTCGACCCGATAACCATGGCCAAGGCGCAGGCGCGTGTCTCTGGGACCGGTAAATTGGATGACCGCATTGACGCGCTGTTCTTCAACGCCAAGGGAGGAGAACTTCTTGAAGCCCCAAGGGTCGACCCGCTCGACCTCGCCGGAGAGGGTGGCTTCCCCACCCCAATCTTCAATGATCACCCGATCGCCGGGGCTGACCTGCACCGCGTCGGTGGAGAGCAGTTCGACCACCACTTCGAGGTCATTCTCGATGTTGCCGATTTCCATGATCGGGGTGCCTGCGGTCAGCGTCGTTTCGCTTTGCTGGATGACGCGTAGGATATGCCCGGTGGTTGGGGCTTTGAGCGGGATGGCATGATCGTCGGCCTGAGCACTGGTTGGCTGTGGGTCATCAAAGCTGATCAGACGGGCACGGGTATTGGCCAGCTCGGCTTCGCGCATGGCAATGGCGGCTTCTGCGGTGTCGCGGATGGCGCTGGCGCTGCGCACCGTGCTTTGCTTGCGGTCCAGCGAGGCTTGGCTTTCGCTGCCTTTGGCGGCGAGTTGCTTGGAACGCTGCCATTCGCTGTCGGCAAATTCCAGATCGGCGATGGCCTTGTTGAGGTCGGCGCGGGCGACCCGCAGGCCGGCTTCAGCAGCGGTGACCGCAGCGCGGGCCTGCTCGCGGGTGCGGATGTCAAGGGCGGCGGGATTGAGCGGCCGCATTTGGGCGACGACGGTTTCATTGCGGATCACCGCGTCACCGGGTTTGGCTTCGACCCGCATCAGGCGTCCGGCCACCGGGGTGGAGACCACATAGGCATCATGCACCCTTGTGCGGCCTTCTTCATTGATGGTCTGGATCATGGCGCCGCGTTTGGCGACATCCATATCGACCATCAAGGGGCGCGGCCAAAAGGCATAGGCCAGCGCGGCGGCGGTGACCAGCAAGGCGGCGATGGTGAGAAAAGAACGAGATTTTCTTTTGGCCATGAGATAACTCCCAGCGTGAACTGGATCATTCCCTGATTTTGAGGGCGGACACAAGGTCGGCCCGGTCGATGTCGCGTTTTACCAGCCAGCCGGAAAAAGCCGCAGCCATGAGGACGGCAAGCGCAGCTGTGCCGTAGCTGGCCGGCGAAAAGATGATGGGGACCTGATAGAGGTCGGTGCTGAAGCCTTCTGCCATGGCATAGACCAGATAATAGCCCAGAAGCGAGCCAAGGGGCAGGGCGGTGAGTGTGATCACGCCCAGTTCACCAAGCAGCACAAAGGCGGCCTCGGCGCGGGTGAAGCCCATGACGCGCAGGCTGGCAAGATCGCGCAGGCGTTCGGCATAAGCGATGCGGGCGGCATTATAGACGATGCCAAAGGTAATGATGGCGGCGATGGCCAGCATGACATAGCGGGTGGAGCCTGCGCCCGTATCCATCATTTTCTGCAAGGCGGCACGGGCGTCGGATTTGAGGCTGACTCCGGCGACATAGGGGCGGTCTTTGAGTTGCTTGAAGATGCGGTCTTTTTGTTTCATGTCGATGCGCAAATAAGCCGTTGAGATGCGCAAAGGTTCTTTCAGCTCGCGATTGAGCGCGTCGAGCTGCATATAGGCGGGGGAACCGATGAGGCTTTCAGCGATGTTGGCGACGGGGATGGTCAGTGTCGGGCGGCGGCCTTCGAGGATCTCAACCGTCAGGCTTTGCCCCGGCACAATGTCGAGCGTTTTGGCGAGGGCTTTGGACAGCACGATGCCTTGCGGCCCCAAGGGGATGGGGGAGAGATCGCGGGCGACGGCGCGTTTGAGCCTTGGGTCCTCGATCAGGCCGGTGATGCCGCCGCGATAGCTGTTCAAGCCATGGCGCAGGGTGGCGGCGACCGAGCGCTCCGGCTCGACCTGCAGGATGCCGGGCATGCTTTGCAGCTCATGAATGGTGCGGCTGGCGAGCGGATGGGTGAAGGTGACGGTGACCTCCGACCGATCCATGACATTGAAGGTCAGGTCCATGGTTTTGTCGAACCCTGCCAGCAGGGAAATCATCGAGACCGACAGGGCCATGCCCGCCGAAATGCCCGCGAGCGAGCCAAGCATGCGGCCCGGCTGGCGGGTGAGGCGGCGCAGGATCATCCGGCTTGGCTGATCAAGCAGGCGGTTGAGGCTGGCCCCCAAACGTCCGGTGCGGGAATAATCCGCTGGCGCTGGCGGGCGCATGGCGACCGCAGGCGTCAAGGCAAAGACCGTGCGCAACACCAACAGGCCCCCGGCGGAAGCCGCCAGAATGGAGGTGGCAAAGGCGGTGACAAAGGCGGCGGGTTCGAGCTGGAAGACCAGAATGGGGAATTTATAATAGGCTTGATACATGGTCAGCATGCCACGTCCCAGCGCGATGCCACCCAAACAGCCGATCAGAGCGCCGCCGATGGCGATCACCAGCACGAATTTGAAATAATGGCCGCCGACCTCCCAGTTTGTGTAGCCAAAGGCTTTGATCAGGCCGATCTGTTCGCGCTCGGCCTGCACCATGCGCGAAATGACGATGTTGAGCAGGAAAGCTGCGACCGCGAGAAAAATGGGAGGCACGACCTTTGACGAGGATTCCATGCCCTTGATTTCTTCGGCGATGAAGCGGTTCGAAGTCTGGTCCTTGAGGCCATAGGCCCCAAGCCCACCATAGGGGTCGAGAATGCGGTCGATCCGGTCGAGGATGTCGGCGAGATTGTTGCTGCGGCCCAGAGACAGGATGGCTTCGTTAAAGGCTCCTTGCATGTCATAGGCCGCCGACAGGGCGGTCTGGCTCATCCAGATGACACCATAACGGCTGTCGTCGGAGATCATTTCCCCCGGCGCGACGCTATAGAGAAATTCCGGTGACTGGGCGAGGCCGACAATCAGGAAAGACCGGCGGGCCCCATTCATCGTGGCGGAGAGATGATCGCCGGGGGTGAGGCCATGGGCCTTGGCAAAGCTTTCGAGCAGCAGGATCTCATTGGCATTGTCGCGGCTGATGCGGCGGCCATCGGTCAGGTGAATTTCATTCAAACGCGGCTTGCCATCATCGGGCAGGGAAACGGCGCTGGCACGCAAGGGAAGCGCCAAGCCCGGAAGGCTGATCAGGGCTGACCCCGTCACCCGACCTTCGGCAACCGAAATGCCGGGCAGGGCAGCCAGATCGCGGATGACATGGAGCGGCGCGCGCTTGACGGGGGCGAAAATGTCGGCCAGCCGGTTGCGCTCATAATAGGCGCGTTTGGTCTCGGACAGGGAGGTGACAACGCCCGACATCATGACCAGCAGCATGACGCCGGTGGCGATGACGGCTGCAATGGCAATGGCCTGCCCCTTCATGCGCCAGAGATCCCGTGCCAGCTTTTGGTTGAGTGGAGACATCCTCACCTCTTTCGCCCTACCATTCGATCTGGTCGGGGGTGAGTTTGGTCTGATTGACCACCACTTCGCGGATTTGCCCGTCGGCAAAATGCACCACCCGGTCGGCCATGGCGGCGGTGTTGGCGGCATGGGTGACGATCAGAAGCGTTGCGCCGAGCCGTTCATTGACGTCGCGCAGCACTTCCAGCACCACCCGGCCCGTGGTGCTGTCGAGCGCCCCAGTGGGTTCGTCGCAAAAGAGCACATTGGGCTTTTTGGCGATGGCCCGGGCAATGGCGACCCGTTGCTGCTCACCGCCGGACAATTGGGCCGGGAAATGATGAGCCCGGTCGGCGAGGCCAACAAGGGCCAAGGCTTCATCCGGCTCCATCGGGTCTTCGGCGATTTCGGTGACCAGCTGGACATTCTCATACGCAGTCAGACTGGGCATCAAATTATAAAACTGGAAGACAAAGCCCACATGATCGCGGCGATAGAGGGTGAGGCGGTCATCGGACAGGGCGGTCAAGTCGAGGTCTTGAAACAAAACCGTGCCATCGGTGGCGCGATCCAGACCGCCGACAATATTCAGCAAGGTGGATTTGCCGCTGCCGGATGCACCCAGCAGAACGACCATTTCGCCATTGGGGATTTCGAGATCGACCCCGCGCAAGGCATGAACGGCGGCGTTGCCTTCCCCATAGACTTTGGTCAGGCCCGTTGTCTTGAAGGCCCAAGAGACGGGTTGGCTCATCGACATGTCTTGGCTCTTTCGCACGAGGGAAAGGATATTGCAGTGGCTTGAATATAAGACCGTCTGGCTGCGACTTCCAGTGGTAAGGATCAATCCAGCGTCTTGCGGAAGCGCAATAAGGCAATGGCCGAAAGCGCTATCGTGAAGATGAGAAGCGCGATCAAGGGGGCGCGCATGGCATGGATATCGGCCCCTTTGAGCATGATACCGCGCACCAGCCGCAGGAAATGGGTCAGGGGGAAAATCTCGCCAATCACTTGCGCCCAGCCCGGCATGCCCTTGAAGGGGAACATGAAGCCGGACAAAAGCAAAGAGGGCAGAAAGAAGAAGAAGCTCATTTGCATCGCCTGCATCTGGCTGCCGGCGACTGTCGAGATGGCATAACCAATCAGCACCAGCGAACAGATGAAAATGAAGACTCCGAGCAACAACAGCCAGAGGGAGCCGACAAAGGGCACGCTGAACAGGGTTTTGGCGGCGACCAGCACCACTGTCACCTGCACCGCGCCGACCGCCAGATAGGGCATAATCTTGCCGAGCATGATTTCAAATGGCGTGGCGGGCATGGCGAGGAGATTTTCCATCGTGCCGCGTTCGACCTCGCGGGTCAGCGCCATCGAGGTCATCATCACCATGATCAGCTGGAGAATGACACCGAGCAACCCCGGCACGATGTTATATTGGGTGATGCCTTCGGGATTGTAGCGGCGATGGACGACGATATCGATGTTGGACGCGTCCGATTCAACCCTGCCCAGTTCACGCTGAAAAGCCTGTTTGGCGACCGTCGTCAATGTGGAGACCGCGCCGGAGGAGGCCGCCGGGTCGGTGGCGTCAGCCTCGATCAGGATTTGTGGGTGATCGCCTTTCAGCACCCGTCTGGAGAAATCGGACGGAATGGTGACGATGAAGGAAACACGCCCCTCTTCCATCAGGCGGCTGGCCTCAAGATGGGAGCTGACCACATGGTCAAAGCGGTAATAATCGGTGACTTCGAGTGCCGAAACCATGGCGCGGGTGAATTGATCCTGCGAGGTGGTGACGAGCGCTGCGGGCAATTGTTTGGGGTCGGTGTTGATGGCAAAGCCAAACAGAGCGAGCTGGATGAGCGGGATGCCAATCATCATGGCAAAGGTGATGCGGTCGCGCATCATCTGGGTGACTTCCTTGGCCAGCAGGGCATAGAGACGGGAAAAGGAGAAATAGTGGTTCATGACCGCTCTCCTTGTTTGTTGTCGGCCATATTGTCGGTCGACTGGCTCATATATTGGATGAAAACATCCTCCAAGGTCGTTTCTCCGGCGGCGGCGCTGATGTCGAACCGGCTGGCGGTCTGGCGGACGATCTGCTCGAGTTTGACTTTGTCTTTGCCAACCACATGCAGATCATTGCCAAAGGGGGCGACCTGATCGACGCCGTCGATCTGTTGCAGGGCCTTGGCAGCCATCAGGGCATTTTTACCCGACAGGATGAAGGTATGCAGACCTGCTTCGGCCACCACTTCCTGCACGGTGCCTGAGGTGAGCAGGGTGCCATAGGCGATGTAATTGATCCGGTGGCACCGTTCGGCCTCGTCCATATAATGGGTGGAGACCATCACGGTCATGCCATCGGCGGCCAGCGTGTGGATTTCATCCCAAAATTCTCGTCGTGCCTTGGGGTCAACGCCTGCGGTCGGCTCATCAAGCAGCAACAGTTTTGGTTTGTGCATGATGCAGGCAGCGAGCGCCAGGCGCTGTTTCCAGCCGCCGGACAAAAGCCCCGCCAATTGATGCTTGCGTGATGTGAGGCCGAGATTTTCCAGCGTATCGCGGACATGGTCACGGGCCGGGCTGAGGCCATAAAGCCGGGCGACAAAGTAGAGATTTTCCTCAATTGTCAGGTCGGTATAGAAGGAGAATTTCTGCGTCATATATCCAACCTGCCGTTTGATTTTCAGCTGATCGTCGTGCAAGTCGAAGCCAAGCACAGTGCCTTCGCCCTCATCGGGGGTGAGCAGGCCGCACATCACGCGAATGGTGGTTGTCTTGCCCGAGCCATTGGGTCCGAGAAAACCGGAAATCTCTCCCTGATCGACGGACAAGGAGACATTGTTGACGACGGTCTTGTCACCAAAGCGTTTGACGAGATTGCGAACATCAATGGCTTTCATGCCGCTCTCCTCACTTCGCTGATGCTGGGGATGGCGCAAGCCGCACCGAGACGATTTGGCCGGGCTTGAGGTCTGAACCAGGAGCCGGGCGTGCCTCGATCTGATAGACCAGCTTTTGGCGATTTTCGAGGGAATAGATGACCGGAGGCGTGAATTCCGGGCCGTCCGAAATGTAATTGACGATCGCCTTGCCGGGGTTTTTGCAACCATCGCATTCAACATCAAGTTGGCTGCCGACCTTGATCGAGGCAAGGTCTTTTTCAGGTAGATAGAGGCGCAATTTGGTGCCATTGTCGGGCAGCAGTGACAGGATCGGGGCTTGCGGGCCTGCGACTTCACTCAGATCGCGGATGATATCGACGATGATGCCAGTCTGGCTGGCTTTGAGCGTGCGTTTGCGCAGGCGCCATTCGGCTTTTTCAAGCGCGGCTTCGGCCTGTTTGACGCTGGCTTTGGCGGCGGCGATTTCGTCCTCGCGGGCGGGTAGCTTGGTATAGGCGAGGTTGGCTTTCAGCTCTTCGACCTTGGCTTTTGCGACATCATAGGAAGTGTGGGCAGAATCGAACTTGCTTTTCGACACCGTGCCCTTTTCCATCAGTTTTTGCTGGCGGTCCATGTCGCGTTTGGCTTCTTCGGCGCTGAACTGGGCCGCCGCGATGGAGGCTTGCAGGGTGGCGATCTTTTCGGGCCGCGCCCCTCTGTTCAGGTTTGCCAGCTTGCTGCGGGCCTGTGCGATGGTGGCTTCGGCTTCGGCGACTGCAATTTCCGCGTCACGGCGTTCGAGCATAGCCAAGGGCTGGTCAAAGGCCACTCTTTCGCCGCGCTTGACCGGAATGGCGGCGATCTGAGCCGTTTCAATCGGGGCGATCAGCACATAATCGCCCTCGACATAGCCGGTGGCCAAAGGTGCAGGCGGCAGGCAGGCATTGAAGAGCAGGCTCAGAAACGGGATGGAGCAAAGAAAGGTCATGATGCGCTCCTGTGGGCGGCAATGATGGCGCGAATGTTGGTTTGCAGGACAGACAGGACAGCGAGTGCTTCCTCGCGGTTATAGCCGTGCCAGTTCAAGTGGCGGGCAACAATCGGCTGGGCGATCCGGAAATAGGCAATTTGTGAGATGATCGAGAAGAGGGTGATGCGGGTGGATTCCTCTTCGGCGACGTGCGGCTCCGCGCCGATGGCTTCGACCCAGTGGCTCAATAAGAATTCCAACAGGGGGCGGAACAGCGTGTTGTAGATGTGATCGAAGACATCGCTCTGTTCATGGGCTTCTCTGAACAGAAAACGGATCATCGGCTCAGCCTCTTGCAGGCTGAGCAGGATATAGGCCTGACGCAGAAACAGTTTTTCGAAGGTGGTCTCGGCTGTTTGAATGATGTCTGGCAGGGCTTGGACGCTCGGTTCCTGACGCAACCGGGTCATATGCTCGATGATGATGTCGGCACAGGCCATTTTCAAACCAGCCTTGCTGCCGAAGTGATAGGGGATCGAGGCGACATTCGTGCCTGCCGCCGCGGCAAGTTCGCGGGTGGACGTTGCGGCAAATCCTTTTTCTCCGAACAGCTGGAAAGCTGCCTTGATCAGGGCCTGTCTGGTTTGGATCGATCGTTCCTGCGCCATGTTGGATGCTCATTGAATGTGGGTTTCGGGATCCAGAATAGACCTAATTGAAAAATTAATCAATCGATTGATTGAATTTATGGGCTGTGGTTTGACGGCCAGGCGATTGCGGGGAGAGTGTGGGTTGTTTATTGAGAGGCGAAGGGTCAGAGACAAGTTTGGGAGAGACAGATGGAAACTTTGCTGGATGAACTGCGTGCCTGTGGTGATTGGTACGAGGCGTTGCGCGACCAGCATGGGCGTCTTGAAGCACTTGAAGCCTGGCTTTGTGAGGAAGAAAGGGGCTATCGGATTTTGCCACATCGGGGATTGCGGCTGAATGCCCTGAAGCAAACGTCACTGGCCTCTGTGCGGGTGGTGATCACGGGACAAGACCCTTATCCGGGCTTGGAAGGGGACGTGCCGCATGCAATGGGACTATCCTTTTCCGTCTCGCCTGGGATCAAGCCGCCCCGTTCGCTCAACAATATCTATAAGGAATTGTCTCAAGATTGCGGTCTTGATGTGCCGCTGCATGGAGATTTGCGCGGTTGGGCAGCGCAAGGGGTGCTGATGCTGAATAGTTGCCTGACGCTTCGCCAAGGAGAGGCCGCTTCTCATGCCAAGAAGGGATGGGAAGACTTTACCGCCGCTGTGCTGGACGTGGTCAATGAGAAAACTGATCCGGTGGTGTTTCTTGCCTGGGGCAAGCATAGCCACAAACTTGCTGCGGCCATCGATGAAAACAGGCACTGCGTTGTTCGGACCTCTCACCCGAGTCCTTTGGGGGCACGTAAGGCCGGTTTGGACTTTGATGCCTTTCTTGGATCGCGCTGCTTCTCCCGCGCCAACGGCTTTTTGAGCGACCATGGTCGAAGCGAAATTGATTGGCTGGCGCTGGGTTAGGCCTTGCGGTGTGGTGCTTGTCTTTGGTGTAAAGCTTAAAAACTACCGCTTCAAAAATTTACATCTTGTAAGGCTTCTGGCTTTAACCAGAGGGCGCAGGCGCGCTTGGCATCGGTGGATTTGGGGTAATAGTTTTCTTTAACCATCTGGTCTATTAGGGACAATTTGTCGCAAGTTTTTATTAACTCAACAATTGGTTTCATGCTTTTGCGTTGCACGCGATTAAAGGATTAATTAGAAACGCCATTTATTCTGCATTGTGGGGGTAATGCCGTTCGGCCCAGATCTGTTCAATTGTGGCAGTCGACCGATGGCAGCATAGACATGTTATGAATGAGTCATTTTACAAGGATATCTTGGATTCACTCAATGACGGCATCTATTTCGTCAACCGTCGTCGCGAGGTGCTTTACTGGAACAAGGCCGCTGAGCAATTGAGTGGATATACAGCCGAGGAAATGCTCGGCAAGCGCTGTGCGGACAATACACTCAACCATGTGGATGAGAATGGTCGCAATTTGTGCCGAAGAGGGTGCCCTTTGGCTGGATGCATGCGCGATGGAGAATCGCGCAACGTCAATGTCTTCATGCATCACAAGGACGGGCATCGGGTGCCGGTGAGTATCCGTTCGCTGCCAATGCGTGATGAAGAGGGCAAGATTGTCGGCTCTGTCGAGATTTTTTCAGATCGCAGTCATACAATGGCAATCAGCTCCGAGGTCGAGGCACTGCGTCAGGCCACTGTGACCGATCCGCTGACCGGCATTGGCAATCGGCGTCAGGCAGACATTTCTCTGAACGGCTTCGGCAATGCATGGCGGCAGAACAAGGTGCCGTTCGGGGTGCTCTATGTTGATATCGACAATTTCAAAAGCGTCAATGATCGTTGGGGGCACGATGTTGGAGACCGGGTGATCAAGGCTGTATCAAGCACCTTGATCGCGACGCTCAGGCCGACCGATGTCGCTTGTCGCTGGGGCGGTGATGAATTTGTCGTCTTTCTGCCCAATATCTCGGAGGGAGGGCTGGTTGCTGTTGGAAAAAGGCTGGTTCTGCTGCTCAGGGAATCATGGATCGAGCTTGACGGGGAGACCGTTTCCTTCACCGCTTCGGTGGGGGGGGCTATGTCTCGGTTCGGTGATCATGCCTGTGATGTGATGGCCCGCGCCGATGCCCAGCTTTACATGAGTAAAAAGTCCGGTCGCAATTGCTTCCATCATGAGGAAGAACTCCGGGAGGCGTCGTAAAAGACGGCACTCCCTCGACCAATCCTGCCGATTCTTTCTGGCTGCGCCTGCTTTGCGGGCCGGCCTATGCTTGATCTGGCATGGGCGAATGGCCGATAGTCGAGCATCGTTCCTTCATGAAAGGGGGAAAGGGGATTGAAACCCGCCTCTTGGCCCATTAAAACGGGGCAACTCTGATTTCCCCCCCCCCCCTTTGAAATGGTGGCGTTTGAATGGCTCGACAGTTTATCTATCACATGCATGGTCTTTCCAAGACCTATAGCGGCGGCAAGAAGGTGTTGGACAATATCCATCTCTCCTTCTACCCGGACGCCAAAATCGGCATCCTCGGCCCGAACGGGGCCGGTAAATCCACCATCCTGCGGATCATGGCCGGTCTCGACAAGGAATTTACCGGTGAGGCCTGGGCCGCAGACGGTGCCAAGATCGGCTATCTGCCACAGGAACCGATGCTGGACGAAAGCAAGGATGTGCTGGGCAATGTGATGGAAGGTGTGGCCGAGAAACAGGCCATTCTGGATCGTTACAATGAGCTGATGATGAATTATTCCGACGAAACCGCGGATGAGGGCGCTCAGCTTCAGGACATTATCGATAGTCAGAATCTCTGGGATCTGGAAAGTCAGGTCGAGATGGCAATGGATGCGTTGCGCTGTCCTCCCTCGGATGCCGATGTTTCCGTCCTGTCGGGTGGTGAGAAGCGCCGCGTGGCCTTGTGCAAGCTGCTCCTGGCCGAGCCTGACTTGCTGCTGCTCGATGAGCCGACCAACCATCTGGATGCGGAAACCGTGCATTGGCTTGAAAAGCATCTGCGGGACTTCAAGGGCGCCGTGCTGATCATTACCCACGATCGCTACTTCCTTGACAATGTTACCGGCTGGATCCTCGAACTCGACCGTGGGTCGGGCATCCCTTACGAAGGCAATTATTCCGCCTATCTGCAATCGAAAGCCAAGCGTCTGGCACAGGAAGGCCGCGAAGAGGCCGCCCGCCAGCGTGCCCTGTCTCGCGAGCAGGAATGGATTGCCGCAAGCCCGAAAGCCCGTCAGGCCAAGTCCAAGGCGCGTATCAAGGCCTATGATGAATTGCTCAAGCGCAACGAAGAGCGTGCGCCGGGCACGGCCCAGATTATCATTCCACCCGGAGAGCGTTTGGGAGATGTGGTGATTGAAGCCGAAGGCCTCAAAAAAGGCTTCGCAGATCGTCTGCTGATCGATGGGCTTGATTTCAAACTGCCACCGGGCGGCATTGTTGGCGTGATCGGTCCGAACGGCGTGGGCAAAACCACCCTGTTCAAGATGTTGACCGGTCAGGAACAGCCTGACGAAGGCGCCTTGCGTCTGGGCGAGACGGTTCATCTGGGCTATGTTGACCAGTCCCGCGATGCGCTGGATGCCGACAAGACCGTCTGGGAAGAGATTTCCGGTGGAGATGATATCATCAAGCTTGGCAAGCGCGAGATGAACAGCCGCGCCTATTGCTCCGCCTTCAATTTCAAGGGTGGCGATCAGCAGCAGAAAGTTGGCTCCCTGTCTGGCGGTCAGCGGAACCGGGTGCATCTTGCCAAAGTGTTGAAATCGGGCGCCAATGTGCTACTGCTCGATGAGCCGACCAACGATCTGGACACCGAAACCCTTGCCGCGCTCGAGGATGCGCTGGAGGATTTTGCCGGTTGCGCCGTGGTCATCAGCCACGATCGTATGTTCCTTGACCGTCTTGCAACGCACATGATGGCCTTTGAAGGCGACAGCCATGTGGAATGGTTTGAAGGTAACTTCGAGGATTACGAGAAGGACAAGATTCGCCGTCTCGGACCAGATGCGGTCAATCCAAAACGCGTGCAATACAAGCCTTTCTCCCGCTAAGGCTTCGCATTGGAAACGGAAAGCCCCGTTCATTTGAGCGGGGCTTTTTTGTGCATGGTTTCCGAAGAATTAAGATCGCGTGCGCTCATCGCGTTGCGAGAACCAGCCGACGGTTGCGTCAGGTACACAATCGGAATGAGCGAAGTAAGGTTTGATGTCCAGCAGAGGGGTGCCATTGACGCAATCGATATGGCGAATTTTCAACCCATCTGGCAGGACTGCAAGCAATTCGACTGTCGAGATGGCAATCGGATTGGGGCGATGGGGCGAGCGCAGGGCAAAGGTGCCGTGGCTCCGATTGTCAAATTTGGGGGCCTGCTCGATCAGACTCCGCATGGCCTGATCCATCCAGTATAAGACTATGAGATGGCTGCATGTTTCCACTGACTTCAGGCCGGGTAGAAAATCCGGTTTGAGACGCAAAAAGGCTTCGGTTTCGCTGTTTGCGCCACTGCGTGGACAGTCTTTGGGCGTCTGGTATTGTGTCTCGATATGGCCGATGAAGGTGAGCCAGGCATCGTTGGCCAGACAGGCGGTGTCGAGTTCTTTCTCTCCGGGGCGCTTGGGCATATGTCAACTCAATCCTTCATGCTGCGGGTCTCATTTGTGTCAAATTTTAAGCAAATTTGGCTCTAGTTTTCAATGCTTTATCCTAAAATCTCAATGCCCTGTTTAGCCGTTTGTATATTCGGTTCTGGTAGTTTGGAATTCAAATAAGTCAGTTTCCCGCCGAGACGGGCGGTCAGAAATGGGAAAAGACAATGAAAACTGCCACCTTAAAAACCGAACTGGTTGACTGGAAAGTCCTTAGCGGTCAAGGCGACAGAAACAAGAGCGATGAGCTCATGCGCCATGTCGCTACATTGTTTTCGCTGACGGCTGAGCATTGTACGGACGAGCAACTCGCCACTTATGATACGGTCATGCAACGGTTGGCTGATCTGGTGTGCGAGGAAACGCGTTCCTTTGCCGCCAAGAAGCTCAGCACGCTTGGCAATGCGCCGCATCAGATCGTTCGCCGCTTTGCTTTTGATGCCATTGCTGTGGCGAATCCGGTGCTCAAGCATTCTCCGGTTTTGACCGATCAGGACCTGATTGAGGTCAGCGATGTCAAAGGCAAGGACCATATGGTTGCCATTTGCTTCCGCAAGCAACTGTCCTGTGTCGTGACCGATGTGCTGATTGAATCAGAACATGGTTCGGTGCTGATCAAGCTGGCAGCCAACGCCGATGCAGAGATTTCGCCGATCGGCATGCGTGTTCTGAAGAATGCGGCGGCCAATGATCAGGCATTGGCCAAGGAATTGTCCCGTCGCGACAAAGCCAATGGGGTCGAGGATGTCAAAGCTGCTGCGCCGTTGAAACGCACCAATGATCTCAGTGTTGCCAGCTTGTGGAAGGACATCGAGGCACAAGTGCCCGGGCCGTTATATGATCTGTCGATGCATTCCTATCTGGCACGCTATCGTTTCGAATCGTCCCTGAACAAGATCGACAAACTGGAACGGCAGGGCGTGCTCGACAAAGGGATCCTGCGGCAATATGCATCCAATGATCAGTTTGCTGATGTTGTCTGCGGCATCGCTCGCATGAGTGGCTTTCCACATCAGATTGTTGCCCGGATGATGGCGACCCTGCATTGGGAGCAGACCCTGTGTCTGTTCAAGTTGATGGGTTTCTCTGATCAGTTGGTCGAAAGCCTGTTGTCGTGCGGTCCATGGCTTTTGTGTCTGTCGCCGAACCAGTCGATGATGATTGTCAAACAATATCGGCTGTTGACGGTTGAACAGGCAAGAAGCCGGGCACTTTTGTGGCCTCAGGATGGATTACTCCTTGACTGACACGTCAAACCATTGCCAAACTGTTGATGCTGGAAGGAAATTTCCGCATCCTCAAGCCAAAGGCTGCTCCCTGTCGGGGGCGGCCCTTTGATGCAGGTGCAGTTTGTTTTCCCGATGGCCAAATCAAAATGACGCTGGTGCGGGTGGATGTCGGTTGAATGGCCCGCATGCGAATGTCGGACAAATGTCCGGGCTATTATGGGGGACGGCCAATGCATGTAACCGCCTTTCGAATATTTGTCAGAGATCTGGCAGCCGCGCGTGAATTCTATGCCAATGCGCTGGAATGGCCGATGGTTTGGGATCGCTCGGAGCAGGGCGCTGTCGGGTTTGAGCCGGGCATGCTGGTGATTATCGAGCAGGAAGACAGCCAAGGACCTCAGTCCTCGTTGATCGGGCGGTTTACCGGCCTGTCGCTGGCTGTCGACAATCTTCCCGACCTTTACAAAGCGCTGAAGGCGCGGGGTGTGCCATTTGTCGCGCCGCCAGAACGGCAATTCTGGGGGGGATCGCTGGCCCATCTGATCGATCCGTCGGGCAATATTGTCAGTCTTGTGGAATAGTGGCGCGTTTGGTGCCGATTGGTTCCATCGAACATCGCGCAGAGTGAAAAAAAAGCGGGCTTGGCCCGCTTTTTTGTTGGCTCTGTTTGTCAGTTTAATTGCGGCTCAGACCGAGCCAGCGTCATAATCGGCAAGAATGCTGCGCAGGGTTTCGACCACATTGGGTGCAATGTCATCGCGCTGCATGCCAAAGGCAACATTGGCCATCAGGAAACCGGATTTCGAGCCGCAATCATAGGTGTCTCCCTTGAACTCGACACCAAAGAATTTCTGGTCATTGTTCAACCGGATCATCGCATCAGTCAGCTGGATCTCGTTGCCGCTGCCGGGAGGCTGCTGGGCGAGATAATCAAAGATTTCCGGCTTCAGGATATAGCGACCCGACAGGATCAGGTCCGAGGGTGCCGTGCCCGGTGAGGGTTTCTCGATCATGCCGAGAATTTCGTGGGCATCCTCGCTCTGTGTACCGGTCTGTACGACACCATATTTGTGGGTTTCGCTCATGGGGACTTTTTCGAGCGCAACGACATTGCAGTCCTGCTTTTCGTAAATGTCCATCATTTCAGCGAGACAGCCGCGTTCGGAGTTCATGATCATGTCGGGCAACAGCAAGGCAAAGGGTTCGTTGCCGACCAGTTCGCGGGCGCAAAGAACAGCGTGACCGAGACCAAGAGGCTGCTGCTGGCGGGTGAAGCTGGTGTGACCTGCTTTGGGCAGCTCCTTGCGCAAGGTGCGCAGAATATCCAGTTTGCCGCGCTGCTCGAGGGTGTGTTCCAGCTCAACCTGAACGTCAAAATGATCTTCGATGACCGACTTGTTGCGGCCAGTGACAAAAATAAAGTGCTCAACCCCCGCTGCCTTGGCTTCGTCCACCACATATTGAATCACCGGGCGATCAACGATCGTCAGCATTTCTTTTGGCATTGCTTTGGTTGCAGGTAGAAAGCGCGTTCCCAGACCTGCGACGGGAAATACGGCTTTGCGGATCGGTCTTGCCATTCTTCAAAGACTCCAAGCTTTTCGACGTCGTACCCAATATAGAAGAAATATATCGCTTCGATGATGGCACAGGCAGCTTGAAACTTGGTTAAGGAAAAGTTCGTAGGATGGTAAACAAAATACAACTTGGCCACATTTGATTGCGATGATTCTGGCCGGGTGTTTCTGATTTGCAGATATAGGATTGTTAGATGCGCAGAATGTCTTGGTTTGCATTGTTCCGGCTCTCCGGGGAATGTGGCTCTTATCCCCGTTCAGTGGTGTCGGCTGGCATGCTGATTCTCGCCCTGTCGACTGGTGAAGGGTGGGCAGCGAGTGAAGCGGGGTTCCAAAAGTGGATCCGCGACTTCTGGCCAACGGCCCGATCCGCGGGCATTTCGAGCCAGACATACAATGCCGCTTTTGCCGGTGCGCGCTATGACAGCTCGATCATCAAACGAGCCAGCAATCAGCCAGAATTTGTCAAACCGATCTGGTCTTATCTTGATGGTGCGGTGAGCGAGACCCGCATCAAGAATGGCCGCAAGATGAAAGCGCAATATGCGACACTTTTGAGTCAGCTTGAACAACGCTTTGGTGTTGATCGGCATGTCCTTCTGGCGATCTGGGGGATGGAAAGCGCCTATGGTGCGATTTTCAAAAACTCCAAGCTGATCAAACCGACGATCCAGTCGCTGGCAACGCTTGGCTATGCGGATAAAAGACGCTCGAAATTTGGCCGCACACAATTGCTTGCAGCGCTGAAGATCCTGCAAAATGGGGACGTCGCTCCGTCCAGCATGGTCGGATCATGGGCAGGCGCCATGGGGCACACCCAGTTCATTCCCACCACCTATCTGTCCAAGGCGGTTGATTTTGACGGCGACGGACGGCGTGATATCTGGTCTTCGGTGCCTGATGCTCTGGCCTCCACAGCCAACCTGTTGTCGACCGCAGGCTGGGAGAGCGAAAAGACATGGGGCTATGAGGTTGCACTGCCAAAGACATTCGCTTTTGAACTGGCGGACGGGCGGGTGACCAAGAGTTTGGCTGAGTGGTCAAAACTGGGCATCAAACGGGCAAAGGGGCAGCCATTCCCGCGGCCAGACGATCAGGCCCGGTTGATCATTCCGGCTGGCTATCGTGGTCCGGCCTTCTTGATGCTGAAGAATTTCTCGGTCATCAAGCGCTACAACAATGCGGATGCCTATGCGCTCGGGGTGGGGCATTTGGCCGACCGGATTCGCGGCGGTGGTGGCTTTACCGGAACATGGCCGCGCGGCGACAGGATGTTGACCCGAACCGAGCGGAAAGAACTGCAGACGCTGCTCAATCGGCGAGGCTATGACACCGGAGGTGTCGACGGCCGGTTGGGATCCAAATCGAAGGCTGCAATCCGTCATTGGCAGAAACGCTCCGGTCGCATTCCGGATGGCTTTCCAAGTGGATATTTGCTTGAGGCTCTGCGCAAAGGCGGGTAAATCTATAGCAACGAGACAGATGAGCATCGATTGAGACCATGAGTGGACAGACGCAACATTGCAAAAGGGGACCAAAGGGCATCAGGCTTTGCCTGTCGCTGATGATTGGCGCCTGTCTGCTGTTGGAGGCGGCTCTGGTCTCTCCATTGTCCGCAGCGCCCCTGTTGCGACACGAAGCGCCTGCAGTGGCGGTTGATGACGGGCGGTATGACGTTGCGCTTGGTTTCTTTGAGCGGCTGTTCAAACGCCGCAGTCGCAAAAAAGAAGAAGAAAAGACCAAGCGTACGAAAAAGCCGGTGCGGCGGGCTGGGCCGGTCAAGCCGGTCATCTCCACGGTCAGCAAGGATCCTGATGCTGCGGTGATTGCCGTGTTTGGCGATGAATTCGGTCAGGATATTGCCTGGGGGCTGAAAGATGCCTTCTCGCAAGTCCCTGACGTGAAGGTGGAAATTCATGCCAAGCCGAGCAGCGGCATTCTCTATAATTCAAGTCGCAATGTCTTGAAGGATCCCGAGGCTTTGTTCGATTCCAAGCCCTTCAGTTTCGCAGTCGTGATGGTGGGATTGAATGATCGCATCAAGATGCCGGCGAAAAAGGATGAAGAAGGCGCTCAGATCTATCCTGCCTATGACTTCAAGACCGATGGCTGGGTCCGGTCCTATGGGCGCGAGATTGATCGGCTTCGGTTGGCTTTTGCACTGCAGGACAGGCCGGTTTTCTGGGTGGGTTTGCCGCCGGTTGGCAGCAAGAAATTGTCCACCGATCTGCGTTATCTGAACGATCTTGTCGCCAGTCGTCTGACGGAGCGTGGCGAGCGGTTCATTGATGTCTGGGATGCCTTTGCTGATGAAGAGGGGAACTTCTCCTATCGCGGCCCGGATCTGACCGGGCAGGATCGCCGTCTGCGTCAGGGCAACGCCATTCGGTTCAACAAAGCCGGGCGGCGCAAGCTTGCCTTCTTTGTCGAAAAACTTGTCGTACGCGCCTTGTCTCAATCGGTGGCCGAAGATGTGCTGCCGGACAATCTGGCCTCGGCCGATGAGGCGGCGCTGAGGGAAGGGCGTGGTGCAAGCCGGGATATCTTTGTCTTGCGCAAACCGCCGCTTGATTCCGACAAGCTGGTCAAACCTGTCTCTCTGGCGCAGCCATCGGATGCGGCAAACAAGGGAGCGCCGGTCACGCCGTCTTCCCTGTCCGTGCCGCAAATGCGGGTGGATAATTTCTCCTGGTCCGACAGCCGCTGACCGCGCCTGTTCATTCAGTGCGAGCGCTACAAACTGTCCGCTTTGGCATTTTTCGTGCTATGGCGATTGCAGGGATGTGGTCGTTTGAGTAAAAGGCTTGCATCCTCTTTAGCCGATCGCTCCGGCACGCCCCAACAGCCTCTGGCGCTCTTAAGGAATGGACGCGACTATGACCGAGACTTCACGCCACCCGGACTATGCTTTTCTCAACCATCTCGCCGATCTGGCGCGGGATGCGGTGATGCCGTTGTTCCGGGCGCCGATTGCTGTCGAGAACAAGGAAGAAGCAGGGTTTGATCCAGTGACCGAGGCCGATAAACAGGCCGAGCTGGAGATGCGTCGGGCGATTTTGGCGCAATTTGCTGATCATGGCATTCTGGGTGAAGAGTTCGAAGACGAAAATCTTGATGCGGATGGGCTGTGGATTCTTGATCCGATCGACGGGACGCGCGCCTTCATCTCCGGTTTGCCAACATGGGGCACCCTGATTGGTTACCGCCATAAGGATGGCGCCTCGCTTGGCATGATGAGCCAGCCCTTTACCGGTGAACGCTATTTCGGCAACGGGCTAGAAAGCTTTTATCAGGGGCCGGACGGCAAACGTTCAATCAAGACACGGGCTTGCCATGACATAAGCGAAGCCACGCTTTTCACCACCACGCCTGATCTGTTTGTCGGGGATGAACTGATCGCTTATCGTCGGGTTGAGGCACAGGCTCGTCTAACGCGCTATGGCACGGATTGTTATGCCTACTGCATGGTAGCGTTGGGCTATGGGGATCTGGTTGTTGAATCGTCCCTGAAGCCAGTTGATATTGCGCCGCTGATTCCGATCATTGAAGGGGCTGGCGGCATTGTCACCAACTGGACTGGTGGCTCGGCCTTTGACGGTGGGCAGGTGATTGCCGCGGCCAATGAGGCTCTACTCGAGCAAGCCATTGCGCTGCTGGCGGGCAAAGCCTGATTGCCACAGACTGGCGGTCAACTTGCCACGTCGGTCAATTCCACGGGATTGCTGCCGGGGATGAAGCTGTCAAAGGCGGCCCAGAATTGTTGGCGCAGGATGTTGCGCTCCATCATCACTTCATGGCGGCTGCCAGCGATGCTGATGGCATAGGCTGCGCGGGTCGATGACGCAAACTGCTCGGCCATGTTGGTGCTGACAATGGTGTCTTGTGAGGCTGTGATAATGAGGGTCGGCGTGTGGATCGTGGCCTGAACGTCGCTTGATTGCAGATGATCCATCGCCTTGCAGCTTTCATGTAGCCAACTGGCCGTCGGTCCGGCTATGGCCAGTTCGGGAAAATCGACGAGATAGCGCCGATTGCGGTCATAGCGCGGACCGTCCGAGGTGAGTGGATTGCCTTCAAAGCCCAGCGGGTCGATTGGTTTGCGGTCGGCACCCAGCATATAGGCTTTGCCCCGTCCAAGGAAACGCAGGAAACCGGCAAGCTTGCGGATGGTCTGTTGCTGGAAGCGAAGACCCATGAAGCGGCGCTGTTGCGATGCCAGTTCCAATAAAGGTGTGGTGATCAGGGTGCGTTCGAACAGAGTGCGCATGTGGGGCAAGTTCGAGAGCAGGATCAGGCCACCCATGGAATGGGCCAGCGCAAAATGCGGTCGCGGCGTGTCGGGAAGGGCGATCTGTTTCATGAACTGATCAAGATCGCGGCCATAATCGGCAAAGCGCCTGACATGCCCCTTCAGCGGATCGTCCAGCAATCTGTCTGACCCTCCTTGTCCACGCCAGTCAAAGGTTGCCACGGCAAAGCCCTTTTGGCGTAGCTCCTGGATCACTTCATAATATTTTTCGATGAATTCGGATCGTCCCTGCAACAGGCAGATGGTGCCCTTGGGTGCGGGGACGGTGGCAGGCCAAAGTGCTGTGCGCAAGGAAAAGCCATCATAGGTTTTCATCGTCTGGCAGCGGGCGTCCATCAGATCTGGATAATTGTCCAGTTTTTTCAAATCTTTGCGCTTGTCCGACATTCTCTTTCCCAGTTGGCGACGCTTGCCCCAGTTTACCCAAATGCTGGGGGATTGGGAGAGGAAATGCTGCCCATTTTGTCTTTTTCCCGCTCAATGGGGCGGCTGGACCCTAGAATAGTGCACCACGGCATCGGCGTAAGGATGAAGGACCGCACAAAACCCCGAACCTTGCTGGAAGGATACGGGGTTTTGCTTCTGCGGGGAATTGCTCTGATGTCATTTGGATCAGGGCTTAGCGAATCCAGAAGGGGCGGCGGTCGTTGCGATAGTCCCAGCGGGCGCTATGGTCATTGGCGCGCCGGTCGACACGGTTGAGGCGTCGCAGCAGCTGACGGTCGATGATCTTGCCGTTGCGGGCATTGACGGTCAGACGGACCAGATTGCCACGCTTGCCACGTGCCTTGACGGTATAGACGCGGCCATCGGTGCGCATGTTTCTAAGACCGGTAAAACCGCGGTTGTTCAGAATGCGAGCGATCTTGCGTGGCGGCAGTGGCTCGAAGCGGCGCTGCTTGCCATGATGTTTGACGGCCTTGCGCTGATCCCAGCCGTAATGTCTCACCTGTTCGGCCTTGCCGATGGAGATAACGAGCTGACCATTCATTGCCGTGAGGTCGATCGGACGGGCCGAGGCTGGTCCACCGATGAGGGTTGCGACGAGAAGGGGAAGTGCGACTGCTATTGCTTTCATGATCTTGCCTTTCCTTTTGCGTTGGTGTGCCTGCTGCCCATTTTGTTGTTGTGATTTCACCCTAGCAGGGGCTAGCTGAACGCAATTGGAAGGTCCTGTTCATCTGGGATTTATCATCGTGGCGATGCTGTGGCAGGCCCAAATCCTGCCACTTTTTGCACGAATTGGCCGCTCGCGGGGTTGGTGCATTTTTTCGAAGAAAAAGTCTTGAAAAGGAATTTGACCATTTCCATATCTCGTATATCGGAGGCCAAAACGGCTCCGGTGCCGTCTCATTCTCGCCACTGAACGGGAGAATGACCATTTTGAAAAATACGCAAACCTGCTGCTCAAAGGAGGGCATTTCCATGCGTCACTACGATTTTACCCCGCTCTATCGCTCCACCGTTGGCTTTGACAAGCTTTTCTCCATGCTGGACACTGTTTCAAGCCCGGATAGCGGAGCATCTTCCTATCCCCCTTACAATATCGAGCGCCTTTCCGAGAATGGCTATCGCATCTCCATGGCTGTCGCGGGCTTCACCGAGAAAGACATTTCTATCGAAGTGAAGGAAAACACGCTGACCGTGGTTGGTGAAAAGGTCGCTGATGAGGCGGACAAGGACCGGGATTATCTGCATCGCGGCATCGCGTCCCGTGCGTTTGAGCGCCAGTTCCAGCTTGCTGACTATATGCAGGTGGAAGGCGCAAGCATGGAGCATGGCCTGTTGCATATCGATCTGTCCCGAGAATTGCCTGAGGCGAAAAAACCACGCCAGATCGCCATCAAAAGCGCATCCGATCAGACGATGATCGAAGGTAACACCCACTAATCATTTCTTCGATCCGACAAGATCAAGGTGGAGCGTGATCCACGCTCCACACACTCCCCCACATTCCTCCCTGACCTTTTCCAAAAGGTCGCTCCGATTGCCTGAGGGTCTTCCTCCCACACACCGTGCCTGAGGGCAATCGGTCCTCTCACAGAACGGCTCCAGCGATACATGTCGCTGGAGCCGTTTTGCTATCCGATTTTGTGGGGTGCTTCGCTTTTGTTGATGGCCGCGAGGAAGGCGTCGACTTCATCTGGTTGGGTGCGGAAGGAACAGACCAGACGAACCAGGCACTCCCCTTCGCCGGGGCAGTCTTCATCCGGCAGGCCTGCTGACGGCCATTCATGGAAATTGCCGCCCGCCTCGCGGGCTTGTTCGGCTGCTGTCTTGGGCAGGATGGCAAAGACCTCGTTGGACTGGCTCGGCCAGGCGATGCGGCTGCTGTTGGATGCCTTAAGGCCATCAATCAGACGGTTGGCCATCTTGTTGGCGTGCGTTGCATTGTCCAGCCAGTGGTCGTCGGCAAAGTAGCCATCAAACTGGGCGGCGGCAAAGCGCATTTTGGAGAAGAGATGGCCAGCCCGTTTGCGGCGATAGATGAAGTCGCTCGCATAATCCTTGTTGAAAAAGACCACGGCTTCAGCGCACCAAGCCCCATTTTTCGTCGCGCCGAACGACAGGACGTCGACACCGGATTTCCATGTCATTTCAGCCGGTGTTGCTCCGATAGCCAGCATGGCATTGGCAAAGCGGGCGCCATCCATATGCAGGGCGAGTTTCTGGTCCTTGGCAATGGTTGCCAATGCTTCCAGTTCCCTCAGTGAGTAGGCGGTGCCGTATTCGGTGGCCTGAGAGAGGGAAATGGCATTGGGTTGGCCATGATGGACAATCCCATGGGGGACTTGCTCCAGACCATGCCGGATGGCGTCTGGTGTCAGTTTGCCATGGCGACCTTCCAGACCCCACATGCGGGCACCCGAAGTCAGAAATTCCGGTGCGCCGCATTCATCAACCCGTATGTGGGCGTCCATATGGCAGAAGACAGTACCGCCCGGACCGGTCAGCGTTGAGAGCGACAGCGCATTGGCGGCGGTGCCCGTTGCGACCATGAAGACGGAACAATCGGTTTCGAAAATGTCCTGAAAACGGGTTTCGATCTGTTGGGTGAGGTCATCACCGCCATAGGCGGGGGCGGCACCATCATTGTGGCGGGACAGGGCGTCCATGACCTTGGCAGAGGCCCCGGCCCAGTTGTCGCTGGCAAATTGCATGTTTGATCCTTGAGGCAAGAGACAAAAACCTCTTCAGGCAGTGGCCCAAAGAGGTGCCTGAAAAGGTGTCTGGCTGGTGTCCCATAGGACCAAGCTCGCTTGCCCGGGTCAAGACCAATTCTGATCTTGTATTCAGGCTGCTGCCAATTTGCCGCTTGGCTGGATCGTTTTTGTCAGCAGATAGTCAAGGGATGCCTTGCCGGGGCCTTTGAGGATCAACAGGAGCAGCGGCAGGATGGACAAGAGGCGGTAGTCGAGAATTTCTGAATTGTGTACCTGATCGAACACCGCTCCAATGGTTTCGCTTTCAAGGCCGTGGAAGGCGATGTCGACATAGGTCTGAACGGCAATAAAGCCAATGAAGGCAAGGCTGGCGAGACGTGTGACCAGACCAAATAGGATCAGAAATGGCAGGATGATTTCGGTGACGGTGCCCAGAATGACGATGATCGTCCAAGGGAAGAAGGCGATCTGGCTGGTGTCATACAGCACGGCTTCGGCGATGGTTGGCAGAATCTGGCCATAGGCACCGGCGGAGGGATTGAATATTCCGAAGAAACCCTCGCCCAGTTTGCTGATGCCGGAGTTGAAATAATAGAAAAACAGGGCGCTGGAGAAAATCAACCGGGCAGCAAGACCGAGGAACCAGTCGGACAGTGCAGCATCCAGTGCTGAGAAAGTGCGGTTGTGTAAGGCTATAAGCCGGTCGAGTAGAGACATGTTCGTATCCGTTGTTAGGCTGTCTGAAGGCTGCGTTGCGGGGGAGGGCAGCTTCAGTTTGTTCGGGTTAATGGGCGCTCAACAAGGCGCCGGTTTGCAAGAGGCCAGTGAAATGCTGGCCAAAATCAAAATTGTCGTAAGCGCTGGCAGCTCGCTCTGCGGCGTCAGCGAGGGTCGCCCCTTCCATGAGGGCGGCAAAGAAGAGGTCTGCGCCATCGGGCAGCATGGTCACCGACACCTGCCAGTGCGGGCGGGTGACGAGAACGGACTGTGCTGCCTGTTCTACGGTGCCAAGGTCGACAGTGTCGCCATGTTCAGAATGAGCCGACCAGATGGAAAAGACCGGATGGTCGGACCGAAGCAAGTGTGCACCGGGATGAAAGGCAAAGGTCAGCGCGCCCAAACGTTGCGGCGGGATTGATTGCAACATGGATGGGTCGAATGGTGCGGCGTCGGCCGCGTGATAGGCATCGAGCCAAGCTCGCTCCAGTCTTGCGACGTCTGCCAGATAGGGCAGTTCGGCAACTGGCGGGAAATTTGCCAGAAACTCGGCAAATGCATCGCCATAGGTGATCAACATCTTGGAACGTGGCGGATGCTGGCGAATGTAGATCGAGCAGGTGGCGTTGAAAAATTCCTCGCCGACCAGATCGCGCACCACCGGATAGACCCCCGCCATGGCTTCGATGAGACTGCTGAGCACATTGTTGCGATAGACGCCAAAGCGTTTGACGGCCTTTTTGCCGGGCTTGGGACCAATTATGTCGGCGGGCACCGGATCCTCGAGATTGAGGAGGGCCGATGCAAAGCCGGTCTGGACCGTGCCCAGATTTTTGACCCGATCATTAGCCAGCATGACGGAGGTCTCCCGCCTTGCGATGCTGATCAAGGATGGCTTCTGCTCGCTCAGCTTCCGCAAACAGCACGTCCCAAGTGGGAATGTTGCCGTCCCATTCGATCAGGGTCGGCACGGTACCGGAGCGTTTGAGCGCGTGGTCATAGAGCTGCCAGACCACATCGGCGACCTCGCGATCATGGGAATCAATCAGCAGAATTTCGCCTTCATCATCTTCATCGCGCGCAAATCCGGCCAGATGCACCTCACCAACATGCTCCACGGGGAAGGCGTCGAGATAGGCGACAGGGTCATAATTCTGGTTGGTCGCTGAGACATAAACATTGTTGCAGTCAAGCAGCAGGCCACAACCGGTGCGGGCCACCAGTTTTTCCAGAAAGGCGATCTCGGACATGGTGGAGCTTTCGAATGCCACATAGACCGACGGATTTTCAATCAGGATTTTGCGACCCAGCAGGGTCTGAACCTGATCCACATGGGCGACGACCCGCTCAAGGCTGTCTTCGCGATAGGGGACGGGAAGAAGATCGTTGAAAAAAAGCTCGTCATGGCTCGACCATGCCAGATGCTCGGAGAAAAGTCCGGGCATGTAACGCTCATTGAGCGCCTTGAGGCGGTCGAGATGGCCCTGATCCAGCGGCTGGTCAGCGCCAATGGAGGCGGCGACCCCGTGCAGGGACAGCGGATAGCGACTGGCGATCTCGGTCAGGTATTTATGCGGCGGACCGCCTGCCCCCATGTAATTTTCAGGGTGCACTTCAAACCAACCAATGTCGGGATTTGTTTCAAGGATCGTCTGATAATGCTCCGCCTTCAGACCGACCCCGGCACGCGCCGGGATCGGTTTGGAAGACGAGGCAGACAGGGTGTTGGACAATGTCATGGGACTTTACCTCTTGCCTGTACCTCTCAAAAATCGTCCGCAGGTGCGGCCGGTCTTACATTTTTTTCGGGGTCAGGCTGCCCATGCCATGTGGGGTTTTCATGGTGGTGCAGGTGCCTTTAGGGACCAGCTTCCAGGCGTTGCCCTGATAGTCCATGGTGGAGGAACCCGAGCAGGTGGTGCCTGGACCAGCCTTGCAATCATTCTGGCCTTTGAGCGCAACACCGTAGCATTTCTCCATTTCGGCAGCCTGTACGCCGTCGGTGGTCAGGGCGGTCATGGCACCGGCGGAAACGAAAGTGGCGACAGCGCCAGCGACGAGGGCTGCGGAGAAGGTTTTTGCATTGTTAGACATGGTAGTCTCCCGGAGTAAGTGATGTGAGCAAAAATGTTGTTTGCGTTTTGAAACTTGGTCCGTCTGATCGGTTGTGCTCAGCGGACAATTGCATCCTGTCGGGAAAGCTGATCAATGGGAAATGAATTGGCTGTGACGCTGATCACACGCAATATCACCAAAGCGTGAGCCTCCGGTCAGGCCATTGGCTGTGCTGGAAAACTCGACTTCTGTGGTGATGGAATTCGCATCAGAACAGGAGGCATATGTCTATTTTTTGTGCAATTATAGTATTTTCGGAAATTGGCCTAAAAATTATGCACAGTAAATTTGAAGGCTGAAATAAAGCCCGGACAAGGGAGGAAATATATTATTATTCAATGATTTGGAGGATTTTTGGAAGTTCGTGAAAAACTCCGATCCGAGCCAGTCTCCGCGCCTTGAGGCAGGATTGTCTTGAATTTCTGGGCTTTCGGTGCCATTGTTGCAGTGCGGAATTTATTCCCGCCGCCCTTGCTGGGCGTTTCCTCCTTAGACTTCGCGGGCCGCATCTTTTTGCGGCCCTTTTTCTTTGCCCAGTCCCCTTTTCTATGCCTTCCCGTACCCCTGTTGGTCCGCAAGCCAATGCGGATGTGTGTGCGCTTTGCATAATCAAGGCGGGGATAGGGGGAGGGGCAGGGGAATAGCAGAGGAGCGCGAGGATACTATTCCGCGGCAGCTGCTTCCGGCAGGAAGGCGTCATTGGCGCACTGCATCAGCAGCTCGGCAAAGCGGGCAAACAGATCCGTCAGTTCATCGAAATGGGCAACCGGCGTGAAGGTATCCTCATCCATATAAAGGCTGCGATCAATTTCGATCTGGAGGGCATGAAGCCCCTTCAGGGGGCGACCATAATGCTGGGTTATGAAGCCGCCGGCATAAGGGCGGTTCATTTCTACCTTGAAACCAAGATGTGTCAGGATTCCTTTTACCGCATCGGTCAGGGAGGCATGACAGCTGGTGCCATAGCGATCACCCAGAATGATGTCTGGGCGGTTTGCCGGATTGGTATTTTGCAGCACGCGGGAGGGCATCGAATGGCAATCGATCAGACAGGCATAGCCGAAATCGACATGGGTGAGGGCCATTTGTCGTCTCAGCGTCTGATGATAGGGTTTGTAGAATGTTTCGATGCGCTCCAGCCCTTCTTCTACCGTCAGGCGGTGTTTGTAGATCTCGCGGCGCTCTGCAACGATTCTGGCGATCGTCCCGAGGCCACCGCCCACCCGAGCACCAGCGCTTTTGACGTAGGAAGGCAGCGGAGCGTCGAACATGCTTGGATCGAGTTCATAGGGCTCCCGGTTGAGATCGAGGAAAGCACGCGGAAAATGGGCCTTCAGCAAAGGCAAGCCAACATCGGGCACCTTTTTAAACAACAGATCAACGAAAGCATCTTCCGACCGGCGTAACTCCATTTCTCCCAATCGGCTGGAGTCCTTGAAGGCTTGGGTGTAGCAGCGGCCTGAATGAGGGGAGTTGAATAGAAACGGGGCCAGCTGCTCCTCTGGCTCATGGAGAAGAAACGCGTTTTCAAGGGTGTCAAATGCTGCGAATTTCGATGATGTCAACGCGGTCTCTCGGCTTCTTGTTTTATTGCCGCAGCTCGCCCCGCCATGTCGCGGTCAAGCCATCGGATTGTGGTCCATGATATTCCCAACTGGCGGATTCGTGCAATCCCCCTCTTGCAAGCAATTGGTTGCTAGCTAGAAGCTGATTTGCGCGGATTGCCATCATCGGCTTGCCGTGGCTCCATCCCGGTCGTGGTGGTTCATACTGGAAGACTATCGCAGATTGCGATAAGGCGGGAGGTTTCTTTCCTTAATATTTGGTTAAATCATCACAATTGATGATGTGCTTGAGGAAAGCTTGTAAAATGTCCGTCAGAATTCACGGGATCTTTACCCGTGAGGACAAGAAATGTAGGATCAGGACAATCCCCGGGCGAAGCCGGGCTCCATCATTGAACGAAAAGCCCGACGAAGCGGCTGGAGACCAAAGAGACATGTCACAGATTTTGCTTGCTGAAGATGATAACGATATGCGCCGCTTCTTGTCGCGGGCATTGCAGAATGCCGGATATGAGGTCGTCTCCTTCGATAATGGTAAAAGCGCTTATGATCGCCTGCGTGAAGAGCCTTTCACCTTGCTGTTGACCGATATCGTCATGCCTGAGATGGACGGCATCGAACTGGCGCGCCGGGCGACAGAACTTGATCCGGATCTCAAAGTGATGTTCATCACAGGCTTTGCGGCGGTGGCCCTTAATCCTGACAGCCAGGCTCCAAAGGACGCCAAGGTGCTTTCCAAGCCCTTCCATCTGCGTGATCTGGTGAATGAAGTCGGCAAAATGCTTGCCGCCTGATCGGGCCCTGTGATCTTCTTTCCATGCGCCATGGTGTTGGTGGTGCATGTTTTTTCACAGATCCACAGCCCTATGTGACAAGTTTGCAAAAGGGGCTTGCAATCACTTCTTGAGGGCGGTAGAAGCCTTCTCACCGCAAGGCGAAAACCATAGATCGCCAACAGGATGGGCGTATAGCTCAGCGGGAGAGCACTTCGTTGACATCGAAGGGGTCACTGGTTCAATCCCAGTTACGCCCACCATCCTTTCTCCTCATTCGTCAAGAAAAACAATGGCTTCGTTCATAGAATGAGCTTGAGGCCCAGCCTTTCAGTCTCTGATTTTATTCACACCAGTCAATGTGAGTGGACAACGAAGTTTTCGCAATTGCCTTCGGCTCTTGCTCTGCGTTCCCGCTGAGCTATACGCCCATCCCGTTGGTCTTACGTCAGTGGTGAGGGGGGGGGAGGTGAGACGCCCGTCCACTGGTTGAACAACCCGGTGAACAATTTCACCATCGCTCCAAAGGCTGCCATCTTCAGAAAGCGACATGCCAGCAGCTTTAGCTATTGTGCAAGCAAATACAAATGTAACGTTGGGCATGCGGCAAATGTCATCTAAAAGCATAGAAATTCAAGGGATTTCAATTGTCACGGGTGTCGCCAAAATTGATTTTGCATTCAAACGGATGATAGATTTAGCGCCAATATTGGATCAAATCTCGAAGATCACAAATATTTGAAAATCTGAAATCTACCAGTCAATCGCATTTGTCGCAGCTATGTTTGACACCGGTGGAAGCCATTCCAAAATAGCCATGACCTGTGCGCTTGACGATCATAAATCCCGGAGTCTCAACGCCCGCGAGAACCTAGCCTGATAGATGCAACGGATCGATTCTATCCACAAGCTTCGTTTCAAGTTCAAGACTGCCCTGACCGATCAACTTCAAACAGCCACGCAATTTGCCGCAGTGATTTTGAAGCGCCGTGTGGGTGAGCGGCATTTCCTCACAGTCAAGTACAAAGAACTATTGCCGAAAAACTCACCAAGGTGGGTGAAAACACCGCGAAGATGACCGACCACAGGAATCCTGATGCAGCCATACCATGCTGGCGTCCAGCCTGTTCGATCATCAAGTCGGAGCGCAGGAAAGAGCCTCTTTCGGCTTGGGCCACTCCAGTGACATCCTGTTCGCGGTACGCTTTGGCGGGAACGCAGCGGTTTTTGCCGACCCCGCAATGCACTCTATATCTGCATCACAATCGACATCATGCTTTTCACTGGCGATGCAGCAAAAGGGGCACGATCTAGAAAACCACATTGATTCATATCTGCCAAACTGTCGCACAAAAGACCCTGACCCGTATGAAGAATTTTCCTCAAAGCTTAGGCTCGGCAATTGCAAGCACAGCCTCAACGACCATGTCACGCAACCGTTCCTGACCGTCGGGCAAAAACAGGGTGCCGCCAAAGACGCGGGCGAAGCTGGGCTGGTTGGAGACATTGAAAAAGGACATCGCGCTGATCATCCAGTGCAACTCCAGCGGTGACAGGTCGGCGCGGATGGTTCCGTCCTCTTTGCCAAGAGCGCAGATCTCATTGATCCGATCTACAGCGCTTTCATTGACCTTGGCAATCAGGGTCGACGTTTCCAGATGACGGCCGTTGTTGATATTCTCAATCATCACCAGTCGGATGAAAGGCTCATTCTTGCGATGATGATCGAAGGTGAATTCGACCAGTTTGCGCAGGGCCTGTTTGGCATTCAGGGATGATAGATCCAGCGCCGCTTCCTCACCGCGTACCTTGCGATAGGCTTCTTCCAGAACACGCAGATAGAGGGTCTCTTTGTCATTGAAATAATAATAGATCATCCGCTTGGTAAAGCGAGAACGATCGGCAATGTCATCGACGCGTGCGCCAGTCAAACCGTGCTCGGCAAACTCCGTCGCAGCCGCCTCCAGAATGCTGGCTTGCACAGCCTCCGGATCCTGCTTCCATCTCTTCTTTCGCTCGGGCGCAGCTGCGCTCTTCTGGTTGGTCATCTGAAGCCTGCATATCGTGTTTCCCTTACCCTAATGGACTGTCCAGTTAAAAACAATTGACAGATTTAACTGTTCAGTTAATTATGGTGCAGGGAGTGAGACATGAACAATCACACAATGCAGCATCAAGCGGAGCCGAAATCCGTCCTGATTGGGCTTATCGGTGCAGGAATCGCAGGATCTCGTACCCCGGCCATGCATGAGGCTGCCGCTCGAGCCCTCGGCTTCCCGCTGGTCTATCGTCGTCTGGACCTCGATTTCGACTGCAAGCTTTCTCTGGAAAACCTTCTAAAGACCGCCGAGTGGATGGGGTTCGATGGTTTGAACATCACCTATCCGTGCAAGCAGGAAATCATTCCTTTCCTTGACGAGTTGTCAGAAAATGCCGAACGCGTTGGTGCCGTCAACACGGTCGTTCTGCGCGATGGCCGCCGGTATGGCCACAATACCGACATCTGGGGGTTTGCCGAAGCCTTTCGAACCGAGTTGACCGGCGTTGCCCGAGAGCGTGTCTTGCAGCTTGGCGCTGGCGGGGCTGGCGCGGCGACTGCTTATGGTCTTCTGTGCGAGGGGGTGGGCGAGTTGCGCCTCTGTGACCCTGAACAAGCGCGCGCCCAAGATCTGGCCAGTGAGCTTTCCAAGCATTATGACCCGCGCCGGATCAAGGTCGTCACCAATGCACAAGAGGCAGTCCAGAATTGTGACGGACTGGTCAATGCCTCCCCTGTGGGTATGGCAAAACTGCCGGGAACGCCCTTGCCTGTTGCCTCCATTCCGCATGGCGCCTGGGTGGCAGATATCATCTATTTTCCAATGGAAACCGAATTGCTTGCAGCAGCGCGCGCTCAAGGATGCCGCACCATGGGTGGTGGTGGCATGGCGCTCTGGCAGGCTGTAAGGGCATTTGCTCTTTTCACCGAGCAAAGCCCCGATCGAGATGTGATGCGTGAGGCCTTTTTGCACGCACACAGTAAGCCCTGAAATCAATAGATCACACTGACTTTATCGAAATGGGAGGAGAACCATGCGTAATTTCACAACCAAAACCCTGTCAGCCCTTGCAGGCCTGGCCATTGGCTTGGGCGTTGCTGCCAGTGCACAGGCCCAGACCATCCGCTTCGCTCACGTTGACCCGGCTGATTGGCAAAGCTCGAAAAAGGGCGCCGCAGCCGAAATCTTCAAAAACATCGTTGAAGGCGAAACCGGTCTGACAGTCGAGTTGTTCCCAGCCGGTGCGTTAGGCAACGAAGATGAACTCGTCGCTCAGGCACAGGACAATCTCACCCAGGTGGTGATGGTTTCCGGTGCCATGTCAAAAATCTGCCGCGCGGCATCCGTGCTGGATATTCCTTACACCTTCCCGTCTGCACCAGTGGCATGGAACGTGCTGGATGGTTCCTTCGGGAGCGAACTGGCCGCACATTGTCTGGATAAAACCGGCCTGCGTACGCTTGCCTACGGGGAAACCGGCTTCCGCAACTTCACCAATGGTGAGCGCGAAATTCGCACCCCGGCAGATATGAAGGGCCTCAAATTCCGTGTCCAGCCGATCCCGCTCTATATTGAGATGGTCAAGGGCCTTGGCGGCGAGCCAACACCGATTGCCTGGACCGAATTGCCAAATGCTCTGTCAACAGGTGTGGTTGACGGTCAGGAAAATCCGGTCGGCGTGATCTACAATAACGGCCTGCATAAACTGCAAAAATACATGACCCTTGACGGTCACGTCTATGCAGCCGACTTCCTGCTCATCTCTGATGAGTTCTTCCAGTCCCTTTCCCCTGCCGAGCAGGCCGTGGTGCAGAAAGCAGCCGTCGTGGCAGGCAATATGGGTCGTTCCATTCAGCAATTCTCCACCGCCGTTGGTGTGAATGCCGTGCAAGCCGAAGGCATGCAGGTCTATTCGCCAACCGCCGAAGAATTGGCGCAGTTCCGCGATGCGGCGCAACCAGCTGTCAAAAAATGGCTGGCTGGCGAGCTGGGCGGCGAAGCCGAGTGGATTGAAAAGCTTGATGCTGCTGTGAAAGCTGCCACCAAGTAAGACCCAAGGATGGGTGGCCGCCCAAACGCCACCCATCTCTCCCACCCAAAGGATCGTGAGACATCGAATGCGTGTAATCAGTCGGTTTACCCAGCGGATTTGGGCTTTTGGCGCAGGCCTTTCCATTGCTCTGGTCTTTGCGATCATTTTGGTCAATTCCGTGCGTCGTTACACCACTGGCCATTCTCTGGCTTGGGGTGAGGAAATGCCGATCTATCTGACCATCTATGGGGTCATGTTCGGCATTGGCTTGGCATATCTGCAGGATCGACATATTCGCTTTTCCATCGTTACGGACATACTGACGGATCAATGGCGGCGCTGGACTTTCGCCGCGATGGATCTGGTCACGCTTGCAACCGGCATTGGCCTCACGCTGTCAGGGATTGCCTTCGCATCCCGGCGACCGCAGATCGAAGCCTCCGGGCTTATCGGTACGGCCAAGGAGCTGGCCCAGAGCCTCGACATGGCCTGGCTCGAATGGCTCGGGCGGGTTGGAACTTGGCAGGCCGCGATTGCCTGCGGCGGCATCATTCTGGCGATTTCCGCTGGCATTCGCTTTATTGAACGCATTCAGGAAAAGGGTGACGCATGACCATTTTCATTCTGACATCCGGCCTGTTGCTGGGGCTGCCCATCGCGTTCGCCATTCTAGTTGCCCTCATTTGGTTCATGACCACAGGCGAAGCACCTTATACCTTGCGCATCGTCGCAACCGAAATGTTCAAGGGGCTCGATTCCTATCCCCTTCTGGCAATCCCGCTCTTTATTCTGGCGGGCGAATTGATGAACGAAAGCGGCATTACCCGCCGCATCATCGCCTTTGCCAATGTACTGGTTGGCGGGTTTCGTGCGGGTCTTGCCCATGTCAATATCTGGGCTTCGGTGATCTTTGCCGGGCTGTCCGGCTCGGCGGTTGCCGACACCTCGGCCATTGGCCGGGTCTTCATTCCCGAAATGGAAAAGCATGGCTATGACCGCGCCTTTGCGGCTGCGCTCACGGCAGCCTCCTCGGTAATTGGCCCGATTATTCCTCCATCCATTCCCGTCATCATTTACGCCCTCATCGTCTCTGGTGTCTCCGTTCCCGCGCTGTTTCTGGCTGGTATCGTCCCCGGCTTGCTGCTGGCGGTGTTTCTCTCGATCTATGTCATGCTGACGGTCAAGGCCGACACGGTCTCAGGTGAGAGAAACATCCACGGCACCTCGAACAGGGACGCCATTATGGGCGGAATCCTGCCACTCTTGATGCCAGTCTTTGTTGTCGGTTCGATCCTGCTCGGCGTTGTCACGCCGACCGAAGCGGCAAGCTTCGCGGTCTGCTATGCATTGGTGCTGGGTCTGTTTGTCTATCGCAAGATTTCCTTCAAACGCCTGCCGCAGATTTTTTCGGGCGCCATGCGCGACAGCGCGGTCATTCTGGTGATCATCGCCGCCGTCGCCGCCGCCAACTGGCTCCTCACCTACAATCGCATTCCCAACATGGTCACCGACTGGGTGCTGGGCAATGTCGACAGCAAGACCACCTTCCTGATCGCGGTCATCCTGCTGTTCCTGTTTGTTGGCCTGTTTCTTGAAGGCATCGCCGCAATGCTGGTTCTGGTGCCGATCCTGCATCCGATCGCCGTGTCGCTTGGGGTCGATCCGGTTCATTTCGGCATTGTCGTCATCTTCAACCTGATGATCGGCCTGATTACTCCACCACTTGGTCTCTGCCTCTTTGTGGCGGAGAGCGTCGCCGGGGTCGGCATGGCCCGATTGATCAAGGCCATCATGCCCTTCTTCGTGGTTGAAGTTCTGGTGCTCATCATCATCACCTTCCTGCCAGACACGGTGACATGGCTTCCTCGGATGATGGGCTTCTGATGATGAAACTCTCAGGTGACATTCTCATCGAGGACGAATTTCTGCGCGACGGGCTGCAGAATGAAAAGCGTCTTTTGAGCTTGGATGAAAAACTGCACTTCCTTGGCCATCTTGAGGCTGCTGGCGTGCGGCGGATCCAGGTCGGCTCCTTCGTTCATCCCAAATGGGTGCCGCAAATGGCCGATACCGATGCGTTGTTTGACCGCATCGAGCCAAAGGAGAGCGTGGTCTATACCGCCTTGGTGCTCAATGGCTCTGGCCTTGATCGGGCCTTGGCGGTTGGGGTCAAGCATCTGTCCATTTCGGTCTCCGCCTCTGAGACCCATTCGCAGAAAAACACCAACCGCTCGGTCGAGGATGGCATCACCCGCATCCTGCCGGTGATCGAAAAGGCTTTGTCCGAAGGCGTCGCCGTCCGCGCAGGCATCCAGTCGGCCCTTGGCTGCGGCTTTGAAGGTCATATCGACCCGGATCAAGTGTCCCGCATTGCCCAGCGCTTTGCGGCGCTTGGGGTGCAGGAAATCAACATTGCCGACACGGCAGGCTTGGCCAATCCGCAGCAGGTCTTCAACCTATGCCAGCGGTTGCGCGGCGAGATCGGCGACGAAACCGCCCTGTCGCTGCATCTGCATGACACGCGCGGGCTGGGACTGGCCAATATGGTGGCCGGACTTCAGGCTGGCGTGCGGATCTTTGACGCCGCCATGGGTGGCCTTGGCGGCTGTCCCTTCGTGCCGATGGCAACGGGCAATGTTGCGACCGAAGATGTCGCCTATGCCTGCGAGGAAATGGGCCTCAAGACCGGCATCAATTGGCAGGCCTTGCGTGGCCCCGTCGCCGAGGCCGAAGCCCTGTTTGAGCGGGCCTTGCCCGGTCGCATGTCCCATATGCCACCGCCCCCTTGGCTGCAATCATCGGAGGATCAGTCATGAGCCATCCCTATGCCCTGTCCTATTTGACGGTTCCCGGGGTGACCCCACCCGAACAGACCTATATCGCTGCCCGCACAGGCTATGATTATGTCAGCTATCGGCTGTTTCATCTGGGTGTGGCGGGCGAGCCGGATATTAACCCGACTGACCCGCAGATCATCCGCGAGACCAAACAGGCGCTGGCGGACACCGATCTGAAATGCTTTGACATCGAGCTGATGCGCATCATGCGTGGCCTTGACCCCAAGGATTTTGTGCCCGCCTTTGAAGCCGGGGCTGAGCTGGGCGCTGGGCAAGTCATTTGCTCTGCATGGACCGATGTGCGCAACGACCGCAAATTCATCGTCGAGACCTTTGCCGAGATCTGCGATCTCGCCGCTCCCTTTGGCCTGACGGTCAATCTGGAATTCCCGGCCTTTTCTCGGCTGACAACGCTCGAAGAGGTAATGGAAGTTCTCGAACGGACCGGTCGGCGCAATCAGGGCATGCTGGTCGACACCCTCTATATGCATTTCAACAAGGCCCCCCTTCTGGCACTCGAAAAGGTGCCGCCAGAATGGATCAATTTCCTCCATATCTGTGACGCCGAGGATCTGGCCTTCACCCGCGAAGCGATGATCGACACAGCCCGCGATGCCCGTCTTTATCCTGGCGAAGGGGCAATCGATTTCTGGGCCGTCAATTATCTTTTCCCCGATCTGCCCCTTTCCATCGAGCTGCCCCATGCCAAACGGATTGCCGAATTTGGCCCCGAGCAGCATGCCCGAAACTGCCTTGAAGCAGCCCGTTCTGTCTTTGATGCCGACCCGGCATCGTTCAAACAAATGGCCTGAGGCCGCAGCGATAATCAGGAGTATCCGATATGGCTCGTGACATTTCACCAGAAGAAATCGAAACCATCGACGCAATGATCATCCGTGCGCGTGCTGCCATGGACGCCATAGCCGACTGGGATCAAGAACAAGTAGACCGGTTGGCACAATCCATTGGTTGGCATTGCGGTAACGAAAAAACCTTTGTCCGCATCGCCCAGATGGGCGTTGATGAAAGCGGCATTGGCGACCGCGCTGGACGCGCAGGCAAGCGCTTCAAGGTGCTCGGTGTTCTGCGTGATGCCTTGCGTGGCAAATCCGTTGGTGTGATCGAGGAAGACGCAGAAAAAGGCCTGACCAAGATCGCCAAACCGGCAGGCGTCATCGCCTCTCTCATCCCCACCACCAACCCGGAATTGACCCCGCCGGTCACCGGCCTTTATGCGGCCAAATGCAAGGATGCGGTAATCTTCTCGCCCCATCCCCGCGCCAAGGCGACAACCAATGAAATGGTCAATGTCATGCGCCATGCCTGCAAACTGGTTGGTGCACCCGAAGACCTGTTCCAATGTGTCACCCAGCCATCCATCCCGGGCACCAATTATTTGATGAGTCAGGCCGATCTGACGCTGGCCACCGGCGGCAAACCAATGGTCCATGCGGCCTATAGCTCGGGCAAACCGGCCTATGGCGTGGGGGCAGGCAATTCCACCATGGTGATTGACGAGACCGCCGACATTGCCGAGGCTGCCGCCAATTCGCGGATGTCGAAAATGTCCGACTTCGGTTCCGGCTGTTCGGCCGATGGTAACCTGATCATCGTCGATGCGGTCTATGAGCAAATGAAAGCAGCGCTGATCAGCGAAGGCGGCTATCTCTGCTCGCCAGAGGAAAAACAGCTGCTTGCCAAGGCGCTCTGGAAAGACGATGGCTCCCGTCGCGTCGAAACCGTGGCTGTGTCGGCCAAAACCATTGCCGACTTTGCGGGGTTTGACCTGCCCGACGATCGCAAATTCCTGATGGTTGAGCAGGACGAGATCGGCAAGGATCATCCTTTCAGCCGTGAAAAGCTGTCCGTCACCATGGCGCTCTATCGGGCCAAGGATTTTGACGACACCCTGCGCATGGTGCGTGAAATTTATGAAGTCGGCGGCAAGGGCCATTCCTGCGGCATCTATTCCTTTGATGAGGAGCGCATTCTGCGTCACGCCGCCAATGCGCCGGTCTCCCGCGTCATGGTGCGTCAGCCACAATCAAAAGCCAATGCCGGCTCCTTCTCCAACGGCATGCCGATGACCTCATCGCTCGGCTGCGGCATCTGGGGCGGCAACATCACCAACGAGAATGTGTCCCTCAAGCATTATATGAATGTCACCTGGGTTGCCCGTCCAATCGCCGAAGACCGCCCGTCTGACGCCGAACTGTTTGGTGAATTTTACAATACAGAGGTGCTCTGATGGAAAAGGATCAAACGACTCTGATCGAGAATGCACCCCAGTTGGTGGATTATCTCGAATATCGCGGCATTGAACATATTTTCGGCCTTTGCGGCCACACCAACATCGCGGTCCTGTCCGCTTTGGCCGACTCGAGCATCAAATTCGTCAATGTTCGCCATGAGCAGGTTTCCGCTCATGCCGCAGACGGCTATGCCCGTGTCACAGGCCGTGCGTCGGTGGTGCTGAGCCATCTCTCCCCCGGCCTGACCAATGCGGCGACCGGGGTGGCCAATGCGGCGCTCGACTGCATCCCGATGGTGGTGATTGCCGGCGACATTCCGTCTTATTATTACGGCAAGCATCCCCATCAGGAGGTCAACCTCCATGCGGATGCGGCGCAATATGAAATCTATCGCCCCTTCGTTAAGCGTGCTTGGCGCGTCGATACCCCGGAGCTGCTACCCGAAATCCTCGAAAAGGCTTTCCTTTTGGCCGAAAGCGGCCAGCCCGGTCCGGTTCTGGTCAATGTGCCGATGGATTTCTTCTCCACCAAAGTTGACCCGGCCTGCTGGGAGCGCGTCAAGACCGGCTCCAAGGTCTTGGCCAAGCCAACCATTGATGAGGCGACAGCGCGTCAGATCGTTCAAACCTTGGCAGACGCCAAACAACCTATCATCCATGTCGGCGGCGGCATCGCGCTGTCCAAGGCCTATGACGAGCTGCGCGCCTTTGTCGATCACATGCAGATCCCGGTTTCCTTCTCCTTGATGGGCAAGGGCGTGCTGCCCGATGATCACCCGATGGTGCTGGGCATGACCGGCTTCTGGGGGATGCAATTCACCAACCAGCAGACCTTGGCCGCCGACTGGATTCTGGCGCTCGGCACCCGCTTTAAGGAAGCTGATTGCTCCAGCTGGTATCCGGACTACACCTTCAATATCGGCAAAGACGCGACCAGCTTGATGCAGATTGACATCGAGCCGCAGGAAATTGGCCGCAACTATCCGGTCGAGATTGGGGCGGTGGCTGACCTGAAGGCGGCGCTCACCGTGCTCAATCGCGTGGCCCGCGAGATGTTGCCCGACGGACGTCCATCCGATGGCCGGGCCTCGCAGATCGCCACTGAGCGCCAGAACTTCAGCGCTCAAAATGTCGAGATGCAGCAGTCCGATGCCTTCCCGATGATGCCGGAACGGATTTTGGCCGATCTGCGGACCGTCATGCCGCGCGATGCCATCCTCACCTCCGATGTGGGCTGGAACAAGAATGGCGTTGCCCAGCAGTTTGACATTTTCACACCGGGCTCGATCCTCATTCCCGGCGGCTTTGCCACCATGGGCTTTGGCCCGCCAGCTGCCATCGGGGCCAAGATCGCAGCGCCTGATCGGGTGGTGATCAGCCTCGTCGGCGATGGAGGTTTTGGCCAGAATCCGGCGATGCTCGCCACCGCCAACGCCGAGAATGTGCCGGTCATCTGGATCATCATGAATAACAATGCCTATGGCACTATCGCTGGTCTGCAAAAGTCGAACTATGGCCTGACCCATGGCACGGTCTTCCCCGCAGCTGACAACCCGCAAGAACAAACGCCAGACTATGCGGCGATTGCCAGAGCCTATGGCTGTGATGGCGTACGGGTCACTTCGGCTGGCGCCTTCCGTCCGGCGCTTGAAGCGGCGATTGCCAGCGGCAAGCCGACGGTGATTGATGTGGCGATGATCAACAACCCGACTCCGACTTCGGGCCATTGGAACATTCTCGACATCTATTCCCCTGATGGAAGCGGTGGCCACGCCAGCACCTAACAAGATCCGGATGCGGCCCCTTTTCGATATTCTGTCCCGGTGTTCAGCAAGGAATGAAAAATGAAGACTTCGATTTCCACTTTGTCCGTTGCCGATGCGTTGGAAGACAAGCTTGCTGCCTTTGCTGCGGCTGGCTTTGACAGCATTGAAATCACGGAACAGGATTTCGCGGTGCAGGGCCGCACCCCAACCGAAATCGGTCAGATGGTCCGCGATCAGGGTTTGAGCATCCGGCTGTTCAAACCGGCGCTCGATTTTGAAGGCCTGCCCGAGGCATCACGCCGTCGGGCCTTTGACCGCATTGAACGCCGCTTCAACGCCATGGCGGAACTGGGCACTGATCTTTTGTTGATCTGTTCAGCCACCTCACCGGACTGCCTGGGTGGCGTAGACCGGATGGCCAATGATTTTACCGAACTTGGTGAACTGGCGCAAAAATACGGCATGCGAGTAGGCTATGAAGCGCTCGCATGGGGGCGCCATATCTCCGATTATCGCGATGCCTGGGAAGTGGTGCGTCGAGCCAATCATCCGGCGATCGGACTCGTGCTGGACAGCTATCACACATTGGCCAGAGGCCTCTCGTCTGAAAGCATCCGTGCCATTCCTGCGGACAAACTGTTTCATGTCCAGTTGGCCGATGCACCTGCTGTCAGCATGGATCTTCAATACAAGTCTCGCAACTTCCGCTCCTTGCCGGGAGAAGGGGATTTTCCCATTCTCGATTTCGTCAAGGCGGTCGCGGCCACCGGCTACTCGGATGGCTACGGTCTTGACTTGGTTGAGAACAAGAGCCGCGCTTCGACCCGACAATTGGCACTCGATGGCTATCGCGCGCTGATTGTCATTGCCGATGCGGCCCGAAAATCCGAACCAAGCTGTCATGTCGATCTGCCTCCCATGCCACAGAAGGCCAAGATTGAAGGCGTCGAGTTCATCGAGTTTGCGGCTGGTGATAAAGACGCCCCTTCGATGGAGGCCATGCTGTCACAATTGGGCTTCAAACCGACTGCCAAGCATATCGCCCGGAAAGTGACGCTTTGGCAGCAAAATGGCATTAATATCGTCATCAACTCCGAAACGAAGGGCTATGCCCATTCCGCCTATGTGATGCATGGCACGAGCGTCTGCGATATTGGCCTGATGGTCGGCGATGCCGAAGCCGCGACCGTGCGTTCGGAACTACTCGGGGCCAAACGGTTCATGCAGAAGCGTCATTCTGGAGAGCTCGACATTCCCGCGATGCGCGGTGTTGGTGGTTCTGTATTGCATTTCCTCGATCGACAGACCGAACTGGGCGAGGTTTGGGAGAAAGAATTTGTTCCGGTGACCGATGAAAGCAATGTTCAGCCCACCGGTCTGTTGCGCATCGATCATTTGGCGCAGGTGATGAAACAGGAAGAGCTCAACAGCTGGACCCAGTTTTACACTTCGATCTTCAATATCAACAAGGCGCCCGATGTGGGGGTGGCAGATGCGGGGGGGCTTGTGCAGTCCCGCTCCCTGCAAAATGCAGATGGCAGTTTCCGCCTGACGATGAATGGCGTCGACACCCACCGCACCTTTGCCGGACGGTTCCTGTCAGACAGCTATGGTGCATCAATGCAGCATTTTGCCTTCCTGAGTGGCAATATCATCGACACCGCTCGAAAACTGGCAGCCAATGGCTTTGAAAGCCTGGAAATCCCGGAAACCTATTATGACGAGTTGGCGACCGAATTCGAGCTGGGGCCAGAAGTGATTGAAACCTTGCGCGCGCGCAACATTTTCTATGATCAGGATGACAATGGCGGCTCTTTCCTGCAGCTTTATTCCCGACCCCATGGGGATGGTTTCTTCTTCGAGGTGGTCGAACGACGCGGCGGCTATAACGGCTATGGTGCCCGCAACGCCCCCTATCGCACAGCAGCCCTAAAACGGTTGGCGCGATGATGACCTGCGCCCATGGAAGAAGCTGACTGACGCGGAGCATCATCATATGAAACCGCTCTTCTTGGTCCAAGAAGAGCATTTGCGGCCCTTTGGAGACCTTCAGCACGGACGACTTTCAAGAAGCCTGCTTTTCCATTCCTCGCATTCGATTGAGACACAACATTTCATCAACCCATCGAGAGGTGAGGGACTAAAGCTGCTGATGCACTAAAAAAATTGAGATCAACAGCGTCCCTCAGTTCCGGGCCCTTCAATCCATCAAACTTCGTTCCAAGTTTTTGGGGGCCTCTGGCAGACCGGCCTCAAGCATCCACGCAATCTGCTCAAGTGATTTTGAAGCGCCATTCGGCTGGACCATCCGGACATGAGCCGGCCCAAGAGCCCTTGCATGCGAAACGCCACACGAATGCGCGATGACGCCGACACCTTTGTGGATCTTCTCGACGTAATTTATAACGCGAACCGATTTGTCTGCAGGATCCAGTCCTCGCTGAAGGCGTGGATTGTGAGTAGTGATGCCCGTCGGACAGGTGTTCCTGTTGCATTTGAGCGCTTGAATACAGCCCAACGCAAATATGAAACCGCGAGCTGAGTTGACAACATCGGCCCCAGCGCAATAGGCTCAGGCAACCTCAGTTGGCGTAACCAATTTGCCTGATGCGGCAACCTTGATCCGGTTGCGCAATCCGGATCGGTGTAAAGCTGCGATCAGCATTGGCAGCGATTCCTTGATCGGCAATCCCATATTGTCCATCAACGGCATTGGAGCAGCTCCAGTGCCGCCGTCGCCGCTATCGACAGTGATAAAGTCGGGAGCGGACCGTTCACCTCGATCAGCAATTATCGAGAATAACTCATCGAGCCAAGCGGTGTCACCGATGACTGTCTTGAAGCCGGTTGGCAAGCCCGTTGTCTCGCGCACGTAATCGATCATGTCGAGCAGCTCCCTAAGGCTGTTGATGTCGGTGTGCCGGTTGGGTGAGAGAGAATCCTGTCCTTCTGCAATTTCACGAACTTTTGCGATTTCAGCAGTGGCCTTGCCGCCAGGCAGAATGCCGCCTTTTCCGGGCTTGGCCCCTTGGCTGAGCTTGATTTCAATCATTCGCACTTGTGGGTGCGACGCAATTTCACGCAGTTTCTCATCAGACAGGTTTCCGTCCGAATCACGCACGCCATACTTCGTGCTCTGCGCCCTAAAAAACTCCTCCAGAATTTGGTAGAGTCCGTCCTACTTAACGGAGACGGATAATGAAGCGCACGCGATTTTCAGAAGAACGGATCATCGGAATGATCAAGGAACAGGAATCCGGGGTTCCAACCGCAGAGGTTTGTCGCAAGCACGGGATCAGCTCAGCATCCTTTTACAAATACAAGGCCAAATATGGTGGCATGGATATATCTGATGCTCGCAAGCTGAAGGCACTCGAAGAAGAGAATGCCAAGCTCAAAAAGCTTTTGGCCGAGCAGATGCTGGACAATGCGGTCCTGAAGGATATCGCTTCAAAAAATGGTGACGCCTGTCGGCAAGCGAGATGCTGTGGCTCATGCCTGTAAAGAGCATGGTGTGAGCCAGCGACGGGCGTGTGCCATTCTTCAAGTTGATCGGTCCAGTGTGCGCTACAAAAGCATTCGGGATGATGACGCAGATCTTCGAGAAGCAATCAAGGCGGTGGCGGCTAAACGCCGCCGCTTTGGGTATAGAAGGATTGCGCTCATGCTGTCCAAGCAAGGCATCCATATGAACCACAAGAAGCTCAGGCGACTTTATCGTGAAGAGAAGCTGCAGGTCCGCAAGCGCCCCTCTCGGCGGCGCTTCGCTTGCCTGCCGGGCAATGGGTGGTCGCAAACGCGCTCTGGGCACCAGAAAGCCTATTGTCGTGCCCAACCAGACAAATGAGCGGTGGTCGCTTCGATGCTTTGCTGAAATGGGCATTCAGCGCTTCATAAAGCGCATCGTCATTGATGATGCCACCGCGAGACGAGCAGACCAGTATCGCATTGGGCTTGATCTTCTCGAAAGGCAGATTTGCCACCTGCAACCACAGGTCTGTTTGAGGCTGCGGACCGGCTGCTCGATCTTGATCACTCCTCTATCCTGCTTGCTGGCCATCGTTATTGTATAGGTTCAAGCTGTTTCTTGCGCCTGATGGTTGCAGTGCTATTGAGGACACCATTTGGTGCTGCCTTAACAAGTGTGGATGTCATTGCAAACAAAAATGGGCAGGAAATACCTGCCCACTTTCAAAGCTTGCAACAAGGCTTCATTGCGCCCATCTCCGGCCCATGCCGCGACCACGCCCGTTTCGATTGCCCCAACCACGGTTTCCCCAACCTCGGTTACCCCAGTTGCGGTTGCCCATATTGCGGGCCATACCCATTCTCTGAGCGCCGGGACGGCTTGGGAGCAATGCGGTCTGGCGGGTGTTGAACTCGCTGGACGAAATCGAACCGTTTCCGTCCGTATCAAACGAGGCAAAGGATGGCGAGGTGGCCTGATTCCTCATGAAGCGCCCTTCGGCGGCGCGCGCAGCCTGTCGTTTGGAACGGATCGACGTGAATTCCTTGCTTGAAATTGAGCCGTCATTGTTCATGTCCCAAGTGGCGAAGGGCAACATTCCGCGTTGAGTCATATCGACAGCAAGCGCTGCCCCACTCGTCAAGCCAAGGGCAATGGCAGCAATTGTGATGGTTTTTGCTAGCATTTTCATGGCACATCTCCTTTTGAGTGATATCGCCATGCCTCATGTGGCAGACGACTTTATATCCCCAAGTCTAGAGCAGCATGCTGAAATGAAGCTGAAAACAATAAGGTCATTTGGCGGCGATCAGCGGCAAGGTCATGTCGACCCTGAGGCCTCCCAGTTCCTCTGACAGGTCAAAGCGCATGGTGCCCCCATAAAGGCTGACAATATCCTTGGCGATGGAAAGGCCAAGACCGGTTCCCCCGACGCTTTCATCCAATCGGACGCCGCGCATGATCAACTGATCCAGCTTTTCTTTTGGCAGTCCGGCGCCATCATCTTCAATGGTTATGCGATAGGTTTCATCAAGGGACATGCGGCAGACCACTTTTCCGTTGGCCCATTTGCAGGCATTGTCCAGAATGTTGCCAATGAGCTCGAGCAAATCCTCCCGGTCACCAAACAAGGGCATGGCACTGGCGCCGATGGCGATGATTTCGAGCTGTTTGTCTCGGTGGGTTTGTTGCATCACTCCGATGAGGTCTGGAAGGTCGCGGCCGGCATCAAACTGTTGGCCGCTGATGCCTCGGCCTGCCATACGGGCTCGCTTCAGTTCCCGCTCGATCAAAAAGTGCAGGCGCTCGGTCTGATCACGGGCTTCCTTCAGGCCCTTGCCATTCAACTGATCGCTTTCATGCAGCTGCTGGATGAGCAGATTGAGAGGACCTTTGAGTGCATGGGTCAAGTTACCCAGTGAGTTGCGCGAACGCTCCAGCCTTGTTGTCAGCAGTGCCAGCAAGTGATTGAAGCTCCTGACGAGCGGCTGGATTTCGGAAGGGACTTCTTCGCGCAGCTTGTCTCTTTTGCCTTGCTCAAGGCTCTTGATGTCCTGCCGGATGGGGTCCAGTTTCCGAAAGGATCTTCGTACCAGCCAGCTTTGCAAGACCAGAAGCGAGGCGAAGCCAAAGGCCAACAGACCGGCAAAGTTGCGCTTGAGCCTGTCGATCTGGGCGAGCATGGGCTCAAGGTCTTCGGCGACAGCCAGTGTGAACCCTTGTCCGTCCTTCTCGAACTGCTTGGCCCAGACCAGAACGGTTTGCCCGTCGGGGGTCTCTATGCGTGTGACGACTTCATCATTCGGAGCAACCTTTGGAACCTGTGGGGTCTGGTCCCACAGAGAGGGTGAGGTTATGACCCGGCCATCGGTGAAGGCGAAAACATAATAATGACCTGAATCGACCTTGTTGTAGATGTCGCTGACACCGCGCCAACGCACCCGGGTAAAGGCCGGATCAGGCTCGAGAGCGCCAATCATGCTTTGAGCGTCATGCTTGAGGCGAGACACCACAAAGTCCTCCACCAGCGTCTGAACCGATTGATTGACCACATACCAGGCCGACAGCATCAGCAGAAGCAGAATGGCCGCCAGACCGACTTGCAGTTGCCGCTCCATCGAATTCATTGGTCACCACCCTCAAAGACATAGCCTTGCCCCCTACGGGTCTGGATCCATTCGTCGCCCAGTTTGTTGCGAAGATGGCGGACATAGACCTCGATGACATTGCTGTCGCGATCAAAGTCGCGATCATAGATATGTTCGGTCAGTGTTGACTTGGAGAGGATCTTGCCTTTGTGCAGCAGGAAGTACCGCAGCAGGCGAAATTCGGTGCCGGTCAGATCGATGGTTCTGCCATCGTCCATGAGGACGCATTGCCGCTCTTCATCGAGCGACAAGCCCTTCGTGTGCAGCTCGCTATTCTGGGTGTTGTTGCTGCGCCGGATAAGGGCTTTGGTCCGCTCGAGCAGTTCCTCGAAGTGAAAGGGTTTGCCGACATAATCGTCTGCCCCGAAGCGAAATCCCTCGACACGCTCATGCCAGGCATCGCGGGCCGTCAAGAGAATGACCGGCAGCGTCAATCCGCTTTCACGCCAATTGTGCAAGATGTCGAGGCCGGGTCTTCCGGGCAATCCCAGATCGAGGATGACCAGATCATAGGCTTCTGTCTCTCCGAGATATTGGCCGTCAATGCCGTTGTCAGCATGGTCGACGACATAGCCGTTTGCTTCGAAGTCCTTTTTCAGCCGCGTTACCAGCCCCTGATCATCTTCTACCAGCAATAGTCTCATGACTGTCTGTTTCTGCGTTGGGGGAACGATTGTGTCATATCATAACGCAAATGCTGGTTCGAATGACATGCCAGATGTCGGCTTATTGTCGCAACGGGCGAGACAAGAGGATAAAGCCATGCCGTGGCTGCTGTTCGCAGCCACGGCATGGCTTTTTGGGGTGGTGGGGAAAGGGGATGTTTACGCCTCGCGCAAAAACAAAGCTTCGCCGTCAGCATTGAAATAGTGGGCCTTGGTGAGGTCCAGCTGCACCTTGACCTGTTGCCCCGATGCAAGCGAAACGTCGCCGCGCTGGCGCACCAGCATTTGTCCAATGCCGTCTGCTTCAATATAGACGTTGGTGTCCGAGCCGAGCCGCTCAGCGATGATGACTTGTCCGGTAAGCTGGTGCTCTCCGTTCTCGATGATCATAGTGTGTTCAGGTCGGATGCCGAAATGGGCGACCTTTGCACTGGCGCTTTGCTTGCTTTTTGGCAGCAGGGTTGCTTTCAGCGCATCGGGCATGGTGTCGGTGCCAACAATGTTCATGTTGGGCGAGCCGATGAACTGGGCGACAAACAGGTTGTGTGGCTGATCATAAAGCTCCATCGGCGTGCCAACCTGCTGGATATGACCTGCATTCATCACCACGATGCGGTCCGCCAGTGTCAGGGCCTCGACCTGATCGTGGGTCACATAGATCATGGTCGCATCCAGACGCTTGTGCAGTTTGGCGATTTCCAGTCGCATTTCAACGCGCAGGGCCGCATCAAGATTGGACAAGGGCTCGTCAAACAGAAAGGCCTTGGGATCGCGGACGATGGCGCGGCCCATGGCAACGCGTTGACGCTGGCCGCCAGACAGGGCTTTGGGTGTTCGGCCAAGGAGCTTGCCAAGGCCAAGGATGCCCGCTGCCTCACCGACGCGTTCTGCCCGCAAGGTCTTGTCTTCCTTTCGGATCTCCATGCTGAAGCCCATATTGCGTTCGACATCCATATGCGGATAGAGGGCATAGGACTGGAACACCATGGCAATGTCGCGTTCGCGCGGGCGCAGCTCATTGACGAGCGTGTCACCGATAAGGATGTCGCCTCCAGTGACGGTTTCAAGCCCGGCAATCATCCGCAGCAAGGTGGATTTGCCACAGCCCGACGGGCCGACAAGGACGATGAATTCGCCCTCGTCAATGTCGAGATTGATGTCATCAAGCACCGAGACAGGGCCATAGGATTTTGAGATATTCTGAAGCTGGATACGTGCCATGTCTCTAGCCTTTCACGGCGCCTGAGGTCAGGCCCTGAACCAAATAGCGTTGAATGAAGAAGAAAAAGAGGCAGCTCGGGATCAGTGCCAAGACGCCTGCGGCCATCATCTGCCCCCAGTCGACGGAGAATTTCGACACGAAGGTCATCAGCCCCACCGGGAAGGTCATGGTGTCGTTGGAATTGATCAGCATCAGCGCAAAGAGCAGCTCGCTCCAGGCGGCGGTGAAGACAAAGCCAAGGGTCGCTGCCATGCCGGGCAGGGTGAGCGGGAAGATGACCAGCCGCAGGGCCTGAAAGCGGGTGGCGCCATCGGTCATGGCCGCTTCTTCCAGATCCTGCGGGATGCCATCAAAGAAGGACTGCATCAGGAAGGTGGCAAAGGGAATGTTGAAGGCGGTGTAGGCGATGATCAGGCCGGTCAGGGTGTTGAGCAGGCCAACGGTGGCAAAAATCTTGTAGATCGGCGAGATGATCATCAATAGCGGGAACATCTGTGTCAGCAGCATCAACAGGATGATCAGATTCTTGCCGCGAAAGACAAAGCGCGAGAAGGCATAACCCGCCGCGCTGGCGACCAAAGTGGTGACGAAGGCAGTGCTCAGCGACACGGTGATGCTGTTGCGGAAATAGATCAGGAAGTCGGTCTGGGTGACGACTGAGCGGAAATTGTCGAAGGTCACCCAGCTCGGCCACAGGGCCGTGCCTTCGGTATAGATCAACTTGTCCGGGGTCAGGCCGATTTTCAAAAGCCAGTAGAGCGGGAATAGGGCAAACAGCAAATAGAGCAGGATGGCCAGATATTTGCCGCCAACAAGGAGGGGGCGCGTTGCACGGTTACGGGTGGACATGTCACACCTTCACAAGCTTTTGCCGCATGCGCAGCAGGATCATCGCATAGAGCATCATCAGCACCAAAAGCACCACGGCAATGGCCGAGGCATAGCCGAAATCGAGTTTTCGGAAGGCGGTGGTGAAGATGTAGGACGACAGGATCTGGGTGGAGTTGGCAGGTCCCCCGCTGGTCATCACATAGATGAGGTCGGCGAAATTGGCGATCCAGATCGTGCGCAGCATCACGGTGATGGCGATCATCGGTGCAAGGAAGGGCAGGGTGATCTTTGTGAAGCGCTGCCATGGGGTCGCGCCATCGATCTCGGCCGCTTCATACATGTCGGACGGGATGGATTGCAGCGCCGCCAGCATGGTGATCGCAAAGAAGGGAATGCCGAACCAGATATTGGCGACGATCGGCCCCCAGAGGGCGAGGTCCTTGTCGCCGAGAATATTGTAGGGCTCGGACAGGATGCCAAGGGCGGCCAGCCAGTGAGGAATGGGACCAATGACCGGGTTGAACAACCAGGCCCAGGTCAGTGCCGAGAGCATGGCGGGGACTGCCCATGGCAGAAAGACGAGCGCCTGAACGATCTTCTTGCCGTGGAACTTGGTGTTCAGCAGCATGGCAAGGCCAAGGCCGAGGAAAAACTGGAAGAAGACGCTATAGAGAGTCCAGCGGACGGTGTTTTTCAGCGCCAGCATGAATTTGGAATCATGCAGCAGGGCCTCGTAATTCTCAAAGCCAACCCAGCCGGTGTCAAAGGGCTTCAACAGGGCGATAGACTGGAAGGAATAGGAAATGCCGATGCTGAGCGGTACCAGAATGACCAAGCCTATGAAGATCACCGCCGGGGAGAGATAGAGGTAAGGCTCAAGCAGATAGGACAGGGACAGACCGAAGCGGCTCCCTTGCGCGGCTTTCGCCTCGTGGGCACTTCTGCGCCTGATCTTGGGCTCCCGGGGTGTCCCCGGGAGCTTGTCGTCATGCAAGGGGCGGCTCATTGATTGGCTTTCCACTTGGTATATTCTTCGTTCATATAGTCAGCCCACTGGTCGGCCATTTCCTTGGCGGTGATTTCACCAAGCAGGGCCTGCTGAGCGGTTTCAACGGCGATGGTGTCTGCGAAATAGCCGAAGCCTTCGAGTTGATGGGGCAGAACGAGGGGCACATAGTCAGCGCCATTCAGGGTCTCGAACCAACCGGCGAACTGTTCGGTCTGGAAGTAAGGGTCCTTGTCAGCGCCGGTGTGAACCGGGATGACGCCGACTTTGCGGGCCCAGACCTTGTTGTTTTCCGGATCGGACAGATGGGCCACCAACTTCCAGGCGTCGCTCTCATGCTCGGTGGTGTTGAAGATCGACCAGCCAACGAAGCCGATGGTTGGATAGGCTTTGCCATGCGGGCCGGTTGGCATCGGGATGACGGCGAAGTCAGCATTGTCCATGCGTTCCTGAACGGCGATCAACGCATCGGGATCCTGATCAAGGAAGGCGCAGGTGCCGGAATAGAAGCCGGCGACGATCTCGTTGAAGCCCCAGTTGACCGAGTCTTTTGGTGCGAGACCTTCCTGATAGATATCAATCAGCTCCTGATAGCCCTTGATGGCTTCAGGGGTGTTAAGGGTGCTTTTGCCGTCTGCGGTGAAGAAGTCGGCACTGCCATTCATGGCTGCCGCATTCATCAGCCAGCCACTGTGGCCGCCGCGGCTGCCGCGCAGGCAGTAGCCGGATTTGCCATCAAGCGCCGAGACCTTGGCCAGTGCCTCATGGAACTCTTCCATGGTTTTCGGTGGCTTGGCGACGCCTGCTTCAGCCAGCAGTTTCTTGTTGTAGAACATGGCGCGCAGATAGAAGCCATAAGGCACGGAATAGGCGGTGCCACCGGCAAGGCGAGCCATGGCCATGGTCTTGTCGGTCAGAGTGGGGCCATGCTCCCAAGCCTTGATGTGATCTTCAAGGCTTGCCAGTTTGCCAGCGCCTGCATACAGCGCCTGCCACTTGTCAGGCATTTCCACCACGTCGGGCACATCGCCACCGGCGACCATGGTTGCCAGCTTCTCGTAAGCCTGTCCCCATGGCAGGGAGACGATCTCAACGGTGACGCCGGGATTTGCGGCTTCGTAGGCGCTGACCATTTCCTTGAGGGTCTCGGTGCGGGCCGGGCTGGTAATCACTTCCACCAGCTTGAGCTGGGTGTCGGCAAACGCCGTGTTGGCCAGCAGGGCAAGGCTGGCGACGGTCAGCCCGAATACGGTTTTCTTCATCTTGTCCTCCACTTTGTAAAAACGAAAAATCAGGGAACTTCTGGATTGTCTGGATTGCTTTGGTCGGTGATGGTCAGCGGTTGCTGCGGCAGGCTGCCAAGCCCTGCTCGAAGTCGGCCCACAGATCGTTGGCGTCTTCCAGGCCGAGGCTGAGGCGAATGATCCGGTCTGAAACCTTGAAGGCTTGGAGGGAGTTGGTTGGATCTTTCTGTTTGAGGCTGATGGCGGTGGGGACCACAAGACTTTCAAAGCCACCCCAACTGACGCCAAGGCGAAACAGTTTGAGGCTGTCGACCAGTGTGCGGATGTCGCCCTCTGGAGCAATTTCGACGGACAACAGGCCCGAGCGACCTTCCAGACCGGGCACTGAGCCCGCAGCGGGGGAATGGACCGCGCGGATCATTGGGTGAGCAGTAAGCTTTTCGACAAACAGATTGGCGGTGGCTTGATGGGCCTGCATGCGGATCGGCAGGGTGCGCAGACCACGGGTCAAGAGCCACGCTTCAAACGGCGCCAGTTTGCCGCCGAGCAGCGTCAGGCTCATGGTGCGGATGGCTGCGATATGCTCTGCACTGGCGATCACAACGCCAGCCACCACATCGGAATGGCCAGAAATATATTTCGACGCTGAATGAAGGACGATATCGATACCCAACTCGATCGGGCGCTGGAAGACCGGGGTGGCCCAACTGTTGTCGATGACGGTGATGGCTCCATGGTTGCGGGCATGGGCGGCAACCTTTGGCAGATCCATCGCCTGCATCATCATGCTGTTGGGGCTTTCAAGATAGGCGAGTTTGGCGCCCGCCATCAGATCAGGATTGTTTTCCATCTCTTCAATGGAATGGTAACTGGTCTCAACGCCGAATGGCCGCAGCATTTTTTCGAACAGCCGGAAACTGTCCGGATAAACATGTTCGATGCAAACCACCCGGTCTCCGGGCTTGAGGAAGGCGAGAAGCGTCGAAGAAATGGCCGCCATGCCCGAGGAAAAGGCAACAGCTGCTTCACCATTTTCCGCATCGGCCATGAGCGTTTCAAAGGCAGTGACCGTTTCGTTGGAAACGCGCGTATAGATGGGGTGGTTGCTGTTGCCGGACACCGTGTCTTCAAAGTCCTGAAAACTCTCAAAGCCAAACAGCGAGCTTTGATAGATTGGCGGTGCAATGGTGCCGGTCGCATCCGCGTGTGGGCGGTTGAGCCGCGTGGCCAGTGCCAGAGTGTTGGTCTCGTCCTGAAGCGTCTTATTCATTGAGCCTTATGGCGACCTCGTCTTCTACTATGGAGAGGATTTTCCGCAAGATGGCTTCTGCCTGATCCGCATCCTGATTGATGACGGCATCTGCCAGATTGCGGTGCAGGGGTATGCTGGAATCAGCCATTTGCGGTTGATCGAAGGGGGCTTCATAGGTCTCTTCAAAAGCCTCATGAAGCTGCAAGATGAGTTGACCGAACAGCGGATTGCCGCTCGCATCATGAATGGCGGCGTGGAAGCGCTTGTCAGCGGCATGCCAGTTTTCGCCCGCTTCGAAAATTGCCATAAGCTCCTCGCATCGGGCATTGATGATGCGTTTGTCCTTGTCAGTGGCATTCTGACAGGCAAGGCGGGTGGCTTCGATCTCGAGCGGCATACGCACCTGATGGGTCCGCATCAATCCGGCGGCCTCCACCTTGACGGTTAGGGGGAAGTTCATCGAACGCTGGGAAATGTCGGCCGACAGGCGCGTGCCTGCGCCCTTGTTGCGCACCACGATGCCCATCCGCTGCCAAGCCATCAAGGCTTCGCGGATGGTGGAGCGCCCAACCCCCAGAGACTGCGCCAGTTCTGTTTCTGATGGGAGGCGGTCACCAGCCTGCAAGCCCGACGCTTCGATGATCTCCACCAGTGCGTCGAGAATGTCCTGAACCCGGCTCGAGCTGCGGCTTTCACCCGACAAAGTCAGGCGGCGCTTCTTGGCTTCGCGAATGACGGTCTCGCGGGATGCCTGCTCAAGTTGCTTGTCGGTGGCGTCGCTCATCGGGGTGTCAGATCGTTGGTTGCTCATGGGTGCTCCTGATATTGAAACAACTATGTCAGACAATGTAAAGGATTATATCAGACATAATTTGAAAGAATGACGGGAATGGCTGATTTTCTGCGCGACAAATCGGCCGATTCTGTTGATTTTGTCGGACATAGTGGCCAAGAGGTGGCCGCTTGGCAATGTGGAGATCTGCTCAATCAAAGGGCTGTTTTGCAACAAAAAGCCCCCTGCAAGCTCTTGCAGAGGGCTGCTTGTTGATCGGGCATGGGGTGGATCAGACCAACGAACGGGTGTTCCAAAGAGCGACCGTTCCGTTCTCGATCACACAGATATGGCCGGTGCCGACCTTGGCCTCTTCGGCTTTTATGCAGTAAGTGGGAGCAGCCATGCGCAGGATGCCATTGCTGGTAACAATGATGGCGGTGGCGTCCGGGCCATGTTGTTCTTCGATGCTGGCGATCATGGCATTCCAACCATTGAGAATGGCTTCGGGGCTTGGGGTCCAGCCATAGCCTTCGGGCCATAGGCTGCTCTTTTGCCAGCCGTCAATGTCCCTGTCGCCATGGGCTTTGCGGATGTCGTCGTTGGATCGACCTTCCCACGCGCCATAATCGATTTCGCACAGGGCGTCATCGACCTGTGGCTCCAGATCGAGCCAGCCTGCTGTCTCGGCCATGATGCTGGCGGTCTGGCGGGTGCGTTTGAGCGGGCCACAAACAACGCAATCAGGGCGGATCGCGGCGGCCTTCATGGCCTCGCCAACCTCTTTGGCCTGAGCGCGACCTTTTTCAACGAGATCGAGATCAGAGCGTGCCCCGACCCAGACGACCTTGTCGTCGGGACCAAAGGTGTTGCCGTGTCTGACAAGGATCAGTTTCATGCCACCAACTCGCCTTCCTGTTTGATGATGTCTTCAACAATCTTGACGTCGTCGGGCGCATCGACCGAGGCATGGGTGCGCCCCAGATAGTCGACCGTGACGATGCGCACTGTCATGCCATTTTCCAGCGCTCGCAATTGCTCGAGCCCTTCGGTCAATTCCAGCGGCGAGGGGGCAAGATTGACATAACGCTCAAGTGCCTCGCGGCGATAGCCATAAAGCCCGATATGGCGATAGACCGATGTGTGACCGGCTGCGCGGATATAGGGCAGGATCATTTTGGAGAAATAGAGCGCATTGCGGTTGGCATCGAACACCACGGTGGTGCCACTGGCGGGATTGGCCTTTTTGCTCTCCACAAGGTTTGCCAGCATGGTGTCATCCAGCACGGTCGCCGGGGTGACAATGTCGAAATCACCTTCCCCCTTTGCAAATTCATCGATCATCGCCTGCAGCACCCATGGCGGGGTGAGGACCGCGTCGCCCTGAAAATTGAGGATGGCCTCTTCGGTGATGTTGGCAGCTTCCAGCGTGGCAAAGGAGCGTTCCGAGCCATTGCGACAGCTTTCCGGGGTCAGGACGGCTTCGGCGCCAAAGCTCATGGCGTGTTTGATGATGCGTTCATCCTCGGTGCTGATGACGACACGGGAGCAGCCCGTCGTTGCCTTGGCGATCCGCCAGATCCGCTCGAGCATGCTGGTGCCAAGGATCGGTAACATCGGTTTGCCGGGCAGGCGGCTGGATCCATAGCGCGCTGGGATGATGATGGCGGTGGACATGGCTGCATTCCTTTCCAGATATCGGCCGCGGGCTTCCGGGCGGTGATGCCGTGGCTTCACTTTGGCGCCAGATATGGCACGAATGGCAGCCAAGTGCGACCCAAAAACGCGTCTATTCTGATTGCTGGTGTGGTGTGCCTATTGGGCTCCCTTTGCGACCCGTCGGTCGTGGGTGGTCAAGGAAAAGCCCCGATGAAGGCGCGCTTGGTGCATTGCTGTTGTTGATAGGCGGACGATCTCCGTGCGGGCATGATGACGTCGCTCCGGGCAATCTGCAAAGCCGTTATGCACTTGAAATTTTGCCTTTCCCCTCCACCAAGCGGGTGGTAAGCAGAAGCGCACCGGGTGGCCCTTAGATGTTGGTGCACTGACCGAGTGTCCGGGCCGGTTTCTGCTTTAACGAGGTATCCATGTCCCATTCCCTGCTGCTTGACGCCTGTCTGTTTGATCTTGATGGGACATTGATTGATTCCACTCCGCCGGTCGTCCGCTGCTGGAGTGCATTGCTTGAGCGTCATGATCTGGATCCGGCAATCTATCTTGCCAAAATTCACGGTCGTCCGGCGCACGAATCCATTCGGGATCTGCTGTCAGGCAAGGATGAGGCTATCATTGAAGAAGAGATCCGGTGGTTGCAACATATGGAAAGCACCGATGTGGAGGGCATTGTTGCTCTTGACGGGGCGCTTGACTTTATCGCCGAGCTTGATCGCCTGTCAGTGCCCTGGACAATCGTAACATCAGGCTCGGTGCCGGTTGCCGGTGCACGGATCCGGGCCGCAGGCATCCCCACGCCCGCGCGTATGATCACCTCCGATGACATCACCAACGGCAAGCCAAACCCTGAACCGTTCCTGAAAGGGGCGGATCTGGTTGGTCTGGCGCCAGAACAGTGCGTTGTGTTCGAGGATGCCGCAGCCGGGATCACAGCCGGGCTGGCGGCCGGAGCGCAAGTGATTGGCATCACTGCAACGCAAACCGCGCATGTTCCTGCCGGTATTCCCGCCATTGCAAGCTATCGGCTTCTGTCCATCGCTCCAAGCGGTGGACGGTTTGCGTTGACGATCGCGCGCTGACCGAAAAACGCGTCAGGTGCCATCGATTCGCAACAAGCCGCTCGATGGTCGCTTTTCCCTGAAGTGATGGGCCGGGCGGTGGATAAGAAAATCGGCAGGTTTGCCTTTTTCAGGGGATTTTTCCCTGAGGGCGGGCATTCCCTTGGTGCGCTGCCGGTGACAATTGGTATGCCAATTGCGACAAATAAGTGCAGTGGTTGAAAGGTGTCGTCTCAGCGGTTGCAGTTTTGATTATGAAATGATAAAAATACCACTGCTTTGGGGGATCGGGGGACTCTCCAAAAGCGGACTGGCCTACAGGGGGGTATATCTTACATTTTCTCTTCAAAAGGCTGGTGATTGCCGCTGACGGTTCTGCCCTGCAGAATGGCATGTTTGCGCGGTCAGTTTTGTGTTGCAAGTCTGATCCGCCTGTCAAATTGGCAATCGGTGTCGTGAACCGTCAAGGTTCATGGCAATGAGAAGCGCCATAGATCAATCGGCCCTTTGGTCGGATGATCTATGGCTCTTTTTTTTGGCTCATTTTTTGAGTGTCAGGTCACATTTTTCCCGCTTCACTTGTCCCCGCTTCATTTGTCAGTGTCTTTGGAGACGCCTCACGGAGAGGTTTCGCTTAGTCTTGCACGCAATCGGGCACGGGTTTGATCGGAAAAGCGATATTCCGTTCGATCCGCATGATCGATCAACAGGGCAAGGGATTGGTCGAGATTGCCAACCAGCAAGGTTGCGCTGAGGTCGCGTCCGAGTTGGATGAGGGAGGGGTCTGTGGTCCGGGTTTGGGAACTTGGCTGGTTGTTCACGATTCAACCTTGTTGCTTGATAATGCAATTACTGATTGCAATCTATCATGCTCCAGTGAGAAGTGCGAGACCTTTAGGCACTCTTTTGGGATACCATTTCGCCAATCCAGTCGATTGCTTACGCATATAGGGCACGCCCCGCCTCCTGGCGGGAAGCGGGTGTGTGGATAAGGCATGCTGGTATGTTGTTTGCGGACGTCGCTTGTCAGGCGACGATTTCCCATTTCACGTTGCCCGCGGAATTGGGATTGGCCTGGTTGATGCGACCAATCAGTTTGTCCTGATGGTCGAGAGAGACCAAGAGGCGCGTGCCTGCGCGGCCTGAAACAACAACGAGATCCTCAGTCTTTGAGGGTGTTTTGCGCGTCAGGATGACTGAGGGCGCGTGGCCTTGATGTTCGGCCTCCTCGAATTGTCGCATTTCGACATGGACGACAATTGTCTTGTTGACCCACTTCATGTCCACAAGCACTGTTTCTTTATGATGCCAGTTTAAATCTGCTGACCCGCCAAAAGCCATAGTGCATTCACCCCTTGCAACCTTGAGACCTTTTGGAAAAGCGTATTTAAATGCGGCCAACCTGTCGAGCTTTTTCGAAAGAATCGCTCCTAAGGGATGATCTGTTGATCAAAGGCTGGGTTGTTGTGGACTGGGACGGGGATGACCGTGTGATTCCGTTGTTAAGATGCAAATGCTGGCCATGGGGGCGTGATAATTATGAAAAGATCGCGTGAATCTTGCGATTCAAGGTCATTTGCTAGTTGACAAGCCGTGTCTCTGGCCGTAGTTTCCGCTTCGAATTTTGCGCGCCTCGGCGCGCTTTTTGTTTCGAATAAATGGCCGAGGCTTGGGACAATGAAAATCAAGAATTCTCTGAAAGCACTTGCCAAGCGTCACCGTGACAACCGCATGGTTCGCCGCAAGGGTCGCGTATATATCATCAACAAGAAGAATCCTCGCTTTAAAGCTCGTCAGGGCTAAGTCAGGTTTCTTGATTGCATGAACATAAGGCGCGCAGGAGTGTAGCTCACGCGCGTTTTTTGTATAGATTGGCAATGGATGGCGCAAGGCGCTGGATAAAGTCAATCTGTTTCATACGCAAAGCAGAAGACAGAAAAAGGCCGGTTCCTCAGGGAACCGGCCTTTTTGTTGTTTGATTTGATCCAAGTGCTTTGGCCAGGTGCCTGCCCCTGAACAAAAAACGCGACAGACATCGGATGATATCTGTCGCGTTTGAATTTTTATTGTGGGTCGTGGTGCGCTTTAAATGCCGCCCAGACCGTCGCTGCCGACAAAGGCGATGCGCAGCATGTTGGTTGCACCCGGGGTGCCCAGAGGGACACCGGCGGTGATGATAACGCGCTGACCGGGCTTGGCGAAACCTTCCTGATAGGAGGTGGAGCAGGCGCGGTCGACCATTTCATCCAGAGTGCCGGAATCTTCAGACACGATGCAGTGCAGGCCCCAGACGAGGGACAAGCGACGCGCGGTGGCGTTGATCGGGCTCATGGTGATGATTGGCGTCTGTGGGCGCTCACGGGCCGCTCTGAGGCCGGTGGTGCCTGAAGAGGTGTAACAGACGATGTTGGCCAGCTTCAGCGTCTCGGCGATCTGACGGGTTGCAGCAGAGATGGCATCGGCACCGGTTGCTTCGGGTTCGGCGCGCTGCGCGTAGATGATGTTGGAATAGTAAGGGTCTTTTTCGACCTGCTCGGCAATCCGGTTCATCATGGCAACCGCTTCCTGCGGATATTCACCGGCAGCGGATTCGGCGGACAGCATGATCGCGTCGGCGCCTTCGAACACTGCTGTGGCGACGTCAGACGCCTCGGCGCGTGTTGGCATTGGCGACGTGATCATTGATTCAAGCATCTGGGTGGCAACCACCACCGGCTTGCCGGCCTGTCGAGCGGCTCGGGTGATCTGCTTCTGAACGCCGGGGACCTGTTCCAGCGGCATTTCAACGCCAAGGTCACCACGGGCCACCATGATCGCGTCGGACAGCTCAATGATCTCGGCCAGATGTTTGACGGCCTGCGGCTTTTCGATTTTCGACAGGATGCCGGTCCGGCCACGGGACAGTTTGCGCACTTCGGCGACATCTTCGGGACGCTGCACGAAGGACAGGGCAATCCAGTCGACATCGGCATTGACGGCGGCTTCCAGATCGGCACGGTCCTTGTCGGTCAGGGCCGAGAAGGAGAGGGTGGAATCGGGGAAGCTGATGCCCTTGCGGTCAGAGATTGGGCCGCCGGTGACGACTTCGGTGTGGATGGCGTCGGCTGCGGTGCCGATGGTGCGCAGGCGAACCTTGCCATCGTCAAGCAGAAGCATGTCACCTTCCTTGACCGAGCCAAAAATTTCCGGATGGGGCAATTGGACGCGATGGACGTCGCCGGGCTCATCCTTCATGTCGAGGGTGAAGTTGGCACCATTTTTGAGGCGCACTTTGGTCTCGGCGAATTTGCCAAGACGCAGTTTGGGGCCCTGAAGGTCAGCCAGAATGCCAATCGGGCGGCCGACTTCTTTTTCGACAGAGCGAATTTTTGCGACGCGCTCGCGCATTTCGTCATGGGACGAGTGGCTCATATTGATGCGGAATACATCCGCACCCGCCAGGAACAGAGCCTTGATCTGTTCCTCTTTATCTGAAGCCGGGCCCAAGGTGGCCAGGATCTTGACCTTCCGATTGCGTCTTACAGTCACGGTTTTTTTCCTATTCTTGATCGGTCAATTGGACCGTATAATCCTGCTTCCCGGCCGTATCGATTTCGAAAAAGCCGGTGCGCTCAAATCCCCTCGCGACACATTCGTGCGTGCCCTTGATCTTGAATTCAAGATCCTGTGTGCACATGAATGCCTCGCCGTTCCACTGTCCGCCCTTGTCATAATCGATGGCATGGATCAGATAGCGATTGTTTACAAGCACGCCCTTGAGGACAGTCTCGCACTTGCTCTGGTCAATGTTCCACCAGCCCTCACTGATCCATTCGCCCTTCATCTTATATCCGATGGCCAGACCGATCGTGCTGCTGGTCTTGTTGCATACACGAAGGTCGGCTGCCGCCTGAAGACTGCTTGCCAGCAGCATCAGACCTGCCATGGTGCATGTCCGGATATGGGTCTTTACCAAGGTGTTGGTCGCAGGAGCTGTTGTCTTTTTTGAAACAATCATTGGGCTCAATATCATCTTGAAGCTGTTCGTAAGCCGCCTTTTGTTTCGCGTCTTGCGCCCGTAATGTCAATGCAGGAACTCTACAATAGTCGAAGACTGTGCGTTAAAGGGGATCAAACATTCCCCATTTTGTGCGGTTTTCAACTGACCGGGGTAATCTGTACCAACTTCTGCACCACAGTTTGAGAGACGCTGTGCATGGGTGGGCTGACTGACCGGATGGATATTCTAGGGCTTCTGACTGACATGGGCCTGTTTAGCGACTGTGCTTGACGGCTGTGTGACGGGATATGATCGGCGATCAGTTGGGCGAAAAAGCGGCTGTCATACGGGTTCCTCACAGGATCTGTGCACGAGGCGTCAAATGGGGGATCGGAAGGCAGATTGGCCTTGTTGCTGCCATCACCTTCGATATGATGCGGGCTTTCTCGCGCTCGCGATCAATCGGTGGGCGAATGACAGGAAGGGGAGCCGTATGAGTGAGATCAGTCAGACCGAATTGGAAGCCGCAGCCTTTCGCCGCTTGATGGCGCATTTGCGCGAACGCACCGATGTGCAAAATATCGACATGATGAATCTTGCAGGCTTTTGCCGCAATTGCCTGTCGCGCTGGTATATGGAGGCGGCCAATGAGGCCGGACTCGATATGAACAAGGAAGCTGCGCGCGAAATCGTCTATGGGATGCCCTATGACGAATGGAAAGAAAAATATCAGAAAGAGGCAAGTCAGGGCCAGCTTGACGCGTTCAAAATTTCGCACAAACACGACTGAGTGCGGGCAATTGAGCGTATCTGGTCCGCAAGCCCTATTCTGAAGGACTGGCAAAAATGGTGTGCTCGGTGTCAAAGAGACTTTGCGCCGGAATGGATCGCTGTTAAGGATGTCGCAACACAAATTTGGTTGAAGAGCGGTTACGCTCGCCCAGGCATGTTGGCCCCCGAGTGCCGATGCTTTCGGGCGACGAACCGATAATTGGAGTGTAGGATATGTCAAATCCAGGTGGTGTCGCTGCCGATCAGCTGCGTGCTTTTGTCGAACGCATTGAACGCCTAGAAGAAGAAAAGAAAGCCATCTCTGATGATATCAAGGATGTCTATGCAGAAGCCAAGGGCAATGGCTACGACGTCAAGGTGATGCGTCAGGTGGTTCGCTTGCGCAAGCAGGACAACAATGAGCGTCAGGAAATGGAAGCTCTGTTGGATCTGTATCTGCATGCCCTCGGCATGGCGCCAAGCGCCGAATAAGCACCTTTATCGATGCTTTTCATCAAAACCCTGCCTCACAAGAGGCGGGGTTTTTTGATGTTTGGCTGACCTATGAGGCATTTTTGACCATTGGGTCGGCAATCAGTGCATGTGTATGTGCACAGGATATCAGGGAGCGTCTTTCCGGCTTGCATCTTCTGCATTTGTCGCATAAAGATATCTTTATATCTTTGGGGAGTTCAGATGCTATCACTTGATGAAATGGTTGGATTGTTGAAGGCGAGCGGGGAACCAACCCGTCTGCGCCTTCTGTCGCTGCTTGCGGAAGGGGATTTGTCGGTCAAGGACTTGACTGCGATCCTCAATCAGAGCCAGCCAAGAATCTCACGTCACCTGAAGCTCCTTTATGAGGCCGGTCTGGTCGACCGGCTGCCGGAAGGGGCCTGGGTCTATTATTGCCTGACGCGGGATCAGGCCAAGGGGGATCTGGTTTCCGCTTCCCTGCGGCATATCGATCAGGACGATCTGATGATTCGCCGTGATATGGAGCGTCTCTCCCAGATCAAACTAACCCAGCGACAGCAGGCGACGGAATATTTCCAGCAGAATGCCGAGCGGTGGGACGAATTACGAGCGCTGCATGTGCCTGAGAGTGCCGTGGAAAGTGCCATTGTCGAGGCGCTGGGCGACAAGCCGATCCAGCGGATGCTTGATCTGGGCACCGGCACGGGCAGCATGTTGTCGCTTTTGGCGGATCGCTGCCGCTTTGGCCTTGGGGTGGATGCCAACCGTTCAATGTTGGCCATCGCACGGACACGTCTGGATGGCCCCCATCACAATCACCTGCATGTGCAGCAGGGCGACATTCTCGATCTGACGACGCTGGAGCGGAGCTTCGATCTGGTGACGGTGCATCAGGTGCTGCACTATCTGGACGATCCGTCGGCGGCGCTGAATGAGGCGGGGCGGGTGTTGCTGCCCGGTGGCCGCATTCTGGTGGCTGACTTTGCGCCCCATGATTATGAATTCTTGCGAAAGGACCATGCTCACAGACGACTGGGTTTCTCCCATGACGTCATGAGCCGCTGGATGAAACAGGCTGGCTTTGCCGTTGTCTCGGCGACTGATCTGTCGGAAACCCGCCGGATCGACGAGATGAGCGATACGCCGCTGACGGTGACGATCTGGGTTGCCGAAAAACGAATGCCTGATTGAGCGCCGAGACTTTGCCTTTACCGATTTGGGTGTCGCCTCACCAATGAAGGGGTGGATCACCAAAGTGATGACAGGACTGGCCCGAACCTCCCAAGACAGGGCCGTCAAGACTGAGAGAAGACTGATGAACCATAATGCAGAACGCAGCGGACGCCGCAGCCAAAGCGCCGACAAGCTGAATATTTCCTTCGAGTTCTTTCCACCAAAGACCCCGAAGATGGAAGAAAAGCTTTGGGAATGCGTTGAGCGTTTGGCCCCGCTCGCCCCTGACTTCGTGTCTGTGACCTATGGCGCTGGCGGCTCGACCCGCGAGCGGACCCACGCCACTGTCGAACGGATCATCAGGGAGACCTCTGTTCCGGCTGCTGCGCATCTGACATGCGTCGGGGCGACCAAGGAAGAAGTCAATGATGTGGTGCGCTCCTATATCGAGGCTGGCGTCAAGCATATTGTTGCCTTGCGTGGGGACCCGGCCGACGGGGTAGGCACCAAATATCAGCCGCATCAGGGGGGCTATATCAATGCGGCCGATCTGGTCGGTGGCATCAAGCAATTGGGTGATATCGAGGTGTCCGTCTCGGCCTATCCGGAAAAGCATCCCGAAAGTCCGGACTTTGCGACCGATGTCGAAATGCTTCGCCAGAAGGTCGATGCAGGGGCGACACGGGCGATCACGCAATTTTTCTTCGACAATGATCTTTATGAGGCCTATGTCGAGCGGGTGCGGCGGGCCGGAATATTCATTCCCATCGTGCCGGGCATTCTGCCGATTCACAATTTCGTGCAGATGGCCAATTTCGCCTCACGCACGGGGGCGAGTGTGCCGCAATGGCTGGCCAACCGGTTTGAAGGTCTGGAAAATGACGAGGAAACCCACCGGTTGGTGGCTGCTGCCATTGCTGCCGAGCAGGTGAATGATCTGCATGAACGTGGTGTCGATGATTTCCATTTCTACACCATGAACAGAGCCAATCTGTCTTATGCGATCTGTCATTTGCTTGGCTTGCGTCCGATCAAGGGCGCGGCAGAGCAAGATTAAGCTGAGCAACAAGATCAAGACCGAATAGACATAAACTGACAGAGCCGTGCGGGAGAGCGACCCGCCTTGCTCTGGATAGACAAGGAACCAGTCATCATGTCGAGCTTGCCTCTTAGCCCGTCCTTTGACGCGCTGCGTCGTTTGGCGTCCGACCGTATCCTCATTCTCGATGGGGCAATGGGTACCATGATCCAGCGGCTCAATCTGACGGAAGAGGATTTCCGCGGGGAGCGCTTCAAAAGCTGGAATCAGGATCTGAAGGGCAACAATGATTTGCTCTCGATCACCAAGCCGGAAGCCATTCGCGATATCCATCGGCAATATTATGAAGCCGGGGCCGATTTTGCGGGCACCAACACCTTTTCCTCGACCACCATCGCGCAGGCGGACTATGCGATGGAGCATCTGGCCTATGAGCTGAATGTCGAGAGCGCCAAAATTGCCAAGGAAGCAGCCGAAGAGGTAATGGCCAAGGAGCCGGGCCGCCAGTGCTTTGTGCTGGGTGCCATGGGGCCGACCAACCGGACCGCCTCCATTTCGCCCGATGTCAACAATCCCGGTTTCCGGGCGGTGTCATTCGATGTGTTGAAGGACGCCTATCGCGAGGCGGCGCGCGGTCTTATCGATGGCGGTGCGGATGCGCTGGCCGTTGAAACCATCTTTGATACGCTGAATGCCAAGGCAGCCTTGTTTGCGATTGAGGAAGAGTTTGAAGCGCGCGGCATGCGCTGGCCGGTGATCATCTCGGGCACCATCACCGATAAATCGGGGCGCACCCTGTCTGGCCAGACGGCGGAAGCCTTCTATCATTCGGTCCGTCATGCCAAGCCTTTTGCGGTTGGTCTCAACTGTGCCCTCGGGGCAGCTGAATTGCGTCAGCATGTGGCGTCGATTTCGCGTGTTGCCGAGACACTGGTCTCGACCTACCCGAATGCGGGTCTTCCGAACGAGTTCGGGGAATATGACGAGAGCCCGGAACATATGGCCGGACTGATCAAGGAATTTGCCGAATCTGGCCTTGTTAACATTGTCGGTGGCTGTTGTGGCACGACGCCGGACCACATTGCGGCCATTGCCGAAGTGGTCAAGCCGGTCAAAACCCGCGTCATTCCGACCATCGAACAGCATATGCGTCTGTCGGGGCTGGAGCCCTTCACGCTGACGCCTGAGACCAATTTCGTCAATATCGGGGAACGGACCAACGTTACCGGGTCGGCGAAATTCCGCAAGCTGATCAAGGATGGCGACTATGAAGCCGCACTCGATGTGGCCCGCCAGCAGGTGGAGAATGGTGCCCAGATCATCGATGTGAACATGGATGAAGGCTTGCTCGACTCGGAAGAGGCAATGGTGACCTTCCTCCATCTGATCGTGGCCGAGCCGGACATTTCCCGTGTGCCGGTGATGGTCGATAGCTCGAAATGGAGCGTCATCGAGGCGGGCCTGAAATGCTTGCAGGGAAAATCGGTGGTCAACTCGATCTCGATGAAGGAAGGCAAGGAGGCCTTTATCGAACAGGCCAAACTGGTGTTGCGCTATGGTGCGGCGGTGGTTGTGATGGCCTTCGATGAGAAGGGGCAAGCCGATAGCCTTGAGCGCAAGATCGACATCTGCAAGCGCTCCTATGACATTCTGGTCAATGAAGTGGGCTTCCCGCCCGAAGACATCATTTTCGATCCAAACGTCTTTGCGGTGGCAACGGGCATCGAGGAGCATAACAATTACGGGGTCGACTTCATCGAGGCGATCCGCTGGATTCGCCAGAATCTGCCCGGTGCCCATGTGTCTGGTGGCCTGTCAAACCTTAGCTTCTCCTTCCGCGGCAACAATCTGGTGCGTGAGGCGATGCATTCGGCCTTCCTGTTCCATGCCATCAAGGCAGGGCTGGATATGTCGATCGTCAATGCTGGCCAGCTGATGGTCTATGATCAGATCGACAAGGAGCTTTTGGAGCGGATCGAGGATGTGATCCTCAATCGCCGGTCTGACGGCACCGACCGTCTGCTGGAAGTGGCCGAGCGGTTCCTGCACCAGAAGGGCGAAGCCAAAGTGGTCGATCTGGCATGGCGTGAGTTGCCGGTCGAAAAGCGCCTTGAGCATGCTTTGGTCAAGGGCATTGGCGACTATGTCGATGAGGATGTCGAGGAAGCCCGTCTGGCCGCCAGCCGCACGCTCGATGTGATCGAGGGACCGCTGATGGATGGCATGAATGTGGTCGGCGATCTGTTTGGCGACGGCAAGATGTTTCTGCCACAGGTGGTGAAGTCTGCCCGCGTTATGAAAAAGGCTGTGGCCTATCTGCTGCCTTACATGGACGCGGAGCAGGAAGGCGAGCGCCAGAGCGCCGGCAAGGTGCTGATGGCGACCGTCAAAGGCGATGTGCATGATATCGGCAAGAATATTGTCGGCGTGGTGCTGCAATGCAACGGCTATGAGGTGGTTGACCTCGGCGTGATGGTGCCAGCCAATGACATTCTGGAAGCGGCGCGGCGCGAGAAGGTCGATATCATCGGCCTGTCCGGTCTGATCACACCGTCGCTGGATGAAATGTGTCATGTGGCGGCTGAAATGGAGCGGCAAGGCTTTGATCAACCGCTGATGATCGGTGGGGCTACGACCTCGCAGGTGCATACGGCGGTGAAGATCGATCCGAATTATGATCGTGGTCAGACCATTTATGTGACCGATGCCAGTCGCGCAGTCGGAGTTGCGACCAAGCTGCTGTCGCGGGACAAGGATGCCTATATCGCCGAGATCAAGGACAGTTATGTCGGCGTGCGGGCCAAGCATGAGGCCGCACAGGACAAGAAGCGCCGCTTGAGCATTGATGAGGCACGGACCAAGAAAATGGCATTGGACTGGACTGCCTATCAGCCAACCAAGCCCGCTTTCCTTGGCACCAAGGTGATTGATGATATCGATCTGGCGGATCTGGTGCCCTATATCGACTGGACGCCGTTTTTCTCGACCTGGGAAATGAAGGGGCGTTATCCGGCGATCCTCAGCGACGATGTCTATGGGGAAGCGGCGAGCAGCCTGTTCAAGGATGCACAGGCGATGTTGAAGCAGATCGTCGAGGAAAAATGGCTTACGGCCCGTGGTGTGTTTGGCCTCTGGCCTGCCAACGGGGTTGGTGACGACATTGCTGTCTATGCGGATGAGAGCCGCGACAGCGAGCTTGGTCGCTTCTATGGTCTGCGTCAGCAGATGGCCGGACGGTCGGCGCGCGCCAATGTGGCGCTTGGGGACTTTGTTGCCCCGCTCGACAGCGGTGTTGCCGATTATATCGGTGGCTTTGCGGTCTCGACCGGCTTTGGTGAAGCTGAGCGAGCCAAGGCCTTTGATGCGGCTGGAGATGACTATTCCAAGATCCTGCTGCAGGCTCTGGCGGACCGTTTGGCGGAAGCCTTTGCCGAAGCCATGCATCACAAGGTGCGCAAAGAGCATTGGGGCTATGCCAGCGATGAAACACTCAATGTTGAAGATCTGATCGCCGAGCGTTATCAGGGCATTCGTCCGGCTGCAGGCTATCCGGCTCAGCCGGATCACACCGAGAAGGGCACCTTGTTTGATCTGCTCGATGCGGAAGCGGCGATCGGAATCAAACTGACGGAGAGTTTTGCGATGGTGCCGGGATCAGCCGTGGCGGGGCTGTATTTCTCCCATCCTGATTCGCACTATTTCGGTGTCGGCAAGATCGAAAAGGATCAGGTCGCAGATTATGCAGCCCGGAAAGGCTGGACAACCGAAGAAGCCGAACGTTGGCTTGCGCCAATTCTGAACTATCGGCCATGAGGAACTGCCCGGTTCCCTCGACGTAATCTGCGAGGAAGCCGGGCTAATCCTTCTTTATGTATAGTTCTGCTTTTACATGTAGTATTCGCAAATAAAAAAACCGGGAAAAATCCCGGTTTTTACGCTTCCTAACTTCAGAAACAGCGTTGTTTTTCAAGTGCCTCTCTGAGCTTTCCTCCCGGATGCGTGCTTTTGTGGCTGGTTCCTTGTTTTAAATAATTCCAACCACAATAGCTGCAATGAATGCGAAAGCGGCACACAAAATCATGAAATTCATTGATTTGACCATGTAACCTCTCCTATCTGCTTTTATTGCTTGTGATCGAGTCTACGGCAACTTCGGTAATTCGCGAAGAGAAAAACATGCTGCGCTGCAAAATAATATCAGCCGCCAGTCACTATTTGCTCATAACTCCTTGTGGATTCAGGGGGCAACGTGCGACAATCGAGAGCATCAAAACCGGGGACAGGATCGGAATATTGCGATGCAGCATTCACAAAAGTGTCAAGAAGCGCTTGTGGAAGTGCAAGCTGCCCTTAAGGCAGATGCACGGGGCATAGATCCGCACAAAGCCGCAGAGCGGGCGCATTTCATGAAGGCGACCATGCCGATGTTCGGGCTTGGCGTGCCTGCGCAAAGAAAGCTGCTGCGTTGCGGTTACAGCTTCTCTCACTTGCCGTTCGAGGTGCAATTGCCGCTCTGGGCTCATATCTGGTCCGAGGCGACCCATCACGAAACCAGAATGCAAGCAGCCTTCTTCATCGAGAAACCGCCCGCAGGGACAGATCTTGTCTGGCTTTGGGGGGCAGTGAAAGATTGGGTGTCGAGCGTCAATTGCTGGGATCAGTCGGACACCTTGTCAAACCTCTATGCCCGGATCAACGAAGCCCATCCGGAGCTGGTGGTGCCGGTGCTCAGGCACTGGAATGGCAGCGACAATCCGTGGGAACGCCGGCAGTCGCTGGTGGCCTTGCTATGCTATTCGCGATTTCGGCGCTCATTTCCCGAACAAGCGTTGGTTTTCGAGCTGGTGGAGGCCCTGCTGGCGGATCCTGACTATTATGTGCAGAAGGGGCTTGGCTGGACATTGCGCGAAGCCTGGCATGTTTGGCCGGAGCCAGTGATGGCCTTTCTGGATAGGCATATCGTCACACTTGCCCCTGCCGCCTGGCAGGCTGCAACTGAAAAACTCGATCCATCGGTCAAGCAACGGTTGAAGGCCAAGCGGATGGCTGGGCGCAAGGCCGGACGCTGATGTGATTTTTGTGCTTTATGATCGAGCGCGGGCAATCGCTCCTTCTAGCCAGTGAGCAACATGCAAGGTGTGATGGTCTTCCATGAAGGGGCCGATGATCTGAACGCCAAGTGGCAGTCCATCCTCTGTTTGCATGCCTGCCACATTGACACATGGCAAGCCGAACAGGGTCCAGATGCGGTTGAAGATGGAGGAGCCGGTGGAGGCAAGTCCCAGGGGCGCAGGGCCGGGGGCAGACAGGGAGAGGAAGGCATCGAGATCTTCAAGATGCTCAGCGGCTTCGATGCGTGCCTCTTGTGCGCAGAGATGGGCTTCGTCATAGTCGGCAGCGGTGATGGTTTTTGCGAAATCGAGGGTCTGTTTCAAAACCGGGCTGAGCAGATCGCCGTGTGTGTCATGTTCCCAAGCCAGGGATTGACGGATTTCATAATCCTGAATGATCTGATGAGCATGGAAGGCGGCAATCCAGGTTTCGCTGGGTTCGATTTCGACCAGCTCCGCTCCCAGAGAATGGAGATGCTCCAGCAGGCTATTGAAACGGGATTTGTAGCCCGGATCCGCTTCGGGCCAGCTGTGGCTGCGAACGATGCCAAATTTCGGGGTGCGGAAGGGGGCTCTTGGCTGGATGGAGCAATTGCGGCCAGTCAGTGCCGACATGGCATAGGCGACATCAGCAACCGTGGCCGTATAAAGGCCGATCGTATCAAGCGACCATGCGCCGTCTTTCATGCCCGGTTTGGGTAACAATCCTGCGGATGGCTTGTAGCCGGTGATGCCGCAAAAAGCGGCGGGGCGGATGATCGAGCCACCGGTCTGGCTGCCGATTGCCAGATGGGCCATGCCCGAGGCGACGGCCGCTGCCGAGCCGGACGAGGAGCCGCCGGGAGTATGATCCAGATTGTGGGGATTGCGGGTCGGGCCGGGGTGGAAGAAGGCAAATTCGGTGGTGACGGTCTTGCCCAGCAGGGTGCATCCCGCCCGTCTGGCCTGCATGACAATGCTGGCGTCGCGTGCGGGATTGTGGGCGTGGTAGATGGGAGATCCATGGGCTGTGGGCAGATCGGCGGTGTCAAATATGTCCTTGACCGCAAGGCCAATCCCCTTGAGCGGACCGGATGAGGCAATCTGGCTGGTCGCGTTGGCATTCAAGGCGCAGAAGGCTTTCAAATGCTCTTCGACTTGATCAATGCGCTCAAGGCAGGCTGCGATGGATGCCTCTGGGGACAGACTGCCCTGTTCCATGGCCTTCAATTGATCAAGCAGGCTGACCGGGCCGACAAGCCCTGAATTGCTTTTTGTCTCCACCATGGGTTCCCCTCCCTTAATCTTAACACTTTCCTAGCGCGTTTCGAAAATAATCAGAGCAATCCGATTGAAACGACGTGCCTGATTTCATCTTTTGGGCGCATTTGCGCGGCCTGACTTGCGCGAAACAAACTCTAACAGGATGCGCCTTTCTTGGATGGGCTGCAAGCGGGAAGCCAATGATGGTGAAGGCAATAGACCTTGCGAAGACGGCATTGTGGGGCCTCGTTGGTGTCATGGTGCTGGCTGGTTGCAGCGCGGTTGCGGACCTGGAACCGGTTGATCAGGGCGCTTTGCAGGAAGACGCGGTTTTGCCTGGACTCGATGGTTTGGAGGGTCAATGTCCGGTGTTGGAGATGGGGCTGGTGTCCGGTCGGGAGTTGCCTGGAGTCAAGGAACGCAAGGTCTGTGGTCACCCCTATCCTTACACAATTGCCGGGATCAATGGACGCAATCCGGTTTCGTTCAATACGGACGCCAAGATCAACTGTGTGATGGCGACACAGTTGCAGCGCTATTTTGCCGACAGTGTGCAGCCGATGGCTTTGTCGATGCTGCGCCAGCCTGTGGTTGAGGTCCGTGTGGCCGCGAGCTATTCCTGCCGGACGCGCAACAGCAAGCGCGGGGCCAAACTGTCAGAACATGCCAAGATGAATGCCTTCGATATGAGTGCTCTGACACTGGCGGATGGCACAGTCCTGACCATCGAGGATGACTGGCATTCGATGGGACGCAAGGGGCGGTTCCTCAGGGCGATCAATCGCTCGGCCTGTCGCTATTTCACGACAGTGATCGGTCCGGGGGGTGACAAATATCATCAGGATCATCTGCATCTGGATCATGGTCGCCATGGCCGCAAGGGGACGTGGCGGTCTTGCCAATAGGGGCATCGGCGCGGGCGCGCTCCGGCCTGTCCCAATGGGTTGGTGGATGTGCGTTATGGTGCTTTCACTCTCGCATTTCCCAGTGAAGTCGCCTATGGTCTGGGTTTAGGGCGTGTCCCGGACGAGACTTGTGCGAGCTGGGGGAAGATCAGGAACTGCAATGAGTATCTGGAGCCAGATCGGCACACTTATTGACGGGCTCCGTCAGAGCGAGACTTTATCGGCCTTTGTTGACAAAGCGGCGGCGGTGGTGCGTGGCATGGGTGCCGGTGTTGATCGCAAGCAACTGACCTTCACGGTGGCGATGATCGCGCTTTCAGCCAAAATGGCCAAGGCGGATGGTGTCGTGACCCACGACGAAATCCTCGTCTTTCATGAAATGTTTGAAATTCCCGAAGGGGAAGAGCGCAATGTGACGCGTCTGTTCAACCTCGCCAAGCAGGATGTGGCCGGATATGACGCCTATGCGCGGCAGATTGCCGATCTGTTCGAGGAAGAACGCGATGTGCTCGAAGACATCATCGACGGGTTGTTCATGATTGCGGCCGCCGATGGGGTGATGCATGCACGCGAAATGCTCTATCTGGAGCATGTGGCCGACATTTTCGGTATCCCCGAGCGTTGTTTCGAACGCATAAAGATGGGACATGTGCAGCCCGATGAACAGGATCCCTATACCATCCTGGAAGCCAATCGCGGCATGTCGGATCTGGAGATCAAAAGCCATTATCGCAAGCTTGTGCGGGAGAATCATCCGGATCGGTTGATCGCCCGTGGTGTGCCCGAGGAGTTTGTCCGCATTTCAACCGACAAACTTGCGGCGATCAATCTGGCCTGGTCACAGGTCCAGTTGGAGCGCGGCTTGCGTTAGATTTGTGGCCTGTCCCAGACAAGGCATCGAAACAAATATCAAGACAAGACAGAATGGAGACGACAATGCTGTCAGCGACCCAGACCCAATGCGCTTGCAGTTTGAACCCTTCCCCCAATTTCGGTGATCGCAAGAATGATGGCAGAATCGATATGATCCTGCTGCATTATACCGGCATGGAGGATGACGATCAGGCGCTCAACTGGTTGTGCAATGAGACAAGCGAAGTGTCGTCGCACTATTATATCGACCGAGCCGGTGCGACCCAGCAGCTGGTGGCCGAGGAAATGCGCGCCTGGCATGCGGGGGAGGCTTTCTGGAAGGGCGAAAAGGACATCAACAGTTGCTCGATCGGTATCGAAATCGCCAATGCCGGGCATGAAGACTTTACCGAGGAGCAGATCGAGGCGGTGATTGCCCTTTGTCAGGACTTGATGGCACGCCACGATATTCCGGCCTATCGGGTGCTGGGCCATTCCGATGTCGCTCCGGGACGCAAAATCGATCCGGGAGCGAAATTCCCGTGGCAAAAACTGGCCGATGCCGGTGTTGGTCTGATGCCAGAGCCGGAAACGGCGCAAGGGGGGCGAACGTTCCAGCGTGGCGATGAGGGGCAGCCGATTCAGGCTTTGCAGACGATGCTGGCGGTTTATGGCTATCGGGTGGATGTGACCGGTGTTTTTGACGCTGCGACAGAAGCGGTGGTCAAGGCGTTCCAGATGCATTTCCTGCCAGAGAGAGTGGATGGGGTGGCGGACGCCGCGACGATCACCACCCTCTACAAGCTGAACACCCTGATGCCGAAGCTTTAAACCGGCTTCAGGGGGCTCGTTGCCTGGCTGGTCTAGAGTTCGAGCACCATGTGGGGGCGCCCGTCCGATGTCTTCTCTCGTGTCATGCCATCCGGGCCGATCACCTGTGTGGTGCGCTGTCGGAAGGCGGACCAGCTCTCAAAGGTGATGATATCAACCGGCTCATCAAACTTGAAGGTGAGCCGGAACCAGCCGTCGCCCATGCGGGTGACGCTGAGGATCTCGGCCCGGAAAGGCTGGGAGAGATAATGGCCGGACACGATGTCGCCGACCTGCCAGTTCCGTTTCGGCCGGTTGCCATAGTCTGCGAACAGGCTGTTCCAATCCCGAAAGCCATATTGCTGGGCAATCAGTTCCAGTGACTTGGAATGGGAGATGGCAGTGCCGTCGTCCGCCAATTTGTTTCTTAGTAATTTGGCCTGTTTCTTGGCTGCATCGATGGATGCGGGTTTGTTTGTCATGATTGCACCTTTGCGGGGGCTGCAAACAGACCCCATTGATATCCTGTCTTTCGTGCCGCATGACGCAGCAGCGCAAATGTGATGGCCAACATCAGGGCATCCGCCAGCGGACCGGTGAACCAGATGCCGATTTCACCTGTCAGCATGGGCAGGAGGAACAGCAGCGGCAGCATCAGGCAGTAGGTTTTCATCAGGCTGAGGATCGCTGCGCGTGGCACGTCGCCGATGGCCTGAAAATAGGTTGCCAGAATGAAGAGTGGCCCTGCCGTAAACATCATCATGGTTGTCTTGGGCAGGATGCGGATCATCTCGTCAATCACCCCTTGCTCGGAGATGAACAGGCTGGCAAGCATGCCGGGTGCGAGCATGAATAGAGCCTGAGCCAGCAGGCTGTAGATCAATGCTACACCAAGCGCGATGCGCAAGGCATGGTCGGAGCGATGCCAAAGGGCGGCACCAAAGTTGGATCCGAGAATCGACTGCATGGCTTGTCCCATTCCTAACAGAGGCAGGAAATAGAAGGTCATCATGCGGGTGATGATGCCATAAGCCGAGATGGTTTCGCCATAGTGGCTGGTGTTGACCAGTTGCAAGGCGGTGATCGTGGCTGTGGCGATGAGCGACATGCCGATAAAGCCAAAGCTTTGCGTTGCGCCAAGCGCCAGAATCTGCCGCCAGCCCGTGGCAAGCGAATGGCGCATCAGACCCATTGGCTTGAAGGCACTTGGCCCCCAATGGCGAAAGCCGAGAATGATTGTGAATGCCAGAGATTGTGCAGCTAGGGTGCCATAGGCCGAGCCTGCAATGCCCAAATCATAGTGGATGATGAACAGGGCGTTGAAGCCGATATTGGCAAGGGACACCAATAGGCTCATTGCAGCCATGATGGGAGCAAAGCCCTCATTGCGCAAGGTATCGACATGGAGCGAGAGGACCATGACCATCGGTGTGGCAAAGACCATGATGCGCAAATAGATCGTGCCAAGATGGGCAAGTGTTTCTGACCCATTGGCGGCGATGAGGGTCAGTTCCTTGCCAAATGCGAGATAGCTGGCGATGAAGAAGAAGCCGATCAGTAGAGCGAGGCCGTGCGCGCCGCTGAAATGGGCGCGTGCCTCATCAATATTGCCAGCGCCCAGTTGCCGGGCGATCAAGCTGGCAAGACCGCTAGAGACCAGCGTCGACAGGGCCACCATCAGCATATAGATGGGAAAGATCAGGGTGACCGCCGCCAAGGCCTCGGGGCCGACATAGTGACCGAGAAAAATGGCGTCGACGACCGTCAGTAGACCGTTCATGCCCATCACGAAAATGATGGGTAGGGCCGTGCGAGCAAAATGCGCACTGAGGGCACCGCTTAAAAACGGGCTATGCGCGTGCGATTGGGAAGAGTTGTCCGATGACATCTCAGCCTCCTAACAAGACGCATTTCCAAATAAGGATGGGGCTCGCATTGCCACCCGCATGAAATGCATGTGGGGCAGAGATTTCGGATCTATCATCAGGACTTCACCATGGGCTGTCGCCTTGCGAGCGGCAGGTGCCTGCAACCTGAGGGCGGATATAAACCTGTCCTCAGATCTTGTCAAGCTTGGCAAGGTTGCCTGTTTTTGAAGGCGCTAGCGGCGAGCGACCAGCTTCTTGATGCTGTCGGCGACCGGAATGCCGTCTTTCAGACGGCTGTCATCAATGGCTGGGCCGAAGCTGGTGGCAATCGGCACGATGCCGGCCCAGAAGTCGGTCGCATAGTCTTCCTCGTCATCGACCGGCATGCCGGCGCGGCATTTGGCAGCGGCGGTTTCGATCTCGACCGCGATCACCGTGGTGGCATTGATTTCCTTGTCTGTGGTCTCGCGGGTTTCGTCCCAGCGGCCCGGCGCGATATGGTCGGTGACCGCGACCAGAGCATCGTATTTTTCATCTCTGTCTTCCACAAGACGGCCGATGCCATGAATATTGGCCGAACGGTAATTCATTGAATGATGGAAGGCGGAACGCGCGACGACAAAGCCGTCGACGATGGTCACATTGATGCAGATCGGCAGGCCCTTTTTCAGGGCCTTGAACATGCGTGCGCCCTTGGCTCCATGGATATAAAGCTGGTCGCCGATCCGGCCATAGGCCATGGGCAGAACGAAGGGTTGATCATCGAGGGAAAAGGCCACATGGGCGATGAGACCATCATCGAGGATGGCGTGAATGGTTTGCCGGTCATAGTTAGCGCGGTTGGCCGTCCGTACCTTGTTGGTGGCTGTGATGGGAACCTGTTGGCTTGTTTGCTCACTCATTGGTTTGCTCTTGTCTTGACGCCTTGCGGGCGTAGATGCGGTGCTGTTTGGGTTTGGCTTGATCCAAACAGGCTTTTGGTTCTTAATGAAGATCCAATAGCATCAATTTGTAGGAACCAATATGCTTGCAAGTCACATCACTCTGGATCGTGCCGGGGGGAAGGGTCTCGTGCCGCAATTGTTTGAACAGCTCAGAGGGCTGATCGAGACGGGTGTGCTTGGGGCTGGCAGTCGCTTGCCGACCAGTCGACATCTGTCCGCCCAGCTGGGCGTGGGACGCAACAGTGTGGTGGCTGCCTATGACTTGCTGCTGGCAGAAGGCTATTTGCGCTCTGAAGGGCGGCGCGGCACCTTTGTCAGCGAAGCCTCACGGGGATTTGTGCCGGTCGAGCCCCCGGCGCGAGAGGAGCCGCCGCAGGCGCGTCCCCTGCGCTTGTCGCGCAGCGCCCAAGCGCTGATCGCGGTTGGGCGGCGGGATCAACCGACACCGCACACTTTTCAGCCGGGATTGCCAGATGTGCGCCACTTTCCCCATGACTTGTGGGGACGCTGTTTGAGGCGTGCGGCACGGGGGATGCATCAGCAGCCCCTGCTGGGGGGCTATGCTCACTATTATGGCCTGCCGGACCTGCGTGAGGCGCTGATAGATCATGTGGCCGTGAGCCGAGGAGTTTCTGCGTCTGCGGAGCAGGTGATTGTCTTTTCCTCGGCGCAAGCCGCTCTGGATCTGGTCGCGCGCCTGTTGCTGGATCCGGGCGATGTGGCGTTGCATGAAGAGCCGGGCTATGCGGGAATGCTGTCGGTGTTGCGCGGGGTGCATTCGGATGTCCGGCCAATTGAGGTGTATGCGGCAGACCGGTTTCAGCGGCTTGACGACTTGGTGGCTGATGGGGCTGTACCACGGTTGATCTATGTTTCGCCGTCCCATCAGTTCCCTTCCGGGCAGGTGATGGCGCTGGAGGATCGTTTGGCGCTGTTGGCCTTTGCTGCCAAACATGGGGCATTCGTTCTGGAGGATGATTACGACAGTGAGTTTCATTTCTCCAACGCGCCACTCTCCTGTTTGCAAGGGTTGGGTCGCGGCGAGCGGGTGCTCTATATGGGCACTTTCGCCAAATCGCTGATGCCCTCCTTGCGCCTTGCCTATCTGGTGGTGCCGCCGCCTCTGGTCGAGCCGGTCAGGAGGATGCAGCGCAATATGGGAGGGGTGCCGGGTTTGACGGTGCAAATGGCGTTGGCAGAGTTTTTGACCAGCGGGCATTTTCGCAGCCATGTGCGCGACATGAACAAGCTCTATCAGGCACGGCGGGATTGTTTGGCCGAGGCTCTGGCGGCTCAGTGTGGTGACATCTTGATGCCGGAAGTGCCGGATGGGGGCATCCAGATGCCTGCCTATCTGACACCGCGCCTGCTGGAAGCCGGGGTGCGGGATGATGCGCTGGCGGCGGCACTGGCAGCAATCGGCATCGAGTGCACGCCTTTGTCGGCGCTTTACTGGTCCGGTCGCTGTGAGGTGCGGCAGGGATTGTTCTTTGGCTATGCGGCATCCAATGAGGCCGAGATTGTTAACGCTGTCGCGGCAGTTGCGCACTGTCTCAAGCGCTTCGTCCCTTGACCTGCGATGCAATTGGGCTTAGGTCCGGGAGACCAGTCGGTCGGGCAGCCGCACCGGTCACGCGAAAGCAATCCGGTGAGGAAAGTCCGGGCTCCATGAAAGCACGGTGCCGGGTAACGCCCGGCGGAGGCGACTCTAGGGAAAGTGCCACAGAAAGCAAACCGCCCGACATCGCGTCGGGTAAGGGTGAAAGGGTGAGGTAAGAGCTCACCGCGTCTTCAGCAATGCGGACGGCATGGTAAACCCCACCGGGAGCAAAACCGAATAGGAATGGCGCGGGCGCAAGTCCAGCCGGCTTTCAGGCCAGTCATTCGGGTGGGTTGCTAGAGGCATTCAGCAATGGATGCCCCAGATGAATGGTTGCCGCGTGTGGCCCTCGGGCCGCGCCGTACAAAACCCGGCTTACAGACCGACTGGTTCTTCTTTTTCTTTCTTTTGCGTTTCTTCGCCTCCTGATGGGTGTCGCAGCGGAGTTGGTTGCGTCGCAAGACGCAGAAACCTTCTCTGGTGGTTCATGGGTTCTGTTCGTGGGTTTTGTTCATGGGTTTTGTCGGGCAAGTGCAAAATCCAGACGCCATTTGCCTGTTTTTAACCTGTTAAAAGTGCCTTTGGGCCTTTTGGACCAAATTGGCTTCAACCCTTTGTTAACGCTAATTTTCTTAAAATGGGAGATCGCGGCTGCTGTGGCGTGACTCCATGGGATTCCATTGACGCCCATATAATCCCATGATATCCCATATCCATGCGGTCCGGGGTCGTGTCGTCTGAAATGACTCGATCCCACAGACTATGCGGCGGACTACTCCCTTATCGGGAGGCAAGAGTGAAACAATGAGCGTTGAGGGCGGTTTGGGAACGCACCGGTAAAACGGGGCGGAGCAGAGCGCTGGATTTTCAGTGTTGTGAGGCATTTTTCGATCAGCCAAGGCGCGTCGAAAATGGTCCAGTAGGCGGGATAGGATGCAGGCATTTGTATCCAAATATGTGAACCGGTTGGATTCCAAGGGGCGTGTGTCGATACCTGCTCCCTTCCGGCAGTTGCTCGCACAGGATGGACAGGACAGCCTATTTTGCAGTCCTTCTCTTGACCAAGTCTCCATCGAGGCCGGTGGCTTGGTTTATCAGCAGGAAATCAACGATCAGCTCAACCAGTTCGATCCCTTCTCGGAAGAGCGCGAAATGCTCTCGACTGCCCTGTTGGGGGAGAGCGAGACTTTCAAGATCGACAAGGATGGTCGCATCGTCCTGAGCGAAAGCATCAAGGAATATGCGGGCATCACGGATGTGGTGGTGTTTGTCGGTCAAGGGACGAAATTTCGCCTCTGGCAACCCGATCGCTATGAGGTCCATCGCAAGGAAGCGCAAAAGCTTGCCCTGTCGAGGATCCGTCAAGGAAAAACAAATGTGGCCCCCAAAGAAGGGCAAGGCGGAGGAGACGAGGCATGAGCGAGCTCAGCGCGATGATCGATGGTGAAGACGCTCAGCGTCATATCCCTGTGCTGCTTGATCCTGTTGTTGATGCCCTTGATGCCCGTGACGGCGAATGGGTGCTCGATGGCACCTTCGGTTTTGGCGGCTATTCCAGCGCCATTCTTGATCGGGGTGCTTCGGTGCTTGGGGTTGACCGGGATCCGGAAGCTGCTGATCGGGCGGCGGTGCTGCAGACCAAATATGGCGAGCGGTTGCGGTTCGTGGCGGGCTGTTTCAGTGAGCTGGCCGATATTGCTGCCGATGAAGGGCTGACACCACTTGATGCGGTTGTGCTGGATATCGGCGTTTCTTCGATGCAGCTGGATGAAGCCGAAAGGGGCTTTTCCTTCATGCAGGATGGGCCGCTCGATATGCGGATGTCCCAGAGCGGGCCGAGCGCGGCGGACGTGGTCAATGGTCATGACGCAGTGGAACTGACCCGGATTTTCCGTCAGTTGGGCGAAGAAAATCAGGGGCGCCGGATCGCCGCAGCGATTGTTGAGCGCCGTGCGGTAACGCCGTTTGAGACCACGCTTGATCTGGCGAACCTGATCGAGAAGACCATTGGCCGCAAACCGACACAGAAGATACATCCGGCGACCAAGGTGTTTCAGGGTCTGCGGATCTATGTCAATGGCGAGCTTGACGAACTGGTCGACGGGCTGATGGCGGCGGAACGCTGTCTCAAGCCAGGCGGTCGGCTGGTTGTCGTGACCTTCCATTCGCTCGAAGATCGTATTGTCAAACGCTTCTTTCAGGAGCGTTCCAAGACCCATTCCGGCGGGTCACGTTATATGCCGGAGCAGGATCTCGCAGCCCCGAGTTTCGAAATGGCGGTGAAAGGCGGGGTGGGACCTGACGAGGTAGAACTGGCGCGCAATCCACGGTCCAGGTCAGCAAAGATGCGGGCTGGCATACGGACCGATGCTGCGCCTCACCCATTGGATGCAAAAGGGCTTGGATTGCCCAGAATGCTGGCGGAGAGCCGCTCAGGAGGCCGATCATGAGCAGACTCATCAATACCGTTCTGTTTCTCTTTGTGTTGCTGGGGGCCTTTTGGCTCTATCAGGTCAAACATGAAGCCAAAGAGGAAGAGAGCAGGATTGTCAAGCTGGAGCAGCAGATCGAGGACGAAAAGGAAGCCTTGCTGTTGTTGAAAGCCGAATGGAGCTATCTCAATCGACCCGAGCGGGTGCAGCAGCTTTCCGAGCGCTTCGCCGATCAGCTGGGATTGAGCGAAGTGCAGCCTTATCAGATTGGAACGGTTGCCGATTTGCCCGAACGGGTGCAGGAACCGTCAGAGGTTGGTGCAGACAAGCCGACCATCGACGAGTTTCTCAAGCAGGCACAACCGACAGCAGTGATCGTGGAATAGGGGCGGGCCATGACCGATCTTCTCGCCCGACAGGGGCAAATACGAACCGTGGACCATAATTTCGATTTTGACGGCACCAACAAAGTGCGCTCCAAGGAAACGGGCGTGCGTATCCAGATGTCGCTTGTCGTCTTTGTCTTTTGTTTCACTGTCATTGCTGCCCGACTGGTGATGCTTGGCTTTGCCACTCCGGCTGAAGCCAATCACCGCTCCAGTGCACAGGATGCCATGGCGGCAGCGCGGCCTGATATTCTTGATCGCAATGGCGAAATCCTTGCGACCGACATCAAGACCGCTTCGGTCTTTGCCGAGCCTTACAAGATCATCGATGTGGACGAAGCGGTGGATGCGCTGACCGGCGTGTTTCCAGATCTGGAAAGCGAAAGCCTGCGCAAGCGGCTGTCGGGCGACGGCAAGTTCACCTGGATCAAGCGTGAAGTCACGCCACGGCAACAACAGGCTGTGCATGAGGCCGGCATTCCGGGGCTTGGATTTTTGAGTGAAAATCGCCGCTTCTATCCAGCCGGAGCGACGGCATCGCATATTCTGGGGCTGGTCAATGTTGACAATGAAGGCATCGCGGGTATCGAGAAGTTTGTCGATGAATCCGGCTTGTCGGTGTTGCATGAAACCGGCTTTGCCCGCACGGCGGACCAGAAGCCGGTGCAATTGTCTCTGGACTTGCGGGTTCAACATGTGTTGCGTGACGAGCTGCGCAAAAGCATGGAGAAATACAAGGCCGAAGCAGCGGCTGGTGTTGTTCTGAATGCGCGGAATGGCGAAGTGGTCGGCATGGTTTCCTTGCCGGATTATGATCCAAATGATCCAGTGGATGCGCAAAAGCCGGACCGTCTCAACCGGATGACTGCCGGTGTCTATGAGATGGGATCGGTGATGAAGCTGGTCACCACTGCAATGGCGCTCGATACAGGCACCGTCAATATGCAGGACAGCTTTGATGCGCGCCAGCCGATCCGGGTGCGGGGCGGTACGATTAGCGATTTCCATGGCAAAAAGCGGATCCTGTCCGTGCCGGAAGTGTTCATTTACTCTTCCAACATCGGCACTGCCAAAATGGCCCTGAAAGTGGGTCGTGAAGGCCATAAGGACTTTTTGCAGAAGGCCCATTTGCTGGATCGGGTCCAGACCGAATTGCCGGAATCACGCACACCTTCCTATCCGAGCAAATGGACTGATCTGTCGACCATGACCATTTCCTTTGGGCATGGTATGACCGTAGCCCCTCTTCAATTGGCAGCGACTGCGGCGGCTCTGGTCAATGGCGGCACCTATGTGACGCCGACCTTCCTCAAGCGCAGTGCCGATGTCATCATCTCGAAGGGTGACCGCATCGTCAGTCAGGAAACCAGTGAGAATGTGCGCTATTTGCTGCGTCTGAATGCGGTCAAGGGCTCGGGCAAACGCAGTCGGGTTGATGGCTATCTGGTTGGTGGCAAGACGGGCACGGCGGAAAAGGTCGAGAATGGCAAATATTCTCACAACAAGCTGCTGACATCTTTCCTGTCAGCCTTCCCGATCGACAATCCCGATTATGTGGTTCTGGTGATGCTGGATGAGCCAAAGGGCATCAAGGAAACTTATGGTTACGCCACTGCTGGCGTGAATGCCGCACCGACCGCAGGAGCAGTTATCCGCAGGGTTGGCGCAATTTTGGGGGTTAAGCCCCGTTTTGGCCAAAAGGTTGTTCCAACAGTGGCTGCATCCTTCTAAAGCTGACACCCGCAAGGGTGCGAATTGAAAGCCGGAGAGCCGTTGGATGAATGTGGCCGAACTGCTGGGCGCGCTGGAACAGCCCACTGAACAAGGCGGACTTGCCGCTGTTTCTGGACAGACAATTGTCGGCGTGACCGCCGACAGTCGGGCGGTGAAGCCCGGATTTGTCTTTGTCGGGGTGCCAGGGTCAACAGTGGATGGTGCGCAGTTCGTGCCGCAGGCGCTGGCGCAAGGGGCCGTGTTTGCTCTCATTGCACAATCCTCTGAGCTGCCTGCTGAGTTGGACGACGCTACAGCGCCGATTGTTCGGGTTTCTGATCCACATTTGGCGTTGGCCCGTCTGGCGGCGTTGTTGCATCCGGTTTCCCTTCAGCATGTTGGAGCGGTGACGGGCACCAATGGCAAAACGTCGATTGCTTCTTTCCTCAGACAGATTTGGGCCCATGCGGGTGCCGTTGCGGCCAATATTGGCACCATCGGCATCGAAGGGCCAAAAGGCACCAGCTATGGTGGCCTGACAACGCCGGATCCTGTCGGTTTGATTTCTTCTGTGGAGGGGCTGGTCGCGGAAGGGGTGACCCATCTGGCGCTTGAGGCCTCCAGCCACGGTCTGGAGCAGAAGCGCCTTGATTGCCTCAGCGTTGACGTTGGCGCCTTCACCAATCTCACCCGCGATCATCTCGACTATCATGGCACGCTGGAAGCCTATCGCGATGCCAAGGCTTTGTTGTTCAAGCGTTTGGTGCGCGAGGGTGGTGCTGCGGTGATCAATCTTGATGACCCGCATGGGGCTTTCTATCTCGATATTGCCGAGGCGCGCGGGTTGACCTGCTATACGGTGGGGCATGCGGCCGAGGCTGATCTGGTGATCGAGGCCATCGAGATTGATGGCTTTGACCAGTCGGTGACTCTGTCCGGTCTGTGGGGCGATGTGACCTGCCATGTGCCGCTGGTTGGTAGCTTTCAGGTGTCCAATGCTTTGGTCGCGGGCCTGATGGCCTATAGTGGCGGGGTGGAACCTTCTGTCATTCTGGAGGCCATTGCCAAGCTGAAAGGCGCCTGCGGGCGGATGGAGCTGGTGGGCCATGCGGGTCCAGAGACGGCGATTTATGTCGACTATTCTCATACGCCAGATTCGCTTGCCGTTGCGCTTCAGGCTTTGCGGCCTTTTGTTAAAAACCGGCTGATTTCAGTCTTTGGCGCAGGCGGTGACCGCGATCCCGGCAAGCGGCCGATGATGGGGCAGGCGAGCAATGATTTTGCCGACTATTCCATCGTCACCGATGACAATCCGCGTTCTGAAGATCCGGCCCTGATCCGGGCTGCTGTGATGGCGCCGGTGACCAACGGGGTGGATGTTGGCGGACGTCAGGATGCGATCACCCTCGGGGTGCGCATGATGGAGCCGGGCGATATTTTGCTGGTGGCTGGCAAGGGGCATGAAACCGGCCAGACGATTGGCAAAGAGGTGCTGCCTTTCTCAGATCATGACGCCGTGGCGCGCGCCTTGGCCGAAACCGGGAAGGGGACAGCGCAATGAGTGTTCTCTGGACGACTGAGGCCTTTGTTGCGGCAGTCTCTCCGGTCTCCCAGCCGGGAGGCATCAAGGATGTGACCGGTATTTCCATCGACAGCCGAACGATTGGTGAAGGCGATGCCTTCTTTGCCATCAAGGGCGACCAGTTTGACGGCCATGCCTTTGCACGGACCGCCTTGGAAGCAGGCGCTGCTGTGGTGGTGCTGGATGAGGCTCAGCGGGCTGACTTTGCCGACATTGGCGAGCGGGTGGTGTTTGTCGACGATGTTTTGAAGGCGCTGGAGCGTCTTGGTCGTGCGGCGCGGGCGCGGATGAAAGGCAAGGTGATTGCCATCACCGGCAGCGTGGGCAAGACCAGCACCAAGGATGCCTTGCGCGCGGCTTTGGCACCAAGTGGCCGGCTGCATGCAGCCAATGCGTCCTTCAACAATCATTGGGGCGTGCCGCTGACCTTGGCGCGGATGCCTGAGGATGCAGAATTTGGCATTTTTGAAGTCGGGATGAACCATCCCGGTGAGATCCGCACCCTGATCGACATGGTGAAACCGCACCTTGCGGCGATCACCACGATTGTTGCCGCTCATATCGGGAATTTCAATTCGATTGACGAGATCGCCGCAGCAAAGGCTGAAATCTTTGAAGGTGTGGTCGAAGGCGGTGCGGTGTTGCTCAATGCCGACAATGCGTTTGATGGCTATTTGACCGATACCGCCAAGGATCTCGGCATTGCCCATATCCATCATTTCGGACGTGCCGCCCATGCGGATATCCGCCTGGAAGCACTTGATTTGCAGGCCGATGGCTCGGATCTGACTTTGTCTTTGTTCGGTGAGCCTGTGTCCTGCCATGTGGCAGCGGCGGGGGAGCATCTGGCGATGAATGCCTTGGCCGTGCTTGGCTTGGTGCGCCTTGCTGGTGGGGATGTCGAGGCTGCTTGTCTGGCGCTTGGGACCCATGGGGCGAGCAAGGGGCGTGGTGAACGCCATAATCTTGCCGTGCGCGGCGGCACAGTTTCGTTGATTGATGAAAGCTACAATGCCAATCCGTCTTCTGTTGCTGCAGCTCTGGCGACTCTTGGTCTTTCAGAGACCAAGGGGCGGAAAATCGCCGTTCTTGGGGACATGTTGGAACTGGGTGAAGAGAGCGCAGAGATGCATGCTGCGCTTTTGCCAGCCATCCAGTCGGCGGGCATCGATCGGCTCTATCTCTGCGGGCCGATGATGGCTCACCTATGGGAAATTGCCCCTGTTGAACTGCGGGGCATTTATGCTAATAGCTCTGCTGATCTTGTCGCCCCGTTGTGCGAAGCGCTGCGGGATGGTGACGCGGTCATGGTCAAGGGATCATTGGGATCCCGGATGGGGCCGATTGTTCAGTCATTGCTTGAAGAGTTCAAACAATAGGCCCGTCAAAGGACAGGCTGCGTTTCAGAAAGGCCAGATACCCAGATGCTGATGTATCTTGTTGAATTTTCGGATCAAATCTCGGGATTGAACGTTTTCCGATATCTCACCTTTCGAACCGCGGGCGCGATCATCACCGCTCTGCTGATGGTGTTTCTGTTTGGGCCGATGATTATCAATGCTCTTCGGATGCGTCAGGGCAAGGGCCAACCGATCCGCGAAGACGGGCCGGAAAGCCACCTTCTGACCAAGAAAGGCACCCCAACCATGGGGGGCTTGATGATTCTGAGTGGTCTGATCTCGGCGACTTTGTTGTGGGCCAATCTGGCCAATCCCTACGTCTGGATTGTGCTGTTTGTCACCGTCGGCTTTGGCCTTATTGGCTTTTACGATGATTTCCTGAAGGTCTCCCGTTCGTCTCACAAAGGCTTTTCAGGTCGCATGCGCCTGTCGATTGAGGCCGTGATTGCGGGCATGGCCTGCTTCGCCGTGGCGCAGCTGGGCGAAACATCTTTCACCACCTCGGTGACGTTCCCCTTTTTCAAGGACATTTTGCTTGATCTAGGCTGGTTCTTCGTGCCGTTTGGTCTGTTCGTGATTGTCGGGGCAGGCAATGCGGTCAATCTGACCGATGGGCTCGATGGGTTGGCGATTGTGCCGGTAATGATTGCAACAGCGACCTTTGGTCTGATCGCCTATCTGTCTGGTAACGAGATTTTCGCTGATTATTTGCAGATCCATTATGTTCCCGGAACCGGTGAGCTGCTGGTTTTGTGTGGCGCGATGGTCGGCGCGGGGCTGGGATTTCTGTGGTTCAATGCGCCGCCTGCTGCGATCTTCATGGGGGATACCGGCTCTCTGGCGTTGGGCGGCATGCTGGGGTCGATTTCGGTTGCTACCAAGCATGAGTTGGTGCTGGCGATTGTCGGCGGTCTGTTTGTGCTCGAAGCCGTGTCGGTGATCATTCAGGTCGCCTCCTTCAAACTGACTGGCAAACGGGTCTTCCGGATGGCACCAATCCATCACCATTTCGAACATAAAGGCTGGACCGAGCCACAGGTGGTGATCCGCTTCTGGATCATTGCGGTGGTGCTTGCCCTGATCGGTCTGGCCACCCTCAAACTGCGCTAATCTCTATGCCGGGCACTGCTGTGCCCGGCTTTTCTGGCTTTCCCATCCTTTCAGCTTTCAGCAAGGCAACAGTGTCATGATCCCGGTTACCATTTTCAAGGATGAAACGATTGCGGTATTCGGGCTTGGAGGCAGTGGTCTGGCGACCCTTGAGGCATTGGTGGCGGGCGGTGCGCAGGTGATTGCCTATGATGACAATGCGGCAAGTTGTGCCAAGGCGTCTGCGATTGAGGGTGTGAGCGTCAAGGACCTGCGCAAGGCGGACTGGACCGGCTTTGCCGCACTGGTGTTGGCCCCCGGTGTACCCCTGACCCACCCCGAACCCCATTGGAGCGTCAAGCTGGCTCAGCAGGCTGGCGTTGAGGTGATTGGTGACGTGGAGCTGTTCTGTCGTCAGCGCCGGGCCTTGGGTATTGATTGCCCTTTCATTGCCATCACCGGCACCAATGGCAAATCAACGACAACGGCGCTTGTGAGCCATTTGCTTGGTGATGCCGGGCTTGATGTGCAGATGGGGGGCAATATCGGCACGCCCATTCTGGCGCTTGAGCCCTTGTCGCCGGACCGGGTTTATGTGATTGAGGTGTCCTCCTACCAGATCGATCTGGCACCAACGATCAATCCCTCTATCGGCTTGTTGCTCAATGTCTCGGCGGATCATCTCGATCGTCATGGAGATTTGCTCAATTATGCCCGGATCAAGGCGCGGATGATCACGAGTTCCGACCTCGCCGTCGTTGGGCTGGATGATCGGCTGACTGCCAATGTGGCTTCCAATATGCGCCTCAAGGGCAAGCCTGTGGTGACCATCTCCGGCTTTGGCAATGAACGTGCCATGATGGCGGCGCCCGATGGCATCCTGCAAAGCATGGAAGGGGACTTCCTGTTCAATCTGGATCAGGCGCGCGCCCTGCGTGGCACCCACAATGCCCAGAATGCGGCGGCGGCTGTGGCGATTGCCCGTCAATTTGATATCACGCCGGCGTCCCTGTCCCGTGCGTTGATATCTTTTGGGGGGCTTGCCCATCGGATGGAAGAAGTGGGTGTCGAGGGACGGCTGGTCTTCATCAATGATTCCAAGGCCACCAATGCGGATGCGGCAGCCCGCGCTCTGGCCGCCTTCAAGCATGTCCACTGGATCCTTGGAGGCAAGGCCAAGGATGGCGGCATCGAAAGTCTGATTGATTATTTCCCGCGGGTCGATCATGCCTATCTGATCGGCGAAGCAACGGATCTCTTTGCCGAGACCTTGGCGCGCCACAATGTCGCCTTCAGCCGGTGTGAGCATATGGATATCGCGTTGGAAAAGGCCATTGTTGTGGCCAAAACGGACCATGATGGTGCGGGCGAGGTGGCCATTTTGCTGTCTCCGGCCTGTGCCAGCTTTGATCAATTCCCGAACTTCATGGTCCGGGGGGATCAGTTCCGTCAGGCGGTGGTGACCTATCTCGAAACCGGCAGCGTGCCGGTCGATCCCGACCATGCCAGAGGTGGACAGGCATAATGCGGCGGACGCGGAAAAATCTTCTGACCGAATGGTGGTGGACGATTGATCGACCCATGCTGCTGGTGTTGATCCTGATCCTGTTTTCCGGTCTCATCCTGTCGATGGCGGCGAGTCCGCCCGTGGCAGAGCGTCTGGGGCTCGACAGTTTTCACTTCGTCAAGCGACATGCCTTCTTTATTCCCATTGCCCTGACCCTGATGATCGGCATGACATTCCTTGATCCGCGCACCATCCGACGTGTTGCCTTGGCTTTGCTGATCGCATCGTTGGTGGGCATGGTGATGACCCTGTTTATCGGCTTTTCCGCCAAGGGGTCTCAGCGCTGGATCACCATTCTGGGCTTTTCGCTGCAGCCCTCGGAGTTTTTGAAACCATCCTTTGTGGTGCTTGCGGCATGGCTGTTTGCCGAGAATGACCGGCGGCCCGAAATTCCGGGCAATCTGTTCTCGATTGTGCTGTTCATGGTGTCCGTGGTGTTGCTGGTGGCCCAGCCCGATATCGGCCAGACCGTGCTGTTGGCCTCGGTCTGGGGCGGCTTGTTCTTCATGGCGGGGATGCCGCTTTTCTGGATTTTCCTATTGGCCGGGCTTGGGGTCGGCGGATTGACCATGGCCTATTTTTTCGTGCCTCACGTCACCGGCCGTATCAATCGCTTTCTGGATCCGGAAACCGGCGACACCTTTCAGGTGGATACGGCGATGGACTCGATCGTGCGCGGTGGCTGGCTTGGCACCGGACCCGGCGAAGGCATGGTCAAAAGAATCCTGCCCGACAGTCATACGGACTTTATTTTCGCTGTGCTGGCTGAAGAGTTTGGCATCATTGTTTGCCTGTTGCTGGTCAGCGCCTATCTTTTCGTGGTGTTGCGATCGCTGTCGATGGCGCTGAAAACGCAGGATTTGTTCAAAAGGCTGGCCATTTCCGGTCTGGCGCTGTTGTTTGGTCTGCAAGCGGTGATTAACATCGCGGTGAACTTGCAGTTGCTGCCTGCCAAGGGTATGACGCTGCCATTCATTTCCTATGGTGGCTCATCGCTGCTCTCGGTCGCGATTGCCATGGGCTTCTTGCTGGCCCTGACAAGGCGGCGGCCTGAAGTGGGACTGGAGCAGTCGCAGTTTTATCAGTCACAAAAGTGACGGACGCGCAGACCTGGCAACGATCCGCGCAGTAACAGAAACCCGATGGGGTAGAATTGATGGCAAAAGTCGCTTTGTTGACCGCCGGTGGCACGGGTGGGCACTTGTTTCCAGCCCAGGCGCTCGCGCATGCACTGATTGCGCGGGGTTGGAACGTGCATTTGGCAACCGATGGCCGGGCGACCCAATATGGGCATGATTTCCCAGCCGAGAGCATTCTGATCATCCCGTCAGCGACCCCGTCAGTGAAAAATCCGATTGCCCTGGCCAAGGCCGTGTTCAAACTGATCAAGGGGTTTGTGGCCGCTCGCAAGGTGATCAAGCAGTTGAAGCCTGATGTGGTCGTTGGCTTTGGAGGCTATCCGACCGTGCCGCCAATGTTGGCGGCGAAAAGCCTCGGGGTGCCAAGCTGCCTGCATGAGCAGAATGGCGTGATGGGCCGCGCCAACCGGATGCTGGCCAAGGGCGCCAAAGCAATTGCTGCGAGCTTCCCGATCCTCAAAGGGGCCGAAGGGCTGGAGGCCAAGACCACGCTGACCGGCAATCCGGTGCGGCCGATGGTCGAGGAAGCCGCTAAATTGCCCTATGCGCCGCTGAGCGCTGATAGCGAAATCCGGTTGGTGGTGTTTGGTGGCTCGCAAGGGGCGCGGTTTTTCTCGGAATATATGCCCGGTGCCTTGGGCCGGTTGCCGCAGGATATGCGCGCCCGGATCAAGCTGGTGCAGCAATGTCGACCTGAGGATCTGTTGAAGGTCAAGGTTGGCTATCGCGAGCTGGGACTGGATGCTGAGCTTGCGCCTTTCTTTGCTGACATGCCGCAAAAAATCGCCAAGGCCCATCTGGTCATTTGCCGCTCAGGGGCGTCATCGGTTGGCGAGTTGGCGGCGATTGGCCGCCCGTCAATCCTTGTGCCGTTGCCCGGCGCGCTTGATCAGGACCAGAAAGCCAATGCCTCCGTGCTCGTCAAGGTGGGCGGTGCCTGGATGATGGAACAGCGCGGCCTTCGCCCCAATGATATTTCTGATTTGCTGGAAGAACTTTTTGCCCATCCCGACAAGCTGAACGCAGCAGCCGAGGCTGCGCGCAAGGAAGGCAAGCTGGATGCTGCCGACCGACTGGCTGATCTTGTCGCGAGCGTGGCCGAGACAACAGGAGTTGCCAAATGAAAATGCCTCAAAATATCGGCCCGGTGCATTTTGTCGGGATTGGCGGGATCGGGATGTCAGGCATTGCCGAGGTGCTGGTGAAGCTGGGCTATACCGTGCAGGGCAGTGACATTGCCGAAAGCGCCAATGTGTTGCGGTTGCGGAACAAGGGCATTCAGGTGGCCATCGGCCATGCTGCGGAGAATATCGCCAATGCGGAAGTCGTCGTGGTGTCTTCGGCAATCAAGGCGGACAATCCCGAGTTGGTCGAGGCGCGCGCACGGTTGTTGCCTGTGGTCCGACGGGCCGAAATGCTGGCCGAATTGATGCGCTTCAAATCAGCCATCGCGATTGGCGGCACCCACGGCAAAACGACGACCACCTCGCTGGTCTCGGCCTTGCTGGATGCGGGCGGGATGGACCCGACCGTGATCAATGGCGGGATCATCAATGCCTATGGCACCAATGCGCGGATGGGTGAGGGCGACTGGATGGTCGTTGAGGCCGACGAATCCGATGGCACTTTCGTCAAGTTGCCCGCCGATATCGCGGTGGTGACCAACATCGACGCTGAGCATCTGGATCATTATGGTGACTTTGCCGCGGTGAAGGCTGCCTTTACCGCCTTTGTCGAAAATGTCCCTTTCTATGGCTTTGCGGCCATGTGCCTTGATCACCCGGAAGTGCAGGCTCTGGTCGGCCAGATTGAGGATCGCCGGATCGTCACTTACGGCACCAATCCGCAGGCCGATGTGCGTTACAAGGATTTGCGCTCGGAAGGCGGCGTCAGCCGTTTCTCGATTGTCATCAGCAATCGCCAGACCGGAACGAGCGAAGAAATTACTGGCCTTAGCCTGCCGATGCCCGGCGAGCATAATGTGGCAAACGCCACCGCCGCGATTGCGGTTGCCCATCAATTGGGTATTTCGGGTGAGGCGATCCGTCGAGGCCTGTCGAGCTTTGGGGGCGTCAAACGGCGCTTTACCCGTACAGGCAGTTGGAACGGCATCGAAGTGATTGACGATTATGCCCATCACCCGGTCGAGATTTCGGCGGTGATGCAGGCGGCCCGTCAGGCCAGTCAGGGCAAGGTGATCGCCGTGATGCAACCGCACCGCTATAGCCGCTTGCGCGACCATTTCGAGGATTTCTGCACCTGTTTGAATGTTGCTGATCGTGTGTTGGTGGCTGATGTCTATGAAGCCGGTGAACAGCCGATTGAGGGCGCAAGTGCCGAGGCTTTGGTGACTGGGTTGAAGAGCCACGGTCATCGCCATGCCTCCTTGATGGGCGCGCCGGAGGTTCTGGCAGAACGCATCCGTGATATGGCCGAGCCGGGAGATTATGTGGTCTGCCTCGGGGCTGGCAACATCACCGCATGGGCGAATGCCCTGCCGGGGCAGCTCAAAGCATTGGCCGGGGAGTGAGCGCGTGTTTGAAGATCTTCTGCCCGGTCTTGGTGACTGGACAACGAAACTGCGCGGGCGTCTCAAGAGCAATTTCGATATTGCGCCTTATACATGGTTCCGTGTTGGCGGACCGGCTCAGCTCTTTTTCAATCCGGCGGATGAAGCCGATCTTGCGCTGTTCCTGAAAAACCTGCCAGAAGAGATGCCGGTGACGGTGATCGGTCTTGGCTCAAACATGCTGGTCCGTGATGGCGGTGTCGAAGGGGTGGTGATCCGCCTTTCTGGCAAAGCGTTCAGTGATGTGGTGATCAACAGTGATCACACGGTCAGTGTCGGGGCCGCTATGCCGGACATGCGCTTTGCAACCCAGATGGCCAAAGCTGGCATTGCCGGCTTTGCCTTTTACAAGGGGATACCCGGTGCGATTGGTGGTGCTTTGCGGATGAATGCCGGGGCGCACGGATCGGAGACCAAGGACCGGCTGATCTCGGCCCGGGCGGTGGATCGCAACGGCACTATTCATGTGTTGACCCCGGCTGATCTGGGTCATGCCTATCGTTCCTGTGCTGCACCTGCTGACTTTATTTTCACCCAAGCTACCTATCAGGGCGAAGCGGGGGATCCGACTGCGCTGAAGGCCGAGATGGATGAGGTTTCGGCCTATCGCGAGGACAATCAGCCAACCAAGGAACGGACCGGCGGGTCGACCTTTAAGAATCCCGATGGCATGAGCGCCTGGAAGCTGGTCGATGACGCGGGCTTTCGGGGCTTTGAGCTTGGCGGGGCGCAAGTCTCGCCCAAGCACACCAACTTCCTGATCAATACGGGCGCAGCCACCGCAGAAGACATTGAGCGTCTGGGAGAAATGGTGCGCGGCAAGGTCCGTGAGATGACCGGCATTGAACTGCATTGGGAAATCAAACGCATTGGCCGCTTTGTTGAGGGGGGTGAGGTGAAACCTTTCCTTGCAGAATAGACGAGGCACGCCATCAACATATTTTTAGACTGTCTTTTCGGATGGGCCGCCCCGTATTTCGGGGCGGCTTTTTGCGTTTTTGCTGTCTGCTTTATGTGCACTCGATCATCGGCGGTGACGGTCGCTCATACTTTGTTAGGTATTTTTAACCATAAATGGGAGGAAGCCGTGCAATTTGCATGACCTGCGATTCTCGCCATGTTCCGGTCCTGCTTGCATGAAAAGTTGCTGTCAGACGGGAAAAGTGCCGCGCACTTGCGGTCTGACATGAAAGGTGAAGTGAAATGGTCAAGCATGTTGCAGTGCTGATGGGGGGATGGTCTTCCGAGCGTCCTGTGTCTTTGAGTTCCGGAGCTGCCTGCGCCGACGCGCTCGAAAGTGCCGGTTTCAAGGTGACGCGGGTCGATGTTCAGCGGGACATTGCACAGCTTCTTGCTGACCTCAAACCAGACGTTGCCTTCAATGCCCTGCATGGTCCATTCGGCGAGGATGGCTGCATTCAGGGCGTGCTGGAGGTTCTTGATATTCCCTATACTCATTCCGGGGTGATGGGCTCTTCTGTGGCGATGAACAAGGAAAAAGCCAAAGATATCATGCGTGCAGCGGGTATCCCGGTGGCTGAGTCCAAGGTGATGCACCGGCTGGAAGCGGCCAAGGCGCATGCTTTGCCGACCCCTTATGTCATCAAGCCCGTTTGTGAAGGCTCCAGCTTTGGCGTGCTGATCGTCAAGCAGGGGCAGGAACATCCACCGCAAGAGCTTTATTCCGATCAGTGGCCCTATGGTGACATCGTGATGGTCGAGCGCTATATCGCCGGTCGCGAATTGACCTGTGCTGCGATGGGCGACAAGGCGCTTGACGTTATCGACATCGTTTCCAACAACAATAGCTTCTACGATTTTGACGCAAAATATGCGCCCGGTGGCTCTTCTCACATTTTACCGGCAATTCTTAAACCGAATGTTTACGAATATATACAATCGTTAACCATAACCGCGCATAAAGCGCTTGGTTGTCGAGGCATCTCCCGCGCCGATTTTCGTTATGACGAGAGCGTTGGCGAGGATGGTGAGTTGATCTGTCTGGAAGTGAATACCCAACCCGGCATGACACCGACTTCTCTTGTTCCTGAATTGGCAGCAGAGGCCGGCTTCGATTTTGAACAATTGGTAACCTGGATGGTGGAGGACGCTTCGTGCGGGCGTTGATCGAAAAATGGAAGAAGAGAAAGGACCGCGGGTCTGCATCCAAGATGCAGTTGGACTCGATGGTTCCGCGCGCGTTCGCTTATGAACAGCGCCGTCTGCCATTTTATCGTCGCATCATTCCAATGGCAGAAACCTGGTTGCCCAAGGGCATCGGCTGGGGACTGTCGATCGGCTTTCTGGCTGTCACGGCGCTGTATGGCGCGACCATCAGTGGTGGAAATCAGTCTGCTTTGGAACGGGCTTCCGCCGTTTTTGGTCTCAAGGTCGAGGCCGTGCTGATCACCGGCCAGAAGGAAGTGAGCGAAGCGGAGATTCTGACTGCTCTGGGGATCAATGCCGATACGTCGCTGCTGACATTCAACGCCTATCAGGGGCGCAAGAACCTTGAAGCCATCAGTTGGATTGCTGAAGCCTCGGTTCAGAAGCTCTATCCGAACAAGATTCAGGTGGTGGTTCAGGAGCAGAAGCCGTTCGCCTTGTGGCAACGTGGGCAATATGTCTCGTTGATTTCTTATGACGGCTCGGTTCTGTCCAATCGCATTGATCCGGAATTTGCCGATCTGCCTCTGGTTGTTGGCCATGGGGCACAGCGCAAGGCAGCACAGATTTTCGAGGTGCTGGCACAATATCCGTCTCTGGCCCGCAAGACACGGGCCGTGGTCTATGTGTCGGAACGACGCTGGGATCTCTATTTCAAGAATGGCGTTCAGGCCAAATTGCCAGAAGTCGATGTCGAGGATGCGCTCGAGAAGCTTTTGGTGTTTGACGAAGATGGCTCCCTGTCACGCAAGGATATCACGCTGGTGGATATGCGCCTGTCAGACCGGATGTTTGTCCGGATGAGCAAGGATGCCGCCGAACGCCGCCGCACGACCCTGCGTGGTCTTGGGGCCAATTTGCCCAAAGAGGTGGAAACATGATCGGAACACCTTGGGGCAAAAAAGACATGCGTGGTCGCTATCTTACCAGCAAGCGGTCCTCGGTCATTACCATTCTGGATATCGGCTCGACGAAGGTCTGCTGCATGATTGCGCGCCTAGTGCCGCGCCCTGCCGGCGAAGCCTTGCGTCACCGTACCCACACAATCGAGGTGCTTGGCTTCGGACTGCATCAGGCGCGTGGCATCAAGTCTGGCGTGGTTGTGGATCTGGATCAGGCCGAGAATTCCATTCGTCTGGCTGTGGACGCTGCCGAACGGCAGGCTGACATCATGGTCCAGTCGCTGATCGTCAATGTGTCCTGCGGTCGGATCAAGAGTGATACGCTCAGCGCTTCAGTGTCCCTGAATGGGCATGAGGTGGATGAGCTGGACATTCGTCGGGTGCTTCAGGCCGGGGCCGGGCATCTGCTGACCATGGATCGCACCGTCGTTCATTCGATGCCGATCGGCTATTCGCTGGATGGCGGCAAGGGCATTCAGGATCCACGCGGTATGATCGGCGATGATCTGGCTGTCGATATGCATGTGGTCACCGCCCAGACCGCGCCACTGAAGAATCTGGAATTGTGCATCAATCGCTGTCACCTCGAAGCCGAGATGATGGTGGCCACTCCTTATGCCTCCGGGTTGGCATGTCTTGTCGATGACGAGGCCGAACTTGGTGTTGCCTGCGTTGATCTTGGCGGCGGGACAACCTCTGTGTCGATCTTTGTCGACGGCCAGTTTGTCCATTCCGACGCGATCACCATTGGCGGGCATCATGTGACGATGGATTTGGCTCGTGGGCTATCGACCCGTCTGGCGGATGCTGAACGGATCAAGACCCTGCATGGCAGTGCGCTACTGTCCCTGTCTGATGATCAGGAGCTGATCGCCATTCCGCCTGTGGGGGATGATGATCGGGATTTGCTCAATCAGGTGCCTCAGGCCGCGCTGACCCGGATTATCCGGCCGCGGGTTGAGGAGATTTTCGAGCTGGTGCGTGATCGCATCGAGGCCTCGGGTTTTGCTGGCCATGTCGGCAAACGAGTGGTGCTCACTGGTGGTGCGAGCCAGTTGACGGGGATGGCAGAAACGGCCCGGCGGATCCTGGGGCGCAATGTGCGCATAGGTCGACCGCTCGGGGTGGCGGGCTTGCCGGAATTTGGCAAGGGCCCAGCCTTTGCCACCGCGGTGGGCTTGCTGATTTATCCGCAGGTGGCCCAGATTGAGCAGTTTGAACGGGTTCAGGTCAAGCCACGCTTGACAGGCACCGATGGCTATTTGTCCCGTATGGGGCAGTGGCTGAGAGAGAGTTTCTGATCCTGATTGGATTGATTTCGTGAAACATGCGTGAATCGTTGATCAGAATCAAAGGGTTGGGTTATATTGTTGGGAAGTGATTCGCAGCTTTGTCCCAATCGGAAAAAAGACAATTGGAAACGGAGCCGCGCGTTCAATTGCGGCTTGGATTAATGCGAATTGAGATCGGTAACAATTCGATCCATGCAGTGAGATGAGGGTACTATGACCATCAATTTGAAGATGCCCGACATTACCGAATTGAAGCCGAGAATTACGGTGTTCGGTGTCGGCGGTGCTGGTGGAAACGCAGTCAACAACATGATCGAAACCGGTCTTGACGGCGTGGATTTTGTTGTTGCCAATACGGATGCTCAGGCCTTGACCCTGTCAAAGGCTGAACGCATTATCCAGATGGGCATCGCAGTGACCGAAGGCCTCGGTGCCGGGTCGCAGCCCGAGGTTGGCCGTGCGGCTGCCGAGGAAGTTATCGATGAGATCAACGATCATCTCAATGGATCGCATATGGTCTTTATCACCGCCGGTATGGGCGGTGGCACGGGCACGGGCGCCGCGCCTGTGATTGCCCGCACCGCGCGCGATCAGGGGATCCTGACCGTCGGTGTTGTGACCAAGCCATTCCACTTTGAAGGCCAGCGCCGCATGCGCCTTGCGGAAACCGGTATCGAAGATCTGCAGAAAAATGTCGACACGCTGATCGTCATTCCGAACCAGAATTTGTTCCGCATTGCCAATGAGAAGACCACCTTTGCGGATGCCTTCTCGATGGCCGACGAAGTGCTCTATTCCGGTGTTGCCTGCATCACCGACCTTATGGTCAAGGAAGGTCTGATCAATCTGGACTTTGCTGACGTGCGTTCGGTCATGCGCGCCATGGGCAAGGCGATGATGGGGACGGGTGAAGCCTCTGGTGAAAACCGTGCTCTGGCTGCTGCCGAAGCGGCGATTGCCAACCCGCTGCTGGATGATATCTCGATGAAGGGTGCGCAAGGCTTGCTGATTTCCATTACCGGTGGTCAGGACCTTACCCTTTTTGAAGTTGACGAAGCTGCGACCCGTATTCGTGAGGAAGTCGACGAAGATGCCAACATCATTCTTGGCGCGACATTCGATGAGAATATGGATGGCATGATCCGCGTTTCTGTGGTTGCCACGGGAATTGATCAGGTGCTGTATGAGCAGGTTGTTCCTGCCGATCAGCGGATGCGTGAGCTGTCCGAGCGTCTGCGCACTGTTGCCGCACCCACCGGTGAGGCCGAAGCAGAACAGACCGTATCCCAGCCTGCCGAACCTGTCGCCTTCGAGGAAGAAGCCGCAGCCGCTGTCGCGGAAGCTGTTGAAACGGTTGAGCGTCAAATGGAATTGCCACAGGCAACCTTTGCACAGCCTTCGGTTCAGGATCCTGCAGTCTCCATTGCTCCTTTCACACCACAGGCAGCAAGTGAGCCGGTTGTTGAAGAGGAATATGAAGCGCCACGCGTGGCCGTGGAAGAGCGCCCGGTGGTTGCCGAGCAGCCTTTCATTCCGCCAACCGCTGAAGTGCCTGAAAATCTGCATCGTCAGATGCCGAATGTTGACGAGTTGCCTCCGATCATCCAGCGTGAGCTGGAAGCTCTGCGCAATGGTGAAAATCTAAACCATCATGATGATGACAGCCGTCCGATGAGCCTGTTGAAGCGCTTGGCCGCGGTTGGTCTGGGCCGCCGTGACGATGAGCCGGACATGGCTCAGCCATCGGCACCGGTTCAACAGCAGCCTGCCTATCAGCCAGTGCAGCAGGATTTGCCTGTTATGCCGACGATGAATGCGCCTGCTGCACCGCAAGCGCCGATGTCGGCTCAGCCGCAGATGGCAGCGCAGGATTCTCCGCTGAACGAGTTCGCTCCACGGCCGCAGCGTCCTGCTCAGCATGGCATGTATCAGCCACAGCAGGGCCAGCTGGATGCTCAGGGTCGGGCAATCCCGGCAGCGCCCATGCAGCCGCAGGGAATCAGTGAAGAAGACCAGGTTGAAATTCCCGCCTTCCTGCGTCGTCAGGTCCGGTAACAGTCTGTTACAAAGCCAAGTTCTAAACGCCACGTAAAAAGCCGGATCTCTGTGAGATCCGGCTTTAACTATTTGAATTACAGTTATAATTTTCCCATTTACTGTTCAAGCTTCCTTTTGCGGAAACGCGTAACATTGGGTAAGAAAGCGTGATTTGGAAAAGGGGATGCCGACAAGCTATTGTGGCCTAAATTCAACTTGTTGACGTATTGTTAACGCTGTCCGCCAGAGACGCGTAGACTTCCCCGGGAAGACGTCAGTCAGCATGAAAAGATTAGGGGCAGAATTATGGCCAACCTGCTGAATGCCAAGCAAACCACTCTGCGTGAACGCGTTGTTGTCTCCGGAGTTGGTGTGCATAGCGGCAAGCCAGTGGAGATGATCCTCCATCCAGCCGATGCCAACACAGGCATCACCTTCCTACGGACGAACCGTGAAAAAGGCACTGAGCTGGAAATCAAAGGCACCTATCAGTCGGTTATTGACACCCGCCTCTGCACCATCATCGGTCACCCGGAAAAAGGCATGATCGCCACCATCGAACATTTGATGGCGGCTTTGGTCGGTTATGGGGTCGACAATGTGTTGGTGGAAGTGGATGCGGACGAAGTGCCGGTCATGGACGGCAGCTCTCGTGCCTATATCGATGCCATTGACCAGGTTGGTCTCAAGGACTTGTCGGCACCGCGCCGTTACATTCGTGTGCTCAAGCCAGTGCGTGTGCAGAATGGCGATTCCGTCGGTGAGCTGCTTCCTCATGATGGCACACGCTTTGATGTCACCATCGATTTCGATTGTGAGACCATCGGCGTTCAGACCTTTAATGAAGAAATGACCCCTGCAGTCTTCAAGCGCGACGTCAGTCTTGCGCGCACCTTCGGCTTCATGTCGGATGTCGAGCGGCTTTGGGCTGCGGGTTATGCGCTCGGGTCGTCTTTAGAAAATTCCGTCGTCATTGGTGACGATCAGAAAATCGTCAATCCGGACGGTCTGCGTTATGAAGACGAGTTTGTGCGTCACAAAACGTTGGATGCTGTTGGCGATCTGGCGCTGGCTGGCGCGCAGCTGTTGGCCCATTTCCGGTCTTACAAAGGTGGTCATAAGCTGAATTTCAATATGCTCGAAGCCCTGTTCGCTGATGACAGCAACTGGGAGTGGGTGGAAGCCTCCATCACCAAGCGCAATGCGGCGCGGGTGGATGTGTCTCATGCCAACTCCTCCATTCAGGCAGCGATGGGTCCTGAGACCAACTGAAAGTCAAAAGAGACAGTGTGAGTTTATTCGGGGCGGCTTCGGTCGCCCTTTCGCATATTTGGCGTCCCTCTTGCGGTCCTGGTACAGATAGAAGGTGCAAGACTGTTGAGACTGGTGCTTTTCACGTAGTGACGGACACATTTTGTCCCTATTTGTCACGAGACTGTTGGCAAATTTGGTTGCTTTCTTGTAAAGACAGAATGAGCCACTAGGCAAAAAGCCTTTCGCTTTTGGGTGACGGGCAAGGTATGACATTTTCCGCGCATGAATTCATTGCGTGCAAGCAAGCCGGGAGCATCCGGTCAGAAGAGACAGGACTGAGTGGGGCACCACTCGCCGTCTGATGGAAGGGTAACAGTACAGATGGGTTTTCTTTCTGCAAAACAGAGCCGTATCGGGTTTGCTCTGCTGCTGACACTGGGCGTGGCTGCCTGCGCAAGCAAAGATCCATCCGAACTTGCCTTCGAAGAAGTGCCTGCGGAGAAGCTCTATGCTGAAGGTCTTCGTGCAATGGAGACCGGCGATAGCAAGGAAGCCAAGAAGAAGTTTGAGGAAATCGATCGCCAGCATCCTTATTCGAGCTTTGCGCGCAAATCGATGCTGCTGACCGCTTACCAGAATTTTCGGAACGGCAACTATACCGAAACCGTTACGGCTGCCAAGCGCTTCATCGCGCTGTATCCCGGCGATGAGGATGTGCCTTATGCGTATTATCTGATTGGTGAAAGCTATTATCGTCAGATCCCGGACGTCACACGCGATCAGGAAGCCGCCGAACGCGCCATGGGTGCGATGAACGAACTGGTGCAGCGATACCCGGATTCGGAATATGCCGATGATGCGCGCCGGAAAGTCCGCATCACGCTCGACCAGTTGGCGGGCAAGGAAATGCAGATCGGTCGTTACTATCAGGAACGGCGCGAATATATCGCCGCCATCAACCGCTTCAAGGTGGTGGTGTCCGATTTCCAGAATACCCGTCACATCGAAGAAGCCTTGATGCGATTGGCTGAATCCTATCTGGCGATGGGCATTGCCCACGAAGCCCAAACTGCGATTGCCGTTCTGGGGCACAATTTCCCCGACAGCCCATGGTACAAGCGTGGTTATAACATGCTGAATGAGGGCGGTCTTCAGCCTCAGATCCAGAAAGGGTCCTGGATTAGCAATGTCTTCAGCTAAGACCAGTGTGATTTGATGAAACTCGTTTCCCCGGTTTGCGATTTCTGGGGAAATGATCACGATTTGTTCTGTGTGGTCCCGTTCTGCCTGATTGCCTTGTCGACCTTGTTTGGCATAGCATGACCTCCAAATCTGAATCAGGCTTTCGGCCATGCGGGCCGACTGATCCATGGGGGACTGATGCTCGCCTCTCTTTCTATTCGCAACATTGTTCTGATTGATCGTTTGGATCTCGAATTCGGCGAGGGCATGACTGTGCTCACCGGTGAGACCGGAGCGGGCAAGTCGATCCTGCTGGATTCGCTGTCGCTGGCCATGGGCGGGCGCGGGGATGGCGGTCTTGTTCGGGCCGGTGAAAAGCAGGGGCAGGTCGTGGCGATGTTTGACCTTGTTCCCGATCATCCGGTTTTTGCCTTTCTTGAAGAACAGGGCATCGACAGCGAAGGTGATCTTGTGCTGCGCAGGGTCCAGAATGCCGATGGCCGCACCCGTGCCTTTGTCAATGACCAGCCTGTCAGTGCTGGTACGCTGCGGCAAGTGGGCGAGGGGCTGGTTGAAATCCACGGTCAGCATGATGACCGGGCGTTGGTCGATGTTTCTGTCCATCGTGGTCTGCTTGATGCCTTTGATGCGCTGACACCCCACGTGGAGAAGGTTGCGAAGCTGTTTCACGGTTGGCGCAAGGCCGAGAAGGATCTCAAGGCGCTGGAGCTTTCCATCGAAGAAGCCCGCAAGGAAGCGGACTATCTCAACGCCTCTGTCGAGGAGCTGACAGCTTTTGGCTTGATGGACGGTGAGGAAGAGGAACTGGCCACCAGACGCACCACCATGATGCAGTCGGAGAAGATTGCCGGCGACCTCAACGAAGCGTTTGATATGCTTGATGGCAATGCGTCGCCAATCCCGACGCTGGCTGGCATGATGCGGCGTCTGGAACGCAAGACCGAGCAAATGCCGGGGCTGCTGGACGAGACATTGGGCCACTTGAATGTTGCCCTTAATGGGCTGGAAGATGCCCGTGGCTGTCTGGAAACCGCTTTGCGGGCGACCGATTTTGACCCCCATGAACTGGAACAGATCGAAGAGCGCTTGTTTGCCCTGCGTGCTCTGTCGCGCAAGCACAAGCTGCCAGCCGACGCGTTGTCGGGTCTGCTTGACTCGATGCGGGCCGAGCTCGATACGCTCGATCATGGCGAGGAGCGTCTGGTTGCCTTGCGGGCAGAGGCCATCGCGACCAAGAATTCCTATGACAAGGCGGCAGCGGAGTTGAGCAAGAAACGCGAGCGGACCGCCAAACGGTTGATCAAGGATGTCATGAAGGAATTGCCGTCCCTGAAGCTTGAGGCTGCGCAGTTTCTTGTTGAACAAAGCACTGACCCAGAGAACCGCGCCGAGGAAGGCATCGACCAGATCGAGTTCTGGGTTCAGACCAACCCCGGCACCAAGCCCGGCCCGATGATGAAGGTGGCATCGGGCGGTGAGCTGTCCCGCTTCCTGTTGGCACTGAAGGTGGCAATGGCAGACAAGGGCTCTGCTCCGACACTCGTATTCGACGAAATCGATACCGGAGTTGGAGGGGCGGTGGCTGCCGCCATTGGTCGGCGTCTGGCGCGGCTGGCCAGCAATGTGCAGGTGCTCTCGGTCACCCATGCGCCGCAGGTGGCTTCTCAGGCTCATGCCCATATGCGGATTGCCAAGACCCCGGTGAGGGGCGAGAAGCGCGTTGCAACGGGTGTCACCGTGATTGACGGCGATCATCGCGAAGAGGAAATTGCCCGGATGTTGGCTGGCGAAGTCATTTCCGACGAAGCCCGTGCGGCCGCGCGGCGGTTGATGGCTGGTGAAAAGACGGAGGCCTGAGGATGGATCGCCCAACATTGCGTGCCAAATCGGTTGATTTGCTCGATGGAGCGGAAGCCGAACAGGAACTGGCCTATCTGGCCGAGGAAATTACCGAGGCAGATCGGCTTTACCACACCGAAGACAATCCTGAGCTCAGCGATGCTGACTATGATGCGCTGCGCAAGCGCAATATGGCGCTCGAATTGCGGTTCCCGAACCTACGGCGCGCGGACAGTCCGACAGGACGTGTTGGGGCTGCCCCATCGGAGAAATTCTCCAAGATCACCCATGCGGTGCCGATGTTGTCGCTCGACAATGCGTTTGACGATGAAGATGTAAGGGACTTTGCCACGCGGGTGCGCAAGTATCTCGGCTTGCCACACACCGAGACGGTTGCGCTGACCGCCGAGCCGAAGATTGATGGCCTGTCGGCGTCCCTGCGCTATGAGAATGGGGCGCTGGTCTACGGGGTGACCCGTGGTGATGGCACGGTGGGTGAGGATATTACCGCCAACCTGAAGACCATCGACAGCATCCCCCACGCGCTCAAGGGTGACAAAATTCCGGCGGTGGTCGAAGTGCGGGGCGAGGTCTTTTTCCCCCGTTCGGAGTTTCTGGCGCTCAACGCCCGGCAGGAAGCTAGTGGCGGCAAGGTGTTTGCCAATCCACGCAATGCGGCGGCGGGGTCCTTGCGACAGCTGGATGCGAACATCACTCGCTCGCGCAATCTGGCTTTCTTTGCCTATGCATGGGGAGAGGTGAGCGAGCCGCTGGCCGAGACCCAATATGGGGCTGTTCAGCGGCTGGCGGACTGGGGCTTCGTGGTCAATGAGCAAATGCGTCGCCACGACAATATCGATAGTCTGCTGGAGCATTATCGCGCAATTGAAGGGCAACGCGCCTCGCTCGATTATGACATTGACGGGGTGGTCTACAAGGTTGACAGCCTTGACTATCAACGCCGTCTGGGCTTTGTCTCCCGGGCGCCGCGTTGGGCCATTGCCCACAAATTCCCGGCAGAGCAAGCGACGACGCGGCTGCTGGATATCGATATTCAGGTGGGCCGGACCGGAGCCTTGACCCCGGTTGCCAAGCTTGAACCGGTGACGGTCGGTGGTGTGGTCGTCTCCAATGCGACCTTGCATAATGAAGGTGAGATCGAGCGCAAGGGTGTGCGGATTGGTGACATAGTTGTCGTCCAGCGGGCCGGCGATGTGATCCCGCAAATCGTTGCCCCTGTCATTGAGCAACGGCCCGAGGGGTTGGAGCCTTTTGTCTTCCCTGAAACTTGCCCCATTTGTGGGTCTCACGCCGTGCGCGAGAAGAAGGAAAACGGCGAGCTGGATGCCATCCGCCGCTGTACGGGTGGCCTGATTTGTCCCGCGCAGGCCGTAGAGCAGCTCAAGCATTTCGTCTCGCGCAATGCGATGGATATTGACGGGCTGGGGGAAAAGCAGGTTCGGGCCTTCTTCGAGCAGGGCATGATTGCCAATGCGGCGGATATTTTCAGTCTTAGGCAGCTGGATGCCGAAAAGGGTCGCGGCGAGCGCCTGCGCGATCAGGATGGCTGGGGACCGGTTTCAGCCCGCAAATTGTTTGATGCCATTGATGATCGACGCTCGGTCGAGCTGCATCGTTTCATCTTCGCCCTTGGCATTCGCCATGTGGGCGAGGGCAATGCCAAATTGCTGGCCCGGCATTATGGCAGTTTCGTTGATCTTCGCGCGGCGATGGAAAAGGCCGGGGAGGGCGACAGTGACGCCTGGCAGGAATTGTTGGGGATTGATGGCATCGGGGCGATTGTTGCCCGTGCGGTGGTGGAATTCTTCAAAGAAAGCCACAATGCCGAAGTGCTCGACAAGCTGCTTGATGCGGTAACCCCGCAAGAGGCTGCTGCTGTTCAGACCGACAGTTCGGTGTCGGGTAAAACCATCGTTTTCACCGGCAGTCTTGAACGGCTGAGCCGGACGGAAGCCAAGAATCAGGCCGAGAGCCTGGGGGCGAAAGTGTCAGGATCGGTGTCGAAGAAGACCGATATTCTGGTTGCCGGGCCGGGGGCCGGGTCGAAGCTTAAAAAGGCACAGGAGTTGGAGATCCAAATCCTGACCGAGGACGAGTGGATCGAACTGGTGGGCCAATAAAATAGAAAAGCCGCGCATTGCACGGCTTTCGTTTGCATGGCTTTGTGCTGTATTGGTCTTACCGATGCAGGGGCTTGGTGGCTTCCGCCAGCCAGCTGCGCGTGTCTTCCTCAAGTGCGTCGGACAGTTCGGCAAAGACCCGCTCGTGATAATCGTTCAGCCAGTTCAATTCGCGGTCATCAAGCAGGCTGACATCGATCAGGCGCTGGTCTATCGGGCAAAGGGTGAGGGTTTCAAAGGCGTGAAGCGGCTCTTCGCCCCCTTCCACCAAACTCGGCTCTGTTACAATCACCAGATTTTCGATGCGAATGCCCCAGTGGCCGGCCTTGTAGTAACCCGGCTCGTTGGACAGGATGTTGCCCGCCTCAAGCGGGGTGGTGCCGGTCTTGGCAATGCGCTGCGGGCCCTCATGAACGCACAGGAAGGACCCGACCCCGTGGCCGGTGCCGTGGGCATAGTCAAGCCCTGCCTGCCAAAGGGGCATCCGGGCCAGCGTGTCGAGCTGGGCGCCTGTGCTGCCTTTGGGGAAGCGGGCGAGTGAGATGGCAATCATGCCCTTGAGCACGCGGGTGAAGCGGTCCTTCATCTCGGCGGTCGGCGTGCCCACCGCCAATGTGCGGGTTATATCCGTGGTGCCGTCGGGATATTGAGCGCCGGAATCCACCAGATAGAGGGAATTCTGATCGAGCTTGCGATTGGTGCTTTCCGTCACGCGATAATGCACGATGGCTCCGTTGGGACCTGCGCCGGAAATGGTTTCGAACGAAATGTCTTGCAGCTTTCCTGTGGTGGCTCGGAATTGCTCCAGAGCCCGGGCCGTGGCGATTTCGTCGAGGCTGTCCTTCGGCACCATGGTGTCGAACCAGGCCAGAAACCGGCACATGGCGACCCCATCACGCAGGTGGGCGGCGCGCATGCCGTCAAGTTCTGCTGCATTCTTGGCGGCCTTGGGCTTCAGGCAAGGATCGGTGCCGGGAATGATGGCCGCGCCAGTCGCCTCGATCATCTGCTTGACCGCATAGGGCACGAGGCTTTCGTCGAGCATCCAGGTGGTGTCGTCACTGGAAAGACCTTCAATCGTGCTGGCAAGGCCGCTGGGTGCCATCAGCGTCACATTGGCAGGTAGGGCCTTGTTGACTTCCGGTGACACCTTGGCAGGATCGATGATCAGGAAGGCGTCGCCACTGGCGGTGATAATGGCAAACGCCAGAGGCAGAGGGGCACAGGGCACATCGTTGCCACGGATGTTGAACAGCCATGCGATGCTATCGCCTTGCGTGATGAAGGTGGCTGTCGCCTTGCCTTTGAGGATTTTGACAATGGCGGCGAGTTTGTCTTCCGCTGTTTGGCCCGCCAATTTGGGGGGATGGAGGCGCAGCTGGCCTGTTGGGCGGGCTGGTTGATCGGACCAAATGGCGTCAATCGGATTGGTTGTGCAGGGGCGCAGCTCCGCTCCGGTCGCCGCACAGGCCTTGAACAGGCGCCTTGTATCGTTGGCGCTGTGAAGCCATGGGTCAAACCCGATCACCTGTCCGGCCGTCGTGTTTTCCTTGAGCCATCCCGCGACAGAATTTTGCGGGATGGAGATCGGGTCTAAAAGATCGGTATCCACTTGATCCTTCACTTGTAACGTATAGCGCCCATCAATGAAAATGGCGGCTGATGTTTTCAGGATGACGGCGGCACCTGCCGAGCCTGTAAAACCGGTCAGCCAACTCAGGCGTTCCGCATAGGCAGCAAGATTTTCACCCCCGAACTCATCGGCACGTGGGACAATGAAGCCGGTCAGGCCTTGCTCTTGCAATTCTTCTCTGAGGAGCGGAATGCGTACGCGGCCCTGATCCGGGCAGGCCTGATCGGCGAAGTCTTGAAACATCAATGAGATCCTGTGGGCTGGAAGTGTCTTGTGCTGCGACTGTGCCAGTTTTCAGGAGGGGGGGCAAGGGTGCCTTTTGCTGGCTTTGCGGTCATGTCGGCGATGTCGGAATTGTAATTGAAGATTGCCGTCAAAATAGGGAAAGATGCGTAATGAATTCGATCTCTTGCAAATGGCAAATTTGCCTAATTGTTTGTGATAGGGCTGATTGGATAATTAATCCAAATACTTAAATCAAGCATGTCAAGGCGCCATAATCATCGAACCGGGTGCCGTAAAAACTTTTTTCAGAATTTTCGAGTTTCCGGACTTTTATGAAATAAGTAAAGACCCATATAAGTGGTCTATTCCATCGCGTAAGGGTGGTGACAGCGAAGATGTTTCGACGTTGTTCTCAAGCAGCCAGCCCCAGCATATTGACCGATCGCTGTATCCCACAAGGCAAGTTGTTTGGCTTGGCATCGTTCGGGACATTTTGAAAGGACAGAAAATGAGCTTTTTCTCCATGCTTGTCGGCAAGGACGTTCAACATATCGATGGCTCTGTTGAGTCCTATGTCCGTAACTACATGACTAACCGTGGTATGGAACGCTACTTGGACATGACTTGGGAATATCAGGGCAAATAAGTCCTGACCCATCTGTAATGCTCAGAGCCTCTCGTCCCCCGGTGAGAGGCTTTGTCATTTTTGTCAGAAAGGAAAGGCAACTGAGCACCGGTGAGCGGTGACAGGAATGTTGCGTAAAATGCAAGTCTCATTTATTTGATATGCGTTTATGGAATGACTGTGTTGCTCAACTGTCTATTTTCATTTCTATTGCGCCGCACCATATTACGGATGTCTACTTATTAGGCTCCGATTTGATCCGAGAGCCTCTGTGTTAAGGATAGGAACGAATATGTCTGCATTTAGCCGCATTTTTGATCGCATGGTTGCTGGTCGTCTGATGGAAGCGCGTCGTCACGTCGCTGAATATGATCATCTTATCGACGCTGATATGGCCGATTTCCGTATCGACCGGAACAAAGACCTGCCATTCTAAGATGTCAGGTCCCCCCATGGTGGACCGGATTGAACGAATGGAACAAAGCGCATCGGACTTTGCCCGATGACACAAAAAAAGCGGGCTACGGCCCGCTTCTTTTTTATCTGCCTTTGGGGGATATTATCCTTCGAAGACCAGCACCAGCCAGCCATCTTCCTCGATTGTTCTGAGCAGTTTTATGCCTTGCTGGCGATAGGCCGCGATGACGCGAGCGCGTTGGTGCGGCAACAGGCCAGACAAAATGATACGGCCACCAAGGCTGGTATGTAGCGCCAGTTCGGGCGCCATGCTGCAAAGCGGGCCCGCCAGAATATTGGCAACGATCAGGTCGAACGGACCTTTTTCCGCAAAAATCGGATGTTTGAAGCCGGGGGCAACCGCCAGTTTGACAAAGGGATGGACCTTGTTGATGCGGATATTGTCCTTTGCCGTTTCAATCGAGATTGGATCGATGTCGGTTGCAATGACTTCCTGTTTCAGCAATTTGGCAAGGCCGATGGCGAGAACCGCCGAGCCTGTGCCCAAGTCGAGCACGCGCATAGGCTTGAAGCTGCGCAACTCTTCGCTGATGACCTTCAGGCAGCCGGCGGTGGTGCCATGATGGCCGGTGCCAAAGGCCTGACCTGCATTGATCTGCACCGGGATATGACCGCGCATGTCAAGGTCTGCATCGTGCGAGCCATGGATGATGAAGCGACCCGCTTCCACCGTTGATAAGCCTTCGAGTGATTTGGTGACCCAGTCGACGTCATCCAGTTTTTGTTCGGTCAAATCCAGACTGACCGACAGGTTGGCAAGCTCTGATTTGGCGCGGGCATGGACGTCTGCCAGATCTTCCTCCTGCGGATAAAGCGAGAGGGCCCAGACGCCCTTGTCTTCGTCGATTTCGAAGTAGGAGATGGCAAAGCCGTCTTCGTCAAATACCAGTTCGAGATGTTGGGCAGCCTTCTTGATGTCGGCGACTGTGCCTTCGGCATAGAGATAATGGGACATGGTCGGTCTCTTTTGTGCCTGTCTGCAGGCAGACTGCTTCGGTCTGGATTGTATCTGCACGGCCAATGATAGTGTGAACTGTTCGATAGCGCGGCTGGTGTCAGAAGGCAAGAGCAGGGCGCATGCGCCCCGGTCTTTGATTGGTTGCCCGTCTTGCCAAGCTGCAGGTCAGTGCTTCTCGACAAAGGAATCCAGCACGCGTTTCTGGCCAGTCTGGAACAGGATGGTCAGCTTGTTGCCGTCAACAGACTTGATGTCGCCATAGCCAAACTTGATATGGAAGACCCGCTCGCCGACCTTGTATTTGGACGGGCTGTCAGATACCGACTTGGCGACCAGCTCGCCCTCGATTGTCGGCCCGAGGCGCTTGCCCTGATCGTAGCTTTTGGCTTTTCCGCCCTTGGTTCCGCCTTTCCCGCCTTGGGCGGTTTTCATGCGCTTCCAGCCGGGGGTCTCATAATTGCTCTCATAGGGGTCCGAGTTGTCAAAGCGGCTCTTGCCATAGACCGAGCCGCCAACACCGGATGCGCCATAGCCGCCATAGGTTGATTTGCTCACTTCTACAGTTACATGTTTAGTAGGTAGTTCATCAAGGAAACGAGATTGTGCAGATTGTTGCCATTGGCCATGAATGAGACGGTTTTGGGCTAAGTAAATTTTTGCGCGTTTCTTGGCGCGTGTGATGCCGACATAGGCAAGGCGGCGTTCTTCTTCCAACCCCTTTGTGCCCGATTCATCCAGCGCCCGCTGATTGGGGAAGACACCCTCTTCCCAGCCGGGCAGAAAGACCGTGTCAAATTCCAGCCCCTTGGCGGAGTGGAGTGTCATGATGGACACCGCTTCATTGCCCTCACTGGCGTCCCGATCCATGACCAGTGCAATATGCTCAAGGAAGCCCGCGAGCGAATCGAATTCTTCCATCGAGCGGATCAGTTCCTTGAGGTTGTCGAGGCGTCCGGCAGCGTCTGGGGACTTGTCCTTCTGCCACATTTCCGTATAGCCGGATTCATCCAAGATCATCTCGGCCAATTCGGTATGCTTCATATTGGGCAGCAGGGTGCGCCAGTGGTTGAACTGTCCCAGCAGGGTTTTCAGTGCATTGCGTGGGCGCAGCTTGAGGTCATCGGTGCCGACAATCTCCGTTGCCGCTTCCATCAGGGGGATTTCCTGATCGCGGGCAAGGTCGTGGACCTTCTTGATGGTGGCGTCGCCCAAGCCGCGCCGTGGGGTGTTGACGATGCGCTCAAAGGCAAGGTCGTCGGCTGGTTGCAGCATGGCGCGGAAATAGGCCAGTGCGTCGCGGATTTCGGCGCGCTCATAGAAGCGTGGACCACCAACGACCCGATAATTCAGTCCCATGGTGATGAAGCGATCCTCAAAGGACCGCATCTGGAAGGAGGCGCGCACGAGAATGGCGATTTCGTTGAGATTATGCCCCTGCCTTTGCAGGGTTTCGATCCGGTCACCGATGGTGCGGGCCTCTTCTTTTGAGTCCCAGACCTCTTCTACGCTGACCTTTTCGGCCTCCGGGTCATTGATTTGCGGATGCAGGGTCTTGCCCAGACGGTCCTGATTGTAGGCGATCAGGTGGGAGGCGGCGGCGAGAATGTGGGCCGTGGAGCGATAATTGCGCTCAAGGCGGATGACGGTCGCGCCGGGGAAATCTTCCTCAAAGCGCAGGATATTGTCGACCTCGGCCCCGCGCCAGCCATAAATCGACTGGTCATCATCGCCGACGCAGCAAACATTGTGGCTGGCCTGCGCCAACAGGCGCAGCCAGAGATATTGGGCAACGTTGGTATCCTGATACTCGTCGACGAGAATATAGCGGAAGCGGTCGTGATAGATTTTGAGGACATCAGGGTTCTCGCGGAACAGCCGCAAACATTCGAGCAGCAGATCGCCAAAGTCGCAGGCATTGAGGATCTTCATCCGCTTCTGATAGGCGGCATAGAGCCGTATGCCATGGCCTTGGGCGAAGAGATCGGCTTCACCAAGCGGCACCTGATCAGGGGACAGGCAACGATTTTTCCAGCTGTCGATCAGGTTGGCCAACTGGCGGGCGGGCCAGCGCTTGTCGTCCAGACCATCAGCCTGAATGAGCTGTTTCATCAGGCGGATCTGGTCGTCGGTGTCAAGGATGGTGAAGTTGGATTTGAGGCCAACCAGTTCGGCATGGCGGCGCAGGATCTTGACGCAGATGGAGTGGAAGGTGCCGAGCCACTGCATGCCCTCGACCGATCCACCAATCAAGCCGCCAATGCGTTCTTTCATTTCGCGGGCGGCCTTGTTGGTAAAGGTCACGGCCAGAATCTGCCAAGGCGCGGCCCTGCGGGTGGCCAGAATATGGCCGATGCGGGTGGTCAGCACGCGCGTCTTGCCGGTGCCAGCACCTGCCAGAACCAACAAAGGACCGTCGCAATTTTCGACCGCATGGCGTTGTTCTGGATTGAGGCCGTCAAGATAAGGCGTTGGCTTCATCCGGGCCAATTGGGCGCGAATGCTGTCTTCTTCTCCGTCATTCATCTCTTGGCGCGGCTGTGGGACGGGGGGCGTGGCAAAAAGATCAGACATGGAGGCAAACGGGTCCGGTTGTTCGTGTGGGGTAGATCGACAAGCTCACGGGGTGGTCGAATCCAATTGAAGAACATTATAGCAACAAATGTGGCTTGTCATGTGAATATCTGGAGCAAAAATGCCACATGGATGTCGAAAGTACCCTAGCGATGCTCTTCGGCGTGAGTGTCGATCAGCTGTTTGTTGAAATAGCGAAGGGCATTGACCTGTTTGGCATAGCCAACAATGCGCTTGGGGTCTGCCGGGTCGATGACGGCAAGGTCCGCCCCACCTGATGCATCGAAGGCTTTGAGTGCCTTTTCCAGTGTGTCCATCAACTGAATGGTTGGCGTGTTGTCTTTGAGAATCCGGTCTTCGTCGGGCACATCGGTGCGCAAGGGCGTGAAGAAGCTGCCGACCTTGACCGTCGTGACGAGGAATTTATGGGCACCCTTTTGCAGGAAAATGCCGCGCATTTCCAGCTGCCAGTGGAAATAGGAGCGGCCATGCAGGGCCAGCGTCAGGCCGGTGGCAATCGAGACGGTCAGCAACAGGGCAATGGAGAGGGCATAGCCGCCGGTCAACTCAAAGACAATCATGGTGGTGGAGACCGGCGCGCCGAGGACGGCTGCGGCTACGGCGCCCATGCCCAGAATGGCATAAAGGCCGTGGCTGGAGGCCAGCTCGGGGAAGATTTGCGCTGCGATCAGGCCGAAGGTGCCGCCGGTCATCGCTCCGATATAAAGTGAGGGGGAAAAGATACCGCCGCCAAAGCGTGAGGCCAATGTGATGGCGGTGGCGGCTGTCTTGGCGACAATCAGGCTGGCCATCAGGGCGATTGGCAATTGCTGATGCAGGGCCTTGTCGGTCGCTTCATAGCCGACGCCGAGAATTTCGGGGAAAACCAGAGCCATGCAGCCAATGATGAAGCCGCCAATGACCGGGCGGACGATGAGCGGCATTTTGATATGGCGGGCAATCCAGTCAGTGCTCATCAAGGAAAACTGGAAGCAGACCGCGACAATGGCACAGGTGATGCCAAGCAGCGCAAAGGCTGGCATTTCCCAATAGGAGGTGATCTGATAGGCCGGAATTTCGAAAGCAGCAATGTTGCCGAAATAAAGCCGCGATAAAAGCGTGCCCATGGCCGAGGCGAGCACGATGGGCACAAAGGCGGTCATCGCATAATGGCCGAGAATGACCTCGTGGGCAAACAGGACACCCGCTATGGGGGCGTTAAAGGAGGCCGATACGGCACTGGCAACGCCGCAGGCCAGAAGGGTTTTCTTGGAGGCCGGTGTCAGCGAGAAGATGGCGCAAACAATGTTGGCAAGACTGGCACCGAGATGGACAATTGGTCCCTCGCGGCCACCGCTGCCGCCTGATCCGAGCGAGACGATGGTGACCGCAGCGCTGTCTAGCCCTTGCCAGAATTTCAGTCCCTTGCCGGAATGGGCCCGGGCTTCGATGACGTCCGCCACTCCTTCGGCCCGCTTGATCGGATGGATTTTGTCAAGGAAGATGCCGACAAACAGGCCACCAATGGTCGGGGCCAACACAACAATCCAGAAGGGAGTCGCCGCGACCTTGTCGATGATGATTTCCCCCGATGTGCCAAGCCAGAGCCATTGCACAGCGCCGATGCCAAGCCGGAACAGAATGGCGGCCAATGACACCAGCAGGCCGATAATCATTGACAGGAACCAGATTTTCGGCTGTTGGGTGCCAAGATAGGTGCGCCAGTTGGGTTCGATCCAGCTTTTCGAGATCTGTATTGGATTTAACCAGCGCATGCCTTCTGACCGCTTTCGTTGAATGGGCTGTTCCTGACCGTGGCGATGTCAGCCCTCTTGAGGGGGCGCGACATTTTGGCCCTTTTCTCAGCCCACAGTAAATAAAGATTCGCCGCGATCCCACCCGCCTTTCCCTTGTCAGCGCCATGATACACAAAGATACACAAGGCTTTGTCGGTTTTTTTGCCCGGAAACAGGCTAAGGGACCGGGATTGGCTTAGGTATGTGGCGTTCGGGGTCTTGGCGCCGGTTCGCTTGTTGCCGCCTCCGGCAATACAAAGGAAGCACTTTTTGTTTGCTTCAGTCTGCGCATTCGGTTTATTTGGCACGCTGTCAGCAAGATCAAGGACAGCAGGTTCAAGGGAGACAAGATCAATGGCCATTCAACCGCAATTTGCACGCACCAAGGATGACGCAGCGGTGAAGCGCGTTTGTGATGCACTGGCCGACCGGTTTGGTGATCGGTTCACCACAGGGCAGGCTCTGCGCGAACAACATGGCCATACCACGACCTCGATGAAGAACCAGATCCCTGACGGGGTGGTTTTTGCTCAAAGCTCTGAAGATGTGTCCGAGGTGGTCAAACTGTGCCACAGCCATGATGTGCCGGTGATCCCGTTCGGCACCGGATCGTCGCTGGAAGGGCATCTGAATGCCCCCTATGGTGGCATCTCGATCGATCTGGCGCGGATGAATGCCATTGTCGATGTGCAGGCCGAGGATTTAACCTGTACGGTGCAAGCGGGGGTGACGAGGGAAATGCTCAATTCCTATTTGCGCGATACCGGCCTGTTCTTTCCGATTGACCCCGGTGCGGATGCCTCGATTGGCGGCATGGCGGCAACGCGGGCATCGGGCACCAATGCGGTGCGCTATGGCACAATGAAGGACAATGTGGTGTGTCTGAAGGCAGTTATGCCCGACGGGCAGATCATCACCACCGCCAGCCGGGCCAAGAAAAGCTCTGCCGGCTATGATCTGACGCGCCTGCTGGTTGGCTCGGAAGGCACGCTAGGCATCATCACCGAAGTGACGCTGAAATTGTCCGGTATTCCGCAGAGCGTGACGGGCGGGATTTGCAATTTTCCGGATCTGGAAAGCGCCTGCAATGCGGTGATCCTGACCATCCAGTGCGGCATTCCGGTTGCCCGGATCGAGCTGCTGGATGAGTTGCAGGTCAAGGCTTGCAATGGCTATTCCAAGCTCGATCTGGCCGAGCGCCCGACTTTGCTGGTTGAATTCCACGGCACCGAAGGCAGCGTTGCCGAACAGGTGGAGCTGTTTTCCGACATCGTGAATGATTGCGGTGGGTCTGATTTCCGTTGGGCCTCAAAGGCTGAAGAGCGCAACAAGCTTTGGACCGCGCGGCATAATGCCTATTGGGCTGCGCATGAATTGCGGCCGGGTGCCAAGGGGCTGTCGACGGATGCTTGCGTGCCGATTTCTCGGCTGGCGGAATGTGTGGCTGAAACCCAGAAGGATATTGAGGAAACCGGCTTTATCGCCCCGGTGGTTGGCCATGTGGGCGACGGCAATTTTCATGTCCTGTTGCTGCTTGACCCGGACAGCGCGGAAGAACAGGCAAAAGCCGAAACCTTCCTTGGGCGACTCGCCCATCGCGCCATCGCAATGGGCGGCACCTGTACCGGTGAACATGGCATCGGGCAGGGCAAAATGAAGTATATGGTTGAAGAATATGGTCCAGCCCTGACCTACATGGCCGCGATCAAACAGGCTATCGACCCGAAAAACATCATGAATCCGGGGAAAATCCTTCCAAGTGTTGACTAATCCTTAACGGGCATTTGCCGCTTAGGGCTGAAATTTGCTAGCTTCTTGGTCATAAAATAGCCGGTTCTTTCTGGAATGGTTTCAATAACCTGCGTCAGACAAGAGCCGGTTTGGGGCGTGGGTGTCTGTTTGCCATTGGGGTGAGCGTGGCAACCCGTCGATGTCTGCTGGCTTGGTTGGTAGTGCGTCAAGGCCATAGGGGGACTGGGTTCTGAATAGTCTGTATTTCACCGTCGGTGGCGCAATCTTGCTGGCGCTGATCGTGGCGCTGGTCGGACCTCTCTTTGTTGACTGGACTTCCTATCGCGCCGCCTTCGAGCGCGAAGCCACGTTGGCGTTGGGGCAACCGGTGCGGGTGCTCGGCGATGCGGACATGCAAATCCTGCCTTTGCCGCATTTGCATTTTGAAAGCATCCATGTCGGGCCGGACGATCAGGCGCCTATCCTCGTCGTTGATGAGTTCGACATGCGCATCGAGCTGATGCCACTGTTGCAAAAGAAGATTGAAGTGGTCGACATGACCCTCAGGTCACCGGTTCTCAAGATTCGGCTTGATCAGGAGGGGAAATTTGCCTGGCGTCGGGACACGGGCAAGCTTTGGGATCTGGATCTGGAGAAAATCCGCCTCAATGACGTGCGAATTGCCGATGGTCGGATCGAATTTGACGATGAAAGCACTGGCCGACACAAAGAGGTTTCCAATCTCAATGGCACCCTTGAAGCCCGCAGTCTGATTGGTCCCTACAAGATCGAAACCTCCTTTCTGATGGAAGGGGAGCCCTATTCGCTGATGCTGTCAACTGGTTCGGCGAGTGAAGCGGGCATGCGGCTGAAAAGCCTTTTGACGCCAGCCAACCATCCGGTGACCCTGTCGATTGACGGTGAAGTCAAGGAAGGATCCGATGAGCGCTTCCATTATATGGGTGTGCTGAAGCTGACCAATGCCATCGAGGGGTTGGAGCAGCAGGTGACACCTTGGGAATTGACCGGTGAGAGCAACCTGACAGCGACTTCTCTGGTCATGCCGAAATTTGACTTCTCCCATGGCGATGTTGAACAGGCCTATCGCTTGAGCGGCGCCGGGACGGTGAATTTCGGAGCCAAGCCGCAGTTTGACATCGTGGTCTCGTCGCGCCAGCTGGATCTCGATCGCGCGCTAGGCGAAGGGCCAAATGCGCCGATTGACCTCAAAGTTGGGGTTAGCAAGCTGGCCTCGGCCCTGACCAAAATGCCATTGCCGCCAATGCCCGGGCATGTGGGCTTTGATGTGCCGGGGATCATTCTGGGCGGCGGCATTGTGCGCAATGTCCAGCTGGATGCCATGCTGGTGGATCAGGGCTGGCAGATCGAGACGCTGGAAGCAGATCTGCCGGGGCAGACCCGCTTTGCCATGGCCGGGATGTTTGCCCGTCGTTTCGACGCCGGCAGTTTGGAACATGCCTTTGAGGGTGAAGCGCGGATGCGGTCCGAGCAACCTTCAGTCTTTGCCAAATGGTGGCTGAAGGATGCGCCTGCCAATGGGCAATTGCAGCCGTTTGACTTGAGTGGTCAGGTGCTGGCCAAGGCAGACCGGTTGCAGGTCTCCTCCCTTGATCTCGACATGAATGGAGATCGGGCAACGGGACGGATCGACTGGTATATCGGTGATGACGCCAAAAAGACGGATGGATCTTTGACCATCAAACTGGATGCTGACCGGATCGATCTCGACGCGGTGCGTGGCATTGGCTCGCTGCTGCTTGCCAACACCAATGGGGCGGCGTCGCCGCTGGGTAGCATTGATGTGGATGTTAAAACCGACCGGCTGTCGCTTGGCGAGTTCGAGGGCCAGAGCCTTGCTGCCAAGATCCGTCTGATGGATGGGGATCTGGCGATTGACAGCTTCAAGGTGGATGATTTTGCCGGAGCGTCGATTGAGGCGACCGGGTCCTTGCGTGATTTGGCCGGGCGACCGAGCGGAACCCTGTCCGGGCGGATCAAGGCGAAGCATCTGGATGGTTTGGCGTCGGCGGCGCAATGGTTGTTGCCCGATCAGCCGGTTGCTGACTGGTTCCAGAGCGCCAAAGGGGCGTTGGCTCCGGCAGATGTTGCCTTTTCGCTGGAGGGCAATCCCGATGGCAATGGTCTGTCGGCCAAGCTGAAGGGGCAGATGAGTGGTGGTGCTGTTGCCCTTGACGCGGCGATGGAAGGCTCACTGGTCACATGGCGCGAGAAGCCTCTGGCGCTTGATCTGGCGATTGACAATCCCGATGGCGCAAAACTGCTTGGTCTTGTGGGGCTAGGGGGCGACATGATCGGCCTGCCACCATTGGCGGCCAAAGTGAATTTGCAGGGAACGCCGCGTGAGACAGCGCAATTGTCCGTCTCGCTTGATGCCGACGATGGGGCGTTGAGCTATCAAGGCACACTGGCGCTCGATAACCGGGATCGTCTGGTTGCTGATGGCGCGTTGGCGCTCCGCTCGCAGGATCTGGCGCCTTATCTGATGGCATCTGGCATATCTTTATCCAATCCCGGCCTTGCTCTTCCGGTCGCTCTGACAGCGCATTTGGCCCATATGGATGAGGCGAGCAATCTGTCCGACCTCAAAGGCACATGGGATGACCAGCCGGTGGTTGGGACCTTGCGTCTTGAGCGGACGGTGACGGACCGTGTGGTGTCTGGTTCTCTGGAACTTGGCGATCTCGATGGTCTATGGTTGGGGGAGAGCATTGTCGGGCCGGGACGCCTGACGGCCACCAGTCGCGCCTGGCCGGATCTGCCGTTCCAGCAACCGCTCGAGAAAGGCGAAACCCTGCCGGTCAAACTGGCGCTTGATGTCAAGGCGCGCAGCCTTGAGCTGATAGCCCCTACCATTTTCCAGCAACCGCGTTTTTCGATGATCTGGCGCGACGACAGTCTGGTGATCAGTAACTTTAAGGCCTTGTTGCAAGGGGGTAAGGTTACGGGTGGTCTGCAGTTCGAGAATGTGGCTGGCGAAGGGGTTGTGAAATCTCACTTGCGGGCCGATGGCATGGCGCTTGAACCATTCATTTGGGAGCGGGATGGCCGCTCGGTTGCCACGGGGCTGATGGATCTCAATGTAACGCTTGAGAGCCAGGGGCGCTCCTATGCGGGGCTGGTGTCCGGGCTGACTGGTGATGGCACATTCGCGCTCAGGGATGCGGAGTTGAAATATGTCAATCCATTGGCTTTCGAGCAGGTCGTGCGCGCGGTTGATGCGGGGTTGGACCTGAAGGAAGCGGATATCAAAAGAACCTTCATTGCCCATATGGACGCTGGCTCAACGCGTGTCAAAAGCCTGTCGGGGGCCTTCCAGATTGCAGGTGGAGCGCTCAGGGCCAACAATATCAATGCGGAAGCCGACATTTTGCAGTCGCGCGGCTCTTTGATGCTGGATCTGTCCGCCCAGACCCTGAAAGGGGACTGGTCGATCAAGGTCGAGCCGAATGAGGAAGATGCGGTGACGGGTGCGCAGCCTGAGGTCGGGCTGGTCTTTTCCGGTGATCTGGAGGCACCAAAACGTGTTGTTGATGTGGCGCCTTTCACCGGTTATCTGAGTATTCGCGCCTTTGAACGCGAGGTGGATCGGGTCGAACGCTTGCAGGCCGATATTCTGGAAAAGGAACGGATGCGCCGACTGTTGCGGCTCTATCGTGAGCAGGCGCGGCATCGTGAGGCGGAGGCGCTGGCCGCTGAACAGGAAGCAGAGCGGTTAAAGCTGCAGGCCGTTGAAGATGCCAAAAAGGCAGCGAAGCGCAAGGCCGAGGAAGAAAAGGCTCGTCTGGAAGCTGAAGCGGCGCGCAAAGCGGCAGAGGCCGAAGCCAAGCGCAAGGCGGAAAAGGCCCGTAAGGCTGCTGAGAAGGCAAGGCCGGAGGCCGAGGCGGCCCGCAAGGCAGAAGAAAAGAGACTGGCTGAGCAAAAGCGTTTGGCCGAGGAAGCCCGCAAAGCCGCCGCCGAAAAGGCCCGTCTGGCAGCCGAAGCCCAAGCCCGTGCCGATGAAGAAGCCCGCAAGGTGGAAGCCGCCCGCAAGGAAGCCGAGCGTCTGGCAGCAGAGGCCCGTGCAGCCGAAGAAGCCGCTCGGCAGCTGGAACAAAGCCAGCAGCCTGCCAGCGTTATTGCGCCGTTGCCAAACCAGAGCAATGGACAGATCGAAGTGCGTCCGCTTGGCGATCTTGTGCCCAATGAGACGAATGCCACGGGCAATGGCAGCGAGGATCTGGCAACCGAATCCGGTTTGCTCAGTGGTGCAGCAGCAGGTCCCGAAAGCCTCGCATCGCAACCCTTGCCGGACAATCTGTCGGTGTTGCCACGCATTCGGGTCGCGCCTGCCATTGGCGAGAAACAGGCGCCAGCGTCTGAGCCAGCCAATGACAATCGGCCAACCTTCAATGAATTGATGGAAGAGTTCCGCAATTCTCCGGATCGGATCATTCAGCTCGAATAGAGCGGTGCAAGTCGATGTCCTTGCCTTGGTCTGTCGTGGGGATCCGGGATTTGTAGTGATCGAGCACAGCGATCCGAATGGCCGAGGAGAGATTGTGATTGCCGCGGTCTTTGTCGATCTGGCGGATGATATCGGCCAGTGCCTTGCTGCGGTGGTCAGCAATCTCTTTCAGGCCAGTCCAGAACTCATCTTCCAGCGAAATGGAGGTGCGGTGGCCGGAAATGGTGACAGAGTGTTTCTTCATGTCGCCGCTTCAGACCCATCTTCGGGGTCCTTATCGGGTCTGGTCAGCGTGGTCAGCTTGTGACCATCCAAATGACGATTGAGCTTGTCCGCTTCTGCCTTGTCTTTGGCTTTCTGACCCTTGGTGCGGCCAAACAGGGCGCGGTTGGCTTCGGCCTGCTTTTCCTTTTCCTGCCGATTGCGGGCTTTTCTCGCCTGACGCAGATTGATGATTTCGGTCATGTACGCCCCATTGCTGGCTGTGTCTGCCGCAGGCTGACTGCTCCCCGACTATTTCTTGCGGAAGGAATCAAGGGAGACGACTTCTGCTCCTTCGGGTTTGGCCGGCTTGCTGTCGTCTTCGCTCTCGTTGGCAGCTTTCTCGTCGATGTCTGTTCCATCTGACGTTTCAAGATCACCGGTTTCCTCGCTGGGTGCAATGACCGCAATGACGCCATCGTCATTCTCATCGATCGGTATCAGCATCTCGCCGTCAAAGTCCTCATCATCCTCATCCATCTCGCCGGTTACTTCGAACTGCAGCGAGAAATGCACCGACGGGTCGATGAAGGTGATGATCGCGGTGTAGGGAATGTAAAGCTTTTCCGGGATGCCATCAAAAGACAGGCCGATTTCGATTGCCTGCTCGTTGGCCTGCAGGTCCCAGAATTGATGCTGGAGGACAATGGTCATGTCATCTGGATATTTCTCCAGAAGCCGTGGGGAAATGCGAACGCCCTGTGCCTGGGTGTTGAAGGTGATGTAGAAATGATGCTCGCCGGGCAAGCCAGTGCGCGCTACCTCGGTGAGTACGGTTTTCACCACACCTCTGAGTGCATCCTGTGCGAGAATGTCGTACCGGATCAGGTCTTCGCTCATAGGGCCTCCGAGAATTGTCCTGTATTCTGCCACTGTGTCAGTGGCTTGGGCTTGGAGTCAAGCAAGCCAAATCGTGAATAGCTGAATGCGTTGGAGATATCAACCATTGCCGGGATTGGGAAGCCGTCATTGCCTTGGCCGACGATCCATTTTTATTGTGCCGGGAAGGCTGTAAGGCGAGGGCTTCTGTTGCCAGGTGCCCCCAGGACCCCGCCTAACCGAGCATACCGGCTAGGGCTTTAAGTGGCTTGTCGCACTGCTTAGGCAGCAGCGAGACGGGAGCCTGCATAGTTGTCGTTTGCAACTACTAAATTAGCCCGATAACGGTGGTACAATGCCGAGCAAAAACACAATCTTTACACCCTCGTCGATCCTGTTTCGCCCCCATCAAAAACACCGCTGTCAAATGAACTCAACGGTGCTTGTGGTGGAGGCGCCGGGTACCGCCCCCGGGTCCGATAGGCTTATTACAAAGGCCATTTATTGCCATAGTTGCCGAAGCAACAGCCTGAATATAAGGATCAAGTGCGTGAATTTAAAGAGGGAAGAGCGGTTTCGCACCATCCTGTGCATGGTTTGTTTTTAACGCAATGCAAAGGCGGCGAAAACAAGGGCTTCGCTCTATGTGTCAGAATCGGATAACACCCTTTTTTAAAGACACATCTCCCGGGAGCCCTTTGCCATGCAGTCCTATCTCGATCTCTTGCAGCATATTCTTGACACTGGCGTCGACAAGGGCGACCGGACCGGCACTGGTACGCGCTCGGTCTTTGGCTATCAAATGCGCTTTGATCTCTCGGAAGGCTTTCCGCTGCTGACCACCAAGAAGCTGCATCTGCGCTCGATCATCCATGAGTTGTTGTGGTTCCTGTCGGGGGATACCAATATCGGCTATTTGAAGGACAACAAGGTTCGAATCTGGGATGACTGGGCCGATGAGAATGGCGATCTGGGGCCGGTCTACGGCCATCAGTGGTGCTCCTGGCCGGCGCGGGACGGGGGCACGATCGATCAGATCAGCCAGTTGATTGACCAGATCAAGACCAACCCGGACAGCCGCCGCCTGATGGTCACCGCGTGGAACCCTGCCGATGTGGAGCGGATGGCGTTGCCTCCCTGCCACTGTCTGTTCCAGTTCTATGTGGCCAATGGCCGCCTGTCCTGCCAGCTCTATCAGCGTTCAGCGGATGTGTTTCTCGGCGTGCCGTTCAACATCGCCTCCTATGCGCTGTTGACCATGATGGTGGCGCAGGTCTGTGATCTGGAGCCGGGTGACTTTGTCCATTCCTTTGGCGATACTCATCTCTATTCGAACCATTTCGAGCAGGCCCGCGCGCAAATGACCCGTGCGCCACGGGCTTTGCCCAAGATGCGAATCAATCCGGATCGGAAAGACATTTTCAGCTTCACATTCGAAGATTTCGAACTGGTTGATTATGATCCCCATGCACATATTGCAGCGCCTGTGGCGGTGTAAACAGAAAGGTTGGGCTATGGTGGAGCCAAAGGCAGCGAAGCTGGTCTTTCATTATGCGGTTGCCAGCAATGGGGTGATTGGCAAAGACAATGACATGCCTTGGCATGTCTCAAGCGATTTGAAGCGCTTCAAGGCGATGACGATGGGCAAGCCATTGATCATGGGCCGCAAGACCTTTGCCTCGATCGGGCGACCTTTGCCTGGACGGACCAACATCGTGGTGACGCGAGATCCAACCTTTGCCGCCGAAGGCATCCGGGTCGCAAGGGATATCGAAGAAGCCCTTGCCATGGCCCAGACCATCGCGTCTGACGATCAGGTCGATGAAATTGCGGTGATTGGCGGTGGAACGATCTATAACGCGCTCTGGGGGCGGGCGGATCGCCTCTATGTGACCCATATCGAGGCCGAACCGGACGGGGATACCTTCCTGCCGTTGATTGATGCAGCGGTGTGGCGTCAGGTGAGCATCGAAGATCCGGTGCAGGGGGAGAAGGACAGTGCGCCGATGCGGTTTGCGATCTATGAGCGCCGGGCCTGATTTCTTGTCAGTCAGGTGTGGTTTATCAGATCCTGTTTCAGTGCTGCCTTGATCTCATCAGGCAAATGCAGGCAATTGATATCCATCAGTGCGCCTTGCAAGGCCCAGAGCATCATCAGGTTGACGATACGCGGATTGCGGGCCTTCACCTCGATATAGGCGTCGATGATGCCGCGTTGGCGCAAGTCCCGCTCCGTATGGATGCCGATTTCCGCCAGCCAGACGCTGGTTTTCGGCCCCATATTTTTCAGCTCGGCAATGGGGCGGTCCGTTTTGTTCATGGATGCAGCTTCCGAAGGTGGCGTGTGACAGGGGTGGTCTGACTGTCCTGACAGACCGTAACAAAGGGCAAAGAAGTGTGCGCTACTTTTGCCCGTTTTGGCGATGGTAAGGGAAATTAAACCGGCTTTCCTCACTTAATTCGGTCCAAGGGCTGAAAATCGCGAGTTAAGCCTTGATTTTACGGCAGTTGCTTCCCAATTTGTCACCAAAGTCGAGTTTGAAGAGTTGCGTAATTCTCCCCATATGTTGTCAAAGTCCGGGAGGGCTTGGATGATCAACTGGGCGAAGTTTCGCTCAATCGGTTCCTAGAATAAGGATAGACTATGCCTTGGAGCAATCAGAATGGTGGTGGCGGCAGCGGTGGCCCTTGGGGCAACGGCGGCGGCGGACGGAATGGCGGACCATGGGGGCAAGGCCCTCAGAAACCGGGATCCAATCCGCCTGATCTGGAAGACATGATCCGCAAAGGCCAGGAACGTCTCCGGCAAGCCTTCCCCGGTGGTGGCGGTTCGGGCGGCGGTTCTCTCGGCGCCAAAGGTATTGGCCTCCTCGGGCTTGGTGCCATTGCTGTGTGGATGCTGACCGGTTTCTACTCGGTCAAAGAGGGTGAGCTCGGTGTTGAACTGATGCTCGGTCAGACGTCGGCAGTGTCCGGCTCCGGTCTGAACTACAATTTCCCTTATCCCGTCGGTCGCACGGAAATCGTCAATGTGGAACAGATCCGCGAAATCAATGTCGGTGCTCGGCAGTTTTCGTCTTCGCGCGGTACCCGCGTGCAGGACGTGCCTGAAGAAAGCCTGATGCTGACCGGGGATGAGAATATCATCGACGTGGATTTCAAGGTTCAGTGGAATATCAGCGATCCTGCGCAATATCTGTTTAATGTGGCAGAGCCAGAAGTCGCGGTGAAGCAGGTCGTCGAAAGCGCGATGCGCGAAATCGTTGGCCGCAATACCATGGATGAGATCCAGACCGGTAACCGTACCGCGGTTGAGCTGGCCGTTCAGGAATTGTCCCAGAAGATGCTGAATGATTACAAGACCGGCGTGACCATCGTCGAGATTCAGCTTGAGGGTGTCGAGCCTCCGCAAGAGGTGGTGGCCGCGTTCCGTGACGTGCAGGCGGCGAAGGCCGATAATGTGCGTTTGCAGAACGAAGCACAGGCCTATGCCAACAAGGTCGTGCCACAGGCACAGGGTCAGGCTGCCCAGATTCTGGAAGCTGCCAATGCCTATCGTGAACAGACGGTGGCCGAAGCACGCGGTCAGGCCGATCGCTTCTCCAAAGTTCTTGGGGAATATGAAAAGGCGCCGGAAATCACCCGCAAGCGTCTTTATCTTGAAACCATGGAAAAGGTCATGGGCCAGTCCGAGAAGATCATTCTCGACAATGGCGGCAAGGATGGCTCCGGCGTCGTGCCGTACCTGCCCTTGAATGAATTGACCAAGAAAGCGGGGAACTAATCATGTCTGTAAAAGCAATTTTTTCCCTCATTCTGACCGCAATTGTGGCCGTTGTGCTGTTTCTGTCGGTCTATTTCGTCTATCCGCACGAGCAGGCTGTGGTGACGCAGTTTGGCCGGATCGTCAATGCCGAGCGTGAGCCTGGTGTCTATTTCAAGATCCCGTTCATCCAGAATGTGGAATATCTTGACAAGCGCGCCCGATATCTCGAGCTGTCCGAACGTGAGGTCATCGCGTCCGACAAGAAACGTCTGATCATCGATTCCTTCACCCGTTACCGGATCATCGAGCCGCTGCGCTTCAAACAGCGTGCGAAGGTGATGTCCAACTTCGAAAACCAGTTGCGCACCTTCATGGATTCGTCCCTGCGTGCAGCTGCTGCCAACTTCGATTTTCAGGACATTGTGCGTGACAAGCGTGAGGATCTGATCGAGGCAATCCGCAAGGATATCGACGGAAAGACCAAGAATTTCGGCGTCGAAGTGGTTGATTTCCGGGTTCGTCGTGCAGACCTTCCAAAGGAAAACTCTGAAGCGGTCTATCGTCAGATGCAGACCGAGCGTCAGCAGGAAGCCAATGGTATTCGTGCCGACGGTGATCGTGCCGCCTTGCAGATCCGCTCTATCGCTGACCGTAATGCCACCGTTATCATCGCCAATGCCCGGCGTGATTCCGAGGTCATTCGCGGTGAGGGCGATGCTCAGCGAAACAATATCTTTGCGGAAGCCTATGGCAAGAATGCCAGCTTCTTCGAATTCTATCGTACGATGCAGGCCTATGAGCGCAGCCTTGCAAAAGGCGACACCCGCCTGGTGCTGACCCCGGATGGGGAATTCTTCAGCTACTTTGGTGGTGCTGACGGTGCTGCCAAGCCTCAGTAATAATAATGATCAAGTCTGCGGCCCTCAAAAGGGGCCGCAGCTGCATTCAGGGTCTTTTCAGATCCGAAGAATAAAGACTATGAAGGACCTCCATGTCTGACTTTTTCGTCGCAATTGGCCTTGTTCTGGTTCTTGAGGGGCTGGTCTATGCGGCTTTCCCCGATCTGATGAAGCGCATGATCTTTGAGGTTCTGACCCTGCCCAGCAACAGTTTGCGCTCGGGCGGCCTGATGGCCATGCTGATTGGTGTGGTGATCATCTATCTTATCCGCGGCTAAGTCGCGACTTTTCTAACGCATTGAATCTGGTAAGCTTAGCTCTGACAAGGCTGGGGCTGGCTTTGGTTGAGGCTCTGTGGGATGCAGGCCGGGGCGTTTTTTGCTTTGGGTTGATGCGATCAACCGGTTTGGCGAGGGGGACTGGGATGATTTTTCGCGCGTTTGTCAGCGAGGGACTGAGGCCGGTTGCCCGCCAAATTCCTTCGCTATCGGTGGTTCTGCTGGCTGCTTTGGTCTCGCTTGCTTGTGCAGATCTGGCCAAGGCCGGGCACAAGACAGCGACCGGCCCGCGTTCCGTGGCCGATCTGGCAGACCGTTTGATGCCGGCGGTGGTCAATATATCGACCCGTTCGGTGGTGGATGCCAAATCGAGCATTCCCATTCCACGGGTCCCTGATGGCTCTCCCTTTCAGGAATTTTTCGAGGATTTCTTCGAACAGAATGGTGAGGGGGGCAGCCGCAAGCAAAGTGTGCAGTCGCTCGGATCTGGCTTTGTCATCGACGCTTCAGGGTTGATTGTCACCAACCATCATGTGATTTCCGAAGCCGATGAGATCACCATCAAGTTGGCCGACGGATCGCGGCACGAGGCGCGGCTTGTCGGACGCGATACCAAAACCGATCTGGCGCTTCTGAAGATCGAAGTGACCGAACCACTGGCAGTCGTTTCCTTTGCGACTGATGAAGATGTGCGGGTTGGTGACTGGGTGATGGCGATTGGCAATCCGTTCGGTCTTGGCAGCTCGGTGTCTGTCGGCATTGTCTCGGCCCGCAATCGGGACATCAATACCGGACCTTATGACAGCTTCATCCAGACCGACGCCGCAATCAACCGGGGCAATTCCGGCGGTCCCCTGTTCGACATGTATGGCAATGTGGTCGGGGTCAATACGGCGATCATCTCGCCGACCGGTTCCTCTATCGGCCTTGGTTTTGCCATTCCGGCAGACATTGCACGCCGGGTGGTGGATCAGCTCAAATCCTTCGGCGAAACACGCCGTGGCTGGCTCGGGATTCGCATTCAGCAGATTTCACAAGATCTGGCCGAGGGGCTTGGCCTGTCGCAGGATAGTGGCGTTCTGGTCTCCTGGGTCAATCAGGACGGCCCGGCACAAAAAGCCGGCCTGAAGCCCGGCGACGTCATTCTTTCCTATGATGGCAAGGCCATCCATGAAGTGCGCGATCTGACCCGGCTGGTGGCTGAAAGCGCTATTGGCGATCAGGTGAAGGTGCGTCTGGTGCGCAAAGGGCACACAATGGTGTTGCCGATTGTGGTGGGACATTTGGAAGCAAACCAGACGTCTCTGCCCAGACTGAAGCAAGCACCGGCAATGCAGGCCTCTCTGTTCGGTATGGCGCTGACGGACCTCACGGAAGCTGAACGCAAGAGGCACAATCTGGGGGATCAGGTGGAAGGCGTGGTTGTGCATCAGGTCGCGCCTGACAGCCTTGCAGCCCAGAAGGGCATTGTGCCGGGGATGGTGATTGTCGAGATCAATCAGGAAATTGTCTCGACGCCCGAAGGGGTGATCGAGCGGGTCGAGGCGCTGAAGGCCGAGGGCAAGACCACCATCGTGTTGCTGCTGGCGCGGCCCGATGGCGGTGAGTTGGTCTTTGTGCCGCTCAAGCTGGAGTAGGGCGAGAGCCTATCAGGTGCCCAGACTGAGCAGCAAAGGCACCATTGATAGCACCAGAAGGCTGGCCATTGCGGCATTGAACAATCGCAGGGTTGCGGGGCGCTGCAGAACTCTGCGCAGGCTTTGACCAAGCAGAATCCAAACGCTGCAAGAGGGCGCATTGATCAGCCCGAATATGCTTGCCGCCAACAAGATCGACCAGACGGACTGCTGCTGGGTATAGGCGGTGATGGTGGTCAGTGCCATGGCTATGGCCTTGGGATTGAGCCACTGGAAGGCAGCGGCCTCGTGAAAGGCCAGCGGTCGGGCGCGTTTGCTGTGCTCTGGATCTGGGGCGGAAGAGGTGAGAATGCGCCATGCCAGATAAAGCACAAAGCCAAAGCAGATCACTTTCAGCCATTGAAGAATGGCGGGATGGGCTGCCAGCACATCCATCAAGGCGACGCCGATTACCACCGTCATCAAGGTGAAGCCGAATGAAATTCCTGCCAGATGGGGCAGGGTTCGGGTCAGGCCAAAATTGGCCCCTGACGACATAAGCATCAGATTGTTGGGACCGGGGGTGATGGAGGTTGAGAAGGCGTAAAGCACCAGCGGAAAGAGCGTTTCATATGTCATGGCGCAAGATTAGCGGCGATTTGATGGAGAATTTCTGCAAAATTACGTGCAGCTGGATCGTAAATCGCATAGTTTGTGATCTATGGACCATTTTGACGAAAAAATCTTGCGTGCGTTAAGCCGCGATGGCCGGATGACGCATACCGAACTGGGCAAGCGGGTCGGGCTGTCAGCCTCGGCTGTTTTGCGCCGGGTGCAGGATCTGGAGCAGAAGGGGGTGATCACAGGCTATCGGGCGGTGATTGACCCGGCCAAGATTGGCAACAGCTTTGTGGCGCTGATCGGGGTGGGGCTGAAGGATCACACCAAGGCATCACAGCTGGCGTTTGAGCGGTCCATTCTGGCGGCGCGGGAGGTCAAGGAATGCCACAATGTCACCGGCACGATTGAATATATGCTGCGGGTCGAGGTTGCTGATCTGGCGGCCTACAAACGGTTTCACACAGATGTGCTGGGGGCGCTGCCTCAGGTGACGTCCATCACTAGCTATGCGGTGATGTCGTCTCCCAAGGATGAACGCGGATAGGCAGCGGCTTTGTCTCTCAGGTGGTGATGAAGTCCGAGGCCTTATAGCCTTGCAGGAAGAGAAGCGCGGTCAGGTCGCCATGGTCGATGACAAACTCGGCCTGCGCGGCGACATTCGGCTTGGCATGCAAAGCCACGCCCATGCCCGCATCCTGGATCATGGCCAGATCATTGGCACCATCGCCAACCGCGAGGCTGTCGGCTGCGGTGATGTTCAGCTCGGCGATCAATTCATGAAGGCGCTGCTTTTTGGCATCCTTGCCAAGGATCGGTATGCCGACCTCGCCGGTCAATTTGCCTCCTGCTTCGAGCAGGATGTTGGCGCGGTCTTCGTCAAAGCCGAGGCTTTCGCGGACCTTGGCGGTGAAATGGGTAAAACCACCAGAGACCAAAGCGCAATAGGCGCCATTGGCCTTCATGGTCTGGATCAGGCTTTTGCCGCCGGGGGTGAAGGTGATGCGCTTGGCAAATAGCTGATCGACGACAGCAAGGTCCAGCCCCTTGAGCAGGGCAACGCGTTCCTTCAGCGCGGGATCAAAGTCAATCTCGCCGCGCATGGCGCGTGCCGTAATGGCGGAGACCTTGTCTTTCAGGCCCACTTCGTCGGCCAGCTCGTCGATGCATTCCTGCTGGATCATGGTGGAATCCATGTCGGCCAGCAGCAGCTTTTTCTTGCGGCCTTCGCTGGGCTGCAGGGCCATGTCGACGCCCGCATTGCTGAGGGCAACACGCAGTTCGGCCCGCAAATTGGCATAATCAGGGTGGGCCGGGATGACAAAATCGCATGCAACCCCTTCCATAAGCCATGTAAAGTCTGTATCGACCCTGATGACAGAGCGGATCTTGGCCACGAGGTCGGTGGTGACGGCAGGCTTTGCCGGTGCGCTGATGACGGTCAGAGTGAAAGACATGGATCCCCCAGCAAGGATTGGTGCCTCCCTATTTGAGGAGGCGGCAATGATCGGACGATGACAGACGGAACAAAATTCTCTTCTGCGCCTTCTGCGGTGTTGATAGCTGGGCCAACGGCAAGCGGCAAGTCTTCTCTTGCGGTGCGTCTGGCGGAAATGGTGGACGGGGTGATTATCAACGCCGATTCCATGCAGATTTACGACGAAATGCTGATCCTGTCCGCCCGTCCGACAGCCGATGAAATGGGGGGCATCGAGCATCGGCTCTATGGCTATGTGCATCCATCCGAGCGTTATTCGGTGGGACGCTGGCTGGATGACGCGGTGGCGGCGATCAAGGATGTGCGCGCGAGCGGCCGCTGCCCGATCCTTGTTGGCGGCACGGGGCTCTATTACAAGGCGTTGCTTGAGGGATTGAATGCCATTCCCGAGGTGTCCGATGCAGTGCGGGCCCATTGGGCGGGAGAGCTTCACCGCCTCGGTAGCCCGGAGGCACTGCATGCCATTCTTGCCGACCGTGATCCAGCGATGGCAGCGACCCTGAAGGCGGCCGACGGGCAGCGAATCCTGCGGGCACTGGAAATTCTTGAGGAGACTGGCAAATCCCTGCTCGACTGGCAGGCGGAGGATGCCATGCGTCATGACACCTCCATCGTGGAGGATGCGATGCGGATGGTGCTGCTGCCACCGCGCGAACTGGTCTATGGCAAGATCGAGAAGCGCTTTGACCAAATGGTGGAGCTGGGCGGCATTGAGGAGGCGCGACATCTGGCCTCTTTGGGGATCGACCCGGACCTGCCCGCCATGAAGGCCATCGGGGTGGCGCATCTCAATGCCTTTGCAGACGGTCGCATCTCGTATGACGAAGCGATCGCCCTTTGCAAACGGGACACACGTCGCTATGCCAAACGGCAAATGACATGGATCCGCAATCAGATGGACAAATGGCCGCATTTTGAGACTGCCGAGGCTGCCATTGCGCATTTTTTGATAGAATTGAAAAGCAAAGGCGAGGAAAGAGTGTAGAAAATTACCCTAAGAATTAAGAATCCTGTTTAAAGCGGGTTGACCTAATGGAGGGGAGGGACTAACGTGCCACGCGAAACGAACGAAAAGACTGAGCTTATTATGCGAAATATTCTTGTGATTCTAGTGGGAAGGCGCGCCGCTGCGATGGTTGATTGACCGTTGCAAATGGTGGTGCGCATCTGGGGCCTTTGAGGGCCCTTTTTTATTGCCCGCAGGAAACACAAGACTGTTATGTGTGTTCAAGCAAAGTCGAAGTGTTCGGCAGGACCAAAGTCAGTTTAAGGAATGGATAAATGACACGTCAGATGACTGGTGCTGAAATGGTTATCCAAGCTCTGAGAGATCAGGGCGTTGACCATATCTTTGGCTATCCCGGGGGAGCGGTTCTCCCGATTTATGACGAGATTTTTCAGCAGGAAGACATTGAGCATATTCTGGTGCGCCATGAACAGGGTGCAGGCCATGCGGCCGAAGGCTATGCTCGCTCCACCGGCAAAGTTGGCGTGCTATTGGTAACCTCCGGTCCGGGTGCCACCAATGCCGTGACCCCGTTGGCCGATGCGCTGATGGACTCCATTCCACTGGTCTGCATCACCGGGCAGGTGCCCACTGCACTGATCGGCAGCGATGCCTTTCAGGAATGCGATACGTCCGGTGTCACTCGTCCCTGCACCAAGCACAATTATCTGGTCCGTCATATCGAGGATCTGCCGCGCATTCTGCATGAAGCCTTCTATGTTGCCCGTTCGGGGCGTCCGGGGCCGGTTGTTGTCGATATTCCAAAGGATGTTCAGTTCGCGACCGGCACCTATCATGGTCCGTCCAACATCAGCCACAAGACCTACCATCCGCAGGTCAAGGGGGACTTGGAAAGCGTTCGCAAAGCCGTTGATATGTTGCTGAGCGCCAAGAGACCCGTCATCTATTCCGGCGGCGGCGTCATCAATTCTGGTACTGAAGCCTGTCAGATGCTGCGGGAGCTGATTTCCCTGACCGGTTATCCGATCACCTCGACCCTGATGGGGCTGGGGGCTTATCCGGCCTCTGGTGACGAATGGCTCGGGATGTTGGGGATGCACGGCACGTATGAAGCCAATATGGCCATGCATGAATGTGACGTCATGCTGTGTATCGGGGCACGGTTCGATGACCGCATCACCGGGCGTCTTGATGCCTTCTCGCCCAATTCGAAAAAGATCCATATCGATATCGACCCCTCCTCGATCAACAAGATCGTCCGGGTGGATCTGGCGATTGTCGGCGATGTCGGTCATGTGCTCGAAGACATGGTCCGCATCTGGCGGGCCAGTGGCAAGAAACCGGCCAAGTCGGAAACCGCCGACTGGTGGGAGCAGATCAAGATCTGGCGCAAGCGCAACTGCCTTGCCTATCGCCCGAATGACGATGTGATCATGCCGCAATATGCGTTGCAGCGTCTGAATGAAAAGATCAAGGGCAAGGATACCTATATCACCACCGAGGTGGGCCAGCACCAGATGTGGGCAGCGCAGTTCCTCGGCTTTGAAGAGCCGCATCGCTGGATGACCTCCGGTGGGCTTGGCACCATGGGCTATGGCTTCCCGGCGGCAATGGGCGTGCAGACCGCACATCGCGACAGTCTGGTGATTGACATTGCCGGGGATGCGTCGATCCAGATGACCATTCAGGAACTGTCCTGCTGTGTGCAGTATAACCTGCCGGTCAAGGTGATGATCCTCAATAACGAATATATGGGCATGGTGCGCCAGTGGCAGCAGCTGCTGCATGGCAACCGGATGTCGAACTCCTATGTTGAGGCTATGCCGGATTTCGTCAAGCTGGCGGACGCCTATGGTGCCCATGGCATCATGTGTGATCATCCCGATGATCTGGATGCAGCCATCGATGAAATGATTGCCTATGATGGGCCGGTTCTGTTCGATTGCCGTGTGGCCAAGCTTGCCAACTGCTTCCCGATGATCCCGTCGGGTCGGGCGCATAATGACATGCTGCTGTCTGACGAAGCAGAGGATGCAGAGAAAATCGCAACCGCAATCGGAGACGCTGGCAAGAAGCTGGTCTGATCGCTGTATCACCGACATTTGAATTCAAGAGAAGGAACGGCAAGATGCAACAAGGATCTGCCTATTTCATCGAAGAAGTCTCGACTGTGGAAGAAACTCACACTTTGTCGGTGCTCGTTGATAACGAGCCCGGCGTGCTGGCGCGTGTTATTGGCCTTTTCTCCGGACGGGGCTATAACATTGACTCGTTGACTGTTTCGGAAACCTCACACGAGGAGCATATCTCCCGTATCACCATCGTGACCACCGCAACGCCTCAGGTCCTGCAACAGATCCGCTCCCAGCTGGGACGGCTCATTCCAGTTCACGAGGTGGCTGATCTGTCGTTGAGTGAAATCAAGCCGTTGGAGCGCGAACTGGCTCTGGTCAAGGTGACCGGCCTTGGCGAACAGCGGGTGGAAGCCCTGCGTCTGGCAGATGCCTTCCGCGCTTCGGTAATCGATGCGACACAGGAGCATTTCGTCTTCGAGCTGACCGGACGGACACAGAAGATTGAGCAATTCATCACCATCATGGAACCGCTCGGCCTTGTCGAGGTGTGCCGGACCGGGGTGATTGCTCTAAGGCGCGGACGGGACAAGACCTGATCCGGGTCGCCGATGAAGCTTTGATCATGGAATGAATGCCAATGAAAACGCGACTGAGTGTCAATGTGAATGCGGTTGCCATGCTGCGCAACCGACGCGACCTGCCATGGCCAAGTGTGACGGGGCTGTCCCGGCTGGCGCTGGAGGCGGGAGCCAAGGGCATCACGGTGCATCCTCGCCCCGATGAGCGCCATATTCGCCGACAGGATGTGCGGGATCTGGCAGAGATGATTAGAGGCGATTTTCCTGCCAAGGAACTGTGTCTTGAAGGCTATCCGGACGAGCGCTTTCTTGCCCTGTGCGAGGAAGCCAAGCCCGATCAGGTGTTGTTCGTGCCCGATGATCCGGTGCAGACGACCTCGGACCATGGCTGGGATTTCGAAGCCAATGACGCTTTGTTGCGTGCTTGTGTTATGCGGATGAAAAAGGCCGGGATGCGGGTGTCGCTGTTTGTTGACCCGGATCCGGCCCAGCCTGCCAAGGCGGCTGCTGTCGGGGCGGATCGGATCGAGATCTATACCGGTCCTTACGGGGCCTGCTATGACGATCAGGCGGCAGAAAAGGCCTGCCTTGATGTGTTGGTGGAAACCGCCGAGGCCGCGCGTGCGGCTGGACTGCTGGTTAATGCGGGGCATGACCTGACACCGGACAATCTGCCTGCTCTGATCGAACGGGTGCCCTATATCGAGGAAGTCTCGATCGGTCATGGTTTTGTGGCGGATGCGCTGATTTACGGCTTTGCCGAAAGCGTCAAACGCTTTCAGGTCTCTATGGGAGAGAGTTAGGCTCTCATTTCTGCGGCGAAGGCTGATGGCCGAGCCGCAAACACAAAATTCGCGACGCCTTTCGGTGTCGTCTCACATGGTTTGGACTTGACGTGGGCTAACACTTATTTTAGGCCGTGGTTCAAATCTTTCTGTTTCGACCAATTCAGAGGCTGTTCGGGAAACTTTCGAAGCCGACAGCGAGGGAAAAGGAAAATATAATGCGCGTATATTATGATCGCGATGCGGATATCAATCTGATCAAGGGCAAGAATGTTGCCATCGTTGGTTATGGCTCCCAGGGCCACGCCCACGCTCTGAACCTGCGTGACTCCGGCGTTGCCAATCTCGCTATCGCTCTGCGTGAAGGATCTTCCACGCGCAAGAAAGCTGAAGCCGAAGGTCTGAAATGCATGACCGTTGCTGAAGCATCCGCTTGGGCCGACGTTGTCATGATGCTGACCCCGGATGAGCTGCAGGCTGACATCTATTATGCAGACATGCACAACAACATGAAGGAAGGCGCTCTGCTGCTCTTCGCTCATGGTCTGAATGTTCACTTCAATCTGATCGAGCCACGCGCTGACATCGACGTTGCCATGGTGGCTCCAAAGGGCCCAGGTCATACGGTTCGTGGTGAATATCTGCGCGGCGCTGGTGTGCCGACCCTGATCGCCATTGCTCAGAACGCAACCGGCAATGCCCATGATCTGGCTCTGTCCTATGCATCCGCCAATGGCGGTGGCCGTGCAGGTGTTATCGAAACCACCTTTAAGGAAGAGTGCGAGACCGACCTCTTCGGTGAACAGGCTGTTCTGTGTGGCGGTGCTGTCGAGCTGATGCGTGCCGGTTTTGAAACGCTTGTCGAAGCTGGCTATGCTCCGGAAATGGCCTATTTCGAATGCGTGCACGAAATGAAGCTGATTGTTGACCTGATCTATGAAGGCGGCATCGCGAACATGAACTACTCCATCTCCAACACCGCTGAATATGGCGAATATGTCACCGGCCCACGGGTGATCACGTCGGACACCAAGGCAGAGATGAAGAAAGTTCTGACCGACATTCAGGATGGCACCTTCGTGCGCAACTGGATGCTGGAAAACAAGGTCAACCAGACCTCCTTCAAGGCTGTGCGTGCCCGCAATGATGCCCATCAGGTCGAGGAAGTCGGCGCCAAGTTGCGTGAGATGATGCCTTGGATCAAGGAAAAAGCCATGGTGGACAAGTCGAAAAACTAAGCTTTTTCTGCTGAGACACTTTTGGAAAATCCCGGTCCACGTGGCCGGGATTTTTGATTTGTGCCTTGTTAAGGATTGATTCAAACTAGCTTGATTTGATGGGCTGAAATAAGCCAAGCAAGGGGCTGAGCGCTGGTACAAGAGCGCCTTTGCGCCTAAGCTGTAAATTCCCCGTTTTCATGATTGCAGGATCTTGCCATGTCCAAATCTGCACGACGCTATTCTATCCTTGATGTCTTCACTGATGAGGCGTTGGCGGGCAATCCGCTGGCGGTGGTTCTGGACAGCGAAGGCCTGTCGGATGAGCAGATGCTGAAAATCGCCAAAGAGTTCAATCTCTCTGAAACAGTGTTTGTCTGCGCTCCCAGCAATCCGGCGCACAATGCGTCCTTGCGTATCTTCACGCCTCAGCTTGAGTTACCTTTTGCCGGGCATCCCACGGTGGGCACGGCAGTGCTTCTGGGGCTGGAAAAATGCGCCGAAGTGAAAAAGGAAATGGATTGCATGGTGGTGCTCGAGGAGAAAATCGGGCTGGTGCGCTGTGCTGTCAAAATCGATCCTGATGGCTGCGGGGAGGCGGTGTTTGAACTGCCCAAGGAGGCTGAACCGGTGGCCATGGCGCTTGGTTCGAAAGACGAGATTGCGGCCGCTCTGGGGCTGCATATCGAGGATATCGGCTTCGAAAATCACGTGCCGACGGTTTATTCCGCCGGTGTTCCTTTTGCCATGGTGCCGCTGAAAAACCTTGATGCGGTTCAGCGGGCCAAGCCGGTGATACCGAGTTGGAACACCGCCTTTGGGTCTCATGCCCATAATGATGCCTTTGTCTACAGCCGGGAGACCGTCAAACACACCTCGAATTTTCATACGCGGATGTTTGCGCCCGGTATGGGGATTGTCGAGGATCCTGCCACCGGGTCGGCTGTTGCGGCCTTCAGCGGCGTCATTCGGAAATTTGACAGACCGATGAAAGGGTCCAACGCCTACATCATCGAGCAGGGCTTCGAGATGGAGCGGCCATCGATCATCCATCTTGAACTGGATGTGGAAGGGGAAGCCATCAAGGCAGCGCGGATCGGCGGCAAGGCCGTGCGGGTTGCATCCGGCGCACTTTATATCTGACCTCAGGGGAGGGATTTGATGGTTGACCGTTTGGCTTTTCTGCATACGGTGGAGAGCAATGTTGCGCCTTTTGATGCGGCAGCTGTGGCTGCTGGCTTTGATGTTTCCTGTCATCAGGTGCGCCCGGATTTGTTGGCACGTGCAACGGACGAGGGTGGCGTCAGCCCTGCGCTTGAAGACGATGTTGCTGCTGCCTTGAATGAGGGGCTGGCTGAGGCGGATCTGGTGTTGCTGACCTGCTCGAGCATTGGTGCGGTGGCAGACAAGATGCATTCGTCCGGTCAGGCCGTGTTGCGTACCGATCAGATTCTGGCTGACGCGGTTCTGGCTGATGCGATTGCTTTGTCCAAAGCGACTTCAGTGGCGGTTTTGGTGGTTGCTCCGAGCAGTGTTGACCCGACAACGGCTTTGTTCAAGGCGCGTCAAGGCGCGATGAAGGCTGACAATGTGCCGCTTGACGTCATTCTGGTGCCTAAGGTTTGGGATCATTTTCTGGCGGGCGATATGGATCGATATCTGGCGCGTCTGAATGAGGCTATTGCCTCTTTCCGATCAGACAATCCTACCTATAGCCATATTGCACTGGCACAGGCCTCGATGGCCAAAGCTGCGGACGGTGTCGACTCCGGGCAGGCATCTCTATGGACCATTCCGTCCGCTACAGCGGCCTATCTCTCCAGTCTGACGCAAGATTGATCCGGCTCGGGATGAAGCCATGAAAAAGCCCCGCTCTTCAAGGGAAGCGGGGCCTTTGTTTGTCTGATTGCTTTCCGTTTCCAACTGTTGGATCAGGCTGCCTGAATGTCTTTCAGGAAGGCCTCTATGCGTTGATTGAGCAGGGCTGTCTGTTCTGCCGACGAGCGAGACGCGTTCAGAACGCTGGTGGCGGACTGGTGGGTCTCGGTGACTGACCCATTGACCGAGGCAATCCGTTCGGTCACCAATTGCGTGCCCTGTGAAGCCTGCTGAACATTGCTCGAAATCTCGGAGGTTGCCGAACTCTGTTGCTCGACGGCAACGGCGATGGAATTGGTATATTCATTGACCTGATCCATCGTCGTGGCAATCTTGGCAATCGCAGAGACGGCTTCCTTCGAGGAATTCTGAATGCCGCTGATCTGAGACGAGATTTCCTCGGTTGCCTTGGAGGTCTGGTTGGCCAACTCCTTGACTTCCGCTGCCACAACCGCAAAGCCCTTGCCCATCTCTCCGGCGCGGGCCGCTTCGATGGTGGCGTTGAGCGCCAGCAGGTTGGTCTGTTCGGCAATATCCTGAATGAGGCTGACCACGACGCCGATTTTCTGGGCTGCGGCATCAAGGCTTGAAACCTTGTCGTTGGTCATACGGGCTTCTTCGGTGGTCTGGTTGACCACGATCTGGGTCTGACCCAGCTGACGGGTGATTTCCTCGATCGATGCAGCCATCTCTTCAGCGGCAGATGCCACGGCCTGCACATTGCTGGCAGCCTCATGGGAAATGCTGGACGCTTCGTTGGTCTGACTGGACGTGCTTTCCGCGATGGATGACAACCGCTCTGCGGTGCCTTCCATGGTTTGGGTGTTTTCGCGGGTCACTTTCAGTGCTGACTGAATGTTGGCGTCGAAATCACCGATCATACGCAGGATGGACTGCTCGCGCTCTGCGCGCGCCTTCTCGTCCTTGCTCTTCTCGGCTTCGAGGGAATGGCGGTGGATGTTGTGCTGGTTGAGCACTTCGATGGCGGCGGCCATATCACCGATTTCGTCCTTGCGATCGCGGAACGGAATATGCGAGGCCTCTTCATCGCGCGCCAGACCAACCAGAATGCCAGTCAGCTTTGGCAATGGTTTCATCATGCGGCTGACGACGACGAAGGCGAAGGCAAGAATGACGGCAGCAACAATCAGGGAGCCAATCAGCAGAGCTGTGGTGATGTCATAGAGCACAGCGTCGACGTTGGCCCGTTCGATGCCGACATAAAGAATACCGATGGCTTTGCCACTGTTATCGAAAATGGGTTGATAGAGCGTGTAGTAGGCTTTGCCCAAAATGATGGCTTCGCCATTGAAGGCCTTGCCGGCCATGATCACCGGATAGACAGCACCCTTCTGACCCAGTGGTGTGCCCACGGCGCGCGCCCCTCCATCTTTCTTAATGTTGGTGGTCTTGCGCCAGAAATCGCGACTTTCTTCATCCCATGCAAAGACCGTCGCGGTTTCACCAGTGACCGAGCCAACCAAATCGATCATGTCATGATTTTCAAAGGTCGGAAGGGCGTCCATGGAAATTCGCGTGATGTCGCCTTTGCTATCACGAGAAATCGATGCGCCGGAAACGTTGGATTCGAAAATCTGGGCGGCAGCGCGAATGCTGGCAGCTTGCCGTTCCACAACATCGGATCGGACCTTTCCGTCGATGATAACCCAAGTGACAGTCGCGAGGGAGATCATGGAAACCAGAACGGCTGCCGTGATCATGAAGGTGACCTTTTGGGTCATCCTGAGATTTGCAAGGAGCTGCATGATTGGTGGTCCTTGTGGTCATTGGCTGGTTTGTATTGTCTTCTGGTCGTCAGTGCCCAATTTTTTTGAGCAAATTTGTTTTTATTTTCGAATTATCGTACTAACTAAGAGTTAAGGGAAACTTGCGGGAGAATATTGCCAAGCACTTATAATCAAACATTTTTGCAGAATGCTTGTTGAGAGGTTAATGCGGTTGTTGCACGCGTCCGGGAGGCCTACTTGTGGTTACGGAGGGATTGGATCGCAGTGCGCTTGATTGCCATAACCCTCGTTGCCTTTTTGTATTGATTGCAGCCCCATATCGCTTTTGGCAGCATTTTCTATTGGAATATTTCAAAATTCATGCTTGTGGTGTTGTTATTGTTCGGTTAGAACTTTGCCATCAGACTATGAATGACCACGATTGGTGGTCGACAGACCGTGAGAGACAATATGACCGCTCAGATGAGCAAAATTGGTCAGACTGCCTTGGTTGAGCTGCAGGCTCCCAGCGCTCTCGCACGTCTTCAGTCCGGTCTCCTCCTAATCTGCCCCTGAACATCGACAGGCGCCGAAACGATCGGCGGCGGATCTTCAGGGGATGACTTTTCAAGCAGCCAGATACTTTCTCGCCGCGTGACCAGTTTTCAGATCTGCATTTCCACTGGGGCGGCCAAATCAGGACGAATTCGATGACTGACAATATTATCATTTTTGACACCACCTTGCGCGATGGCGAACAATCTCCCGGCGCGTCCATGACGCTGGAAGAAAAGTTGCAGGTGGCGCGCATCCTCGACGAGATGGGTGTCGATGTGATCGAGGCGGGTTTTCCAATCGCTTCCAATGGTGATTTTGAAGCCGTATCCGAAATTGCCAAAGCGGTGAAAAATGCCGTGGTCTGCGGCTTGGCGCGTGCCGGGGCCAAGGATATTGATCGAGCAGGGGAGGCGATCAAGCATGCCAAGCGCGGTCGCATTCACACCTTCATTTCCACCAGCCCGCTGCATATGAAATACAAGCTGCAGATGGAGCCGGACCGGGTCTATGAAAAGGTGATCGAATCTGTCACCCGTGCCCGCAACTGGACTGATGACGTGGAATGGTCCTGTGAGGACGGTACCCGGACGGAATTCGATTTCATGTGCCGTTGTGTGGAAGCCGCGATCAATGCGGGCGCTACCACCATCAACATTCCCGACACTGTCGGTTACACCACGCCGGACGAGATCCGGTCGCTGTTCTCGCGGGTGATCGAGACGGTGCCAAATTCCGACAAGGCGGTCTTCTCGACCCATAACCACAATGATCTGGGCATGGCTGTGGCCAACTCTCTGGCTGCGGTCAAGGGTGGGGCGCGTCAGATCGAGTGCACCATCAACGGGTTGGGCGAGCGGGCCGGCAATGCGGCATTGGAAGAGATCGTGATGGCGATCCGTACCCGCAATGACGAATATCCATATGCCAACAATATCAAACCGAAATTCCTGACGCGTGCTTCAAAGCTGGTGTCGGCGGTCTCTGCCTTCCCGGTGCAGTATAACAAGGCGATTGTCGGCAAGAATGCCTTTGCCCATGAGTCCGGCATCCATCAGGACGGCATGCTGAAGAATGCCGAAACCTACGAGATCATGAAGCCGGAAGATGTGGGTGTTGTTGGCACTGATTTGGTGATGGGCAAACATTCCGGCCGCCATGCCTTCAAGAAGAAGCTGGAAGAATTGGGCTATGAGTTGGGCGAGAATGCCTTGCAGGATGCCTTCAATCGCTTCAAGGATCTGGCAGACAAGAAGAAGCATGTTTTCGACGAGGATATCGAGGCTCTGGTCGATACCGAAGTGGCCGGGGCATCCGAGAAGATCAAGGTGATCGCTTTGACCGTTATTGCTGGCACGGGTGGCGTGCAGAAGGCGATTGTGACGCTGGATATCGACGGCAGCCATGTAACCAAGGAAGCAACGGGCGATGGTCCGGTGGATGCCATCTTCAATGCCATCAAACAGATGATCGATCATGAAGGACGGCTGGAATTGTATCAGGTCAGTGCGGTGACTGAAGGAACCGATGCACAGGCTGAAGTGGCGTGCCGTCTGAATGAGAATGGCAATCGCGTGACTGGACGCTCGGCCGATACCGACACGATGGTGTCTTCTGCCAAGGCGTATGTGTCGGCCTTGAACAAGCTGATGACCCGCCGCGAAAAGCAGATTCAGAATGCACAAACAAGTTTGAATTGATCAACAGATCAATCCCATGCGAAAAAGGGCGGGAGACATCCCGCCCTTTTTCTTTCCCGTCAGTTTTTTCATTGGAGACGTGCCTCATGCCCCGCCCCAACGGAACCATTCTTGCCGTCGCTTCCAGTGATCATCATGGTTTTTCCAAAGCCCTCCAAACCGAGATCCGACTGCTTGAGGGATTGGGGGTGGAAGGAGATGCTCACATGGGGGAGACGGTGAAGCATCGCTCGCGGGTGCGGGTTGATCCCACGCAGCCTAACCTCAGGCAGGTGCACCTGATCCATAGCGAGCTGTTTGATGAGGCCGCAGGGAAGGGATTTAGCGTCGAGGCCGGGGATTTGGGGGAGAATATCACCACGTCCGGCATTGACCTTTTGTCTCTGCCGACAGGCACCTTGTTGCGGATTGGTGCGACGGCCGAGGTGACATTGACTGGCTTGCGCAATCCCTGCCAGCAGATCAATGACTGGCAGCCGGGACTGCTGTCGGTGATGCTGGTCAAGGGGGACGAGGGAGGCCTTATTCGCAAGGCCGGGGTGATGGGCATTGTCCGTGCGGGTGGTGTGGTCAAGCCCGGTGACAGGATCAGTTTTATCCTGCCGCCCGAACCGCACAAACCGCTTGAACGGGTCTGATGACGATCAGAGGATGATCCTGAGCAGGTGCGAGGGGCAGCTGCGGCAATCCGAGCTGCCAAAGACCGGCAATGGGTAGGTGATGTTGCCACCTGCCGCCAGAGCAGCCTGCAATTCGCACTCCTTACCATCCGTCCAGCCAATGGCATATTTTGTTTCAGCTCTGGTGGTGATCTGGTCAATGTGCCAGCGCAGGGGCTTGTTGGGTCGCAAATGACGGGCCAGACGGGATCGCAGGCCACCCGGCCCATAAGCGCTGCCGACATAGACATACAGTCCCGGCTCCAGCTCTGCCAAACGCGGCCGGGTGATCGTCAAAGGTTGCTCCAATCGTGCCAGCAGGACATAGATCCCGCCGTCTGTCGGGCAGTTTGCCATATCGCCCAAACCACCGGAAAAGGCTGGGGTTTGTTGTTTTTTGCAGGGCATTTTTCAAGCTATCAGGAATGTGCATGGCTAACTGGTCTTTTGGACAGATAGAACCCAAAAACAGACTGGGATATATACTTTAGTTTTTTTGAAATTTCCCCTCATATTGATCTGCTTCAAAGTCCGTCCGGTAGGGGGGGCGCACACTCAAAGGGCAGCAATAGGGAGAAGAAGACAATGTTTCACGAAACGCACAAGCTTCGGGAAGAGTTTCCCGAGGATGTTGAGAAATTGCAAGCCCTTCTGGTCGAGGACGACGATTTCTTGAGGCTTGCAGCTGAATATTCGAAAGTGAATGACGCGATTATTAGAATCGAGCATGAGGAAAAACATGCTTCTGACTTCCACTTGGAGGACTTGAAAAAAACACGCCTTACGCTTCTGGATCAGGTTTCTGCGCGATTGCAACAATAATAGAATGCGAAAAGGGAGGCCTCGCGTGGGAGGACGGTTTGTCGTTGAGCCGCTCGGACCGATTTACTGCAAAACAGGCGCGATGGCCCCCTGACTTTTCGATGTGAATGCCAACCCTGAGAGGAAGCTCGGGGCGGGGGAGTTTGACCTTGTTTTGCAGGTTGCCTCTTGTTCGGTTTGGATGGATCGTGCAAGCCGGACAATGTCCGGCATTTTTGTGTCAGCTGGGACTTTCATCTTTCATTTCAGGCTGACAGGTTCGGGGCGCTTTCGTTTCAGGCTGGCTTCCCGGCGCATGATGTAGAAGGTGGAGAGGAAGATGATGGCCGCACCCAGCCATGTGTAGGAATCTGGCCATTCATTGAAAACCAGCCAACCGATCAGGGCGGACAGGATCAGCCGGAAATAGTCAAAGGGGGCAAGGAACGTGGCCTCGGTCAGCTTGAACGCATTGACCATCGTCCATTGGGCAAAGCTGGTCAGGATTCCAACCATGATCAGGATGCCCCATTCTGCCCATGTCGGGGTCACCCAGTTCCAATAGGCGATCGGAGCCATGGCAAGACCGATCAGAATGGCCTGCCAGGTCACCATCAGAACCGGTGAGTCTGCGCGGGCCTGAATGCGGACAATGATCTGGCCAATGCCAATGCCTGCCGCCGAAATGACTGCCAGCAGGATATTGACGTCGATGCCTGAAAGGCCCTGGCTGACCAGATCCAGCGGGCGGGCAATGATCAGAATACCCAGAAAGCCGATCAGCAGAGCGCCGATCCGGCGCGGACCGACTGTTTCCTTGAGGATCAGAACGGCAAAGACGGTGATGAAGAAGGTACGGCTGAAGCTCAGGGTCGTTGCGGTGGCAAGCGGCAGGTTGATGATTGCTGTGAAGCCGCACAGGATCGAGAAAAAGGCAATCGAACTGCGCAGCATTAGCAAGCCCGGCCGATGGAGCATCCAGCTGTGAAGGCGGGCCTGTCGGACCGCAGGCACCAGCGCCAGCACCATGAAGATTTGTCTCAGGGCAATAATCTCAGCAACATGCATCCGCTGACCGAGTTGCTTGATCATCGCAACGCAGATGGCGAAGCATATCATGGAAACAAATAGCATCAGCAGAGCTCTGACCGGGTCCGAGCTGGCGTTGAAACGCCGGATCATATCTTGCGTATGGGGCATAGGGGGCCGAGTTTTTGCGTTGATGACGCGCGCCTGACTCACGACTTTGTCAGAAGTCTGAGAAGGATATCAAATGCGGGGGATCGTCGGTGTCGGTTGCGCGCCGAACTGGGAATGGCTTCAAACTATCAGGTCCGGAATGGAAAAGCAAAAGGCTATAGGGATTTGTCTTTACCGATACCGTGGGACAAGGCGTGGGTAAGGCCTGAATGGATGGCCGATTTTTTGCCTTGATTTCCGCATGCAAAAGCGAGAGGTTGTATGTCCCTTCATTGGCGATGGTGTTGATACGGCATTCCATTGCGTCTTGACCATTTCATAAACCGGCCTTTGTGAACCAACAGGATCGCTTTGCGCGTGTTGGTAGGATGTATTCATGACTTCGCTTGTTGGTATCGGATTAAAGCTCTTGGCGACAATGTTGTTCGCGGTGATGATCGCCATTGTCAAACATGCTGCGACGGTGGTTCCCACCGGAGAGATCGTCTTTGCCAGAAGCTTTTTTGCATTGATCCCTCTGGCGGTGATGGCGGTTATGCAGGGGGATTGGCGTGATTGTATTCGCACCGCCAATCCGTGGATGCATGTGCGCCGGTCGGTGATCGGTGCCTCGGCGATGTTCACCTGGTTCACAGCTATCAGCATGTTGCCACTGCCCGAAGCCACGGCGATATCCTTTCTGACGCCATTGATGATTGTGGCGCTGGCGGCGATTGTCCTGAAGGAAGATGTCGGGATCTATCGCTGGAGTGCGGTGGGTGTCGGGTTTGTCGGGGTGCTGGTTATTCTGTATCCGCGGCTGGGGCAACCGATTGGTGAGACCGGCATGCTGGGAGCAATGCTGGCGGCGATATCCACGGTCTTCATGGCCTTTGCCGCGATCCTCGTGCGCAAGATGACAAAGACCGAGAAGAATGCGGCGATCATGTTCTATTTCTTCGTCACCGCCTCGGCCTTTTCGCTGATCAGTCTCTATTGGGGATGGGTCTTGCCGGATTGGCAGACCATTCTCCTGCTCGTCTTTGCAGGGTTGCTGGGCGGTGTGGCGCAAATCCTGACCACGCAGGCGTTCCGTTTGACGGAAGCCTCGCTGTTGGCGTCGTTCGACTATATCAACATGGTCTGGGCGGTTCTGATGGGCATTTTGCTGTTTGATGAATATCCCTCAAACACCGTTCTGCTTGGCGGTACCATCGTGATTTTGGCCGGTTTGTTCGTGGTTGAACGCGAGAGGCGACTGGGCGTCGCCCGCAAGGCCGAAAATCGCAGCAAGGCGCTTTAGTAGACCGGGCGGATCGGTATCAGGCTATCGGGAAGAATCTAGACTTACGTAAAGGTAAGACTTTGTTTCTGGTGAAACAGATGTGACGATTTTGGTCGCTTGGTAAAGTTATCCCCGATTTTTCACAAAAAGTTAAGCTTTTCAGTGACGTAAGGGTATCTCCTTAGGGAAGGAGGTTCCGCACAGGGCATTGGATGCAACTTGGCGCTTTGTAAGTGCATGATAGTTTTCATGAAATTTCAGCTCATTTTTGGACAGTGCTGTCACTCAAAGAACGGGTGTTAGTTTTTTGCCGGATCGGAATGTCCATTTCCCTGACAATTTGCCGCATTCCGCCGCGCAGGGCCTTTCGAGGGGCTTGATTTGGGGAATTTGCCTGTGTGACATTTCACCAAAATGCCACAATTGGCACAAGAACACATATGGGTGATGGAGGAATTCGTGTCTCAGCAAAAGTATAAAAAGCTTCTCAGAAGCACTGTTGCGTCTGTTGCGCTGGTTGGCGCAGTTGCTTCTGTATCGACAACCAGCGCTGAAGCCGGCGGCTTCGCTCTGCGCGAGCAGAGTGCTATCGGGCAAGGGGCGTCCTTCGCCGGTATCGCGGCGGGTGGCGGCCTGTCTTCGATGTTCTGGAACCCGGCCACCCTGACGCAGGTTGGCGGCATAAGCACCGAAAGCGTTGCCAGCTTCGTCATCCCACGCACCGACGTGAATTTGACCTCCGGCTCTTTTGGTACTGCTGATCCCGGCGATGTCGGTCTGGATGCGCTTGTGCCTGCTTCCTATATGGGTGCGCAGTTGACCGATGATTTGTTTGTCGGTCTGAGTGTGAACGCGCCTTATGGCATGGCCACCAAAGCCCGGAACCCATCAGGATCTTCCTTCCATGCCGCGACGTCCAAGATCTTCACCATGGACGCCAAGGTGAATATTGCTTACCGCATCAACGATGCTTTCAGCGTCGGTGTTGGCGTCGGTGCCATGTATACTGATGTGCGTATGACTGCGGCTCAGCCTGGCGTTCTGGCACAAGAGCTTAAAGGGGATGACTGGGCTCCAACCCTCAGTGCCGGTATCACCATCACGCCACGCAAAGGCACCACCATCGGTATCGGCTATCGGCACGAAACCAAGTTCAATCTGGCGGGCACCCAATATCTGAACACCGCTGCTCCATTGCCAGCTGCTACCTTCACTGCACCAATTACTGCCAATCTGACGTTGCCGACATCGGTCACCGTTGGCTTGCGTCAGGAAATCTCGGATCGCTTTGCTTTCCTCGCTGGCTTTGAATATACCCGCTGGAGCGAGCTCAAGGACCCGATTCCGATCAACGGCAGCCCTGCAGGGACTTCACTGCATTTCGGCTATAAGGATGGCTGGTATGCGTCTGTTGGCGGCGAATATAAGCATAATGAAAATCTGACGCTGCGTGGTGGTCTTGGTTGGGAGAAATCTCCTATTCCAGACAATCACCGCAACCTGCGTCTGCCGGATGCGGATCGTCTGTGGGCCAGCCTTGGTGCGTCCTACAATGTCAGCGACAAATTCTCGGTTGATGTCGGCTATAGCCATCTCTTCATCAAGGATGACGTCAAAGTTTCCGGTGCGATCGGTGGTGGCGCAATCAGCTATGCCGGCACCGCGGATTCCGCTGCCGATATCGTCAGTGTCGCCATGCGGTACAAGTGGAAACCGGACCCACTGTTCGCCAATGACGATCCAATCGATCGTAAATACTGATCTTTGCTTTCATGCGATTTTGACTGTGTAGAGGAGGGCCATTCGGCCCTCCTTTTGTTTATGTCTGCAAGCGTATGGGTGGCTTTTTCCCTCATTGTCACAAAAGTGAGACAGGCTGTTCTTAAAAGGTGGCGCATCTCTTAACGCGACAGTGAATCAGAGCAGACCCATGACGCAGTCGAACGATGAAGGACAATACAAACACCGGACCATGTTCCTCTCCGATGTTCATTTGGGCTCCCGCGGCTGTCAGGCAGACATGTTGCTGGACTTCCTCAAATATCACGATGCGGACACGATCTATCTGGTCGGGGATATCGTGGATGGCTGGCGTCTGCAAAGCCGCTGGTATTGGCCGCAGGCGCACAATGATGTGGTGCAGAAGCTGTTGCGCAAGGCGCGCAAGGGTGCTCGGATCATTTATGTTCCCGGCAATCACGATGAGTTTCTGCGCAGCTATTACGGCGCCCATTTCGGTGGTGTCGAAGTGCTTGAACATGACATTCACGAGACCGCTGATGGCAAGCGCATGCTGGTGATCCACGGCGATCAATATGACATGGTGGTCCGTCATGCCAAATGGCTCGCCCATTTCGGTGACTGGGCCTATTCCTTCGCACTGGCGCTCAATACCGTCTTCAATTTTGTGCGTCGCAAGCTGGGCTTTCGCTATTGGTCCTTGTCGGCCTGGGCGAAGATGAAAGTGAAAAATGCGGTCAACTTCATTGGCACCTTTGAGGAGACCCTCTGTCAGGAAGCCAGAAAGTTCGACGTGGACGGCGTCATTTGCGGTCACATCCACCATGCGGAGATGCACGATAAGTTCGGCATCACCTACTACAATACCGGGGACTGGGTGGAGAGCTGCACGGCAATCGTCGAGCATGAGGATGGTCGGTTCGAGCTGATCCGCTGGAGTGAGGAAAGCGGCGTTGCGCCGGTTTCCGTGACGGTCCAACCATCGCAGGCGATGGCCTGACATTTCACCACGCATATCAGAACAACCGGGACAGGTGTTTCGATGAAGGTTCTTGTCGCAACCGATGCATGGCATCCGCAGGTCAACGGGGTCGTCCGCACCCTGAGCACAGTCGGTGCCTTGGCCGCCGAGCGTGGCATTGTGTTTGATTTTGTCAGCCCAAACGACTTTCGAACAATTCCGCTGCCGAGCTATCCCGAAATACCCCTTGCCCTACCGAGCAAACGGATCATCCGTGACAGGATCGCTGCCTTCAAGCCCGATGCGATCCATGTTGCGACGGAGGGCAGTATCGGCTTTTTCGCCCGCTCGGTCTGCATTGAGCAGGGGCTGCCCTTCACCACCAGCTATACCACCAAATTTCCCGAATATATCGCCAAGCGTTTCCGTGTTCCGGTCTCTTGGAGTTATTCTGTGCTGCGGCGCTTTCACAATCGCGGGGAACGGGTGATGGTGGCGACCAAGTCGCTGGAGTTGGAGTTGCAGACCCGAGGGTTCGAGAATCTGGTTCGTTGGGGGCGCGGTGTCGATACCGAGTTGTTCACGCCAGAGGATCCGGTGGCGCTCGATTTGCCAAGGCCGATTTTTATGAGCATGGGCCGGGTTGCGATCGAGAAGAATCTCGAGGCATTTCTGTCGCTCGATCTGCCCGGTAGCAAGGTCGTGATTGGCAAGGGGCCGGACAAGGCGTTTTTGGAAAAGAAGTATCCCGACGCGCATTTTCTGGGCGAGAAGGTTGGCAAGGAGTTGGCACGCCATCTGGCTGCTGCTGACGTGTTCGTCTTCCCAAGCAAGACCGACACATTCGGCAACACCCAGCAAGAGGCGCTTGCCTGCGGTGTTCCGGTTGCTGCCTTTCCCGTCACAGGACCGCTTGACCTGTTGGAGGATAGTGGCGTTGGGGCTCTTCATGAGGATTTGCAGCAGGCCTGTCTTGCGGCTCTGGAAATCGACAAGTCTGGCTGTCGCGCCTTTGCGCTTGAGCGGACATGGGACAAGAGCCTGAATCAGTTCCTCGACAATCTGGCACCGCTGGCCAAGTTTGTTGGCAGACCTTCATGACGCAATCGAGGATGACCATGCGTGCAAGTGTCGAGGCTGATCGTGCCTCCCTGTTCAAAAGCGAAAATGCCATCAAGGTTTGCCTGTTCGTGATCGACGCGGGCGCCGGGCATCGAGCGACGGCGAATGCCATACGGGAATATCTGCCGGAGGATCAAGATGTCGAGCTGGTCTTCGCCAATCCCTACAAGGATGTTCTGTCCCGTGGCAGCTGGTTTGAGCGCATTGTCGCGAACCATAGTGAAGCGCACTATAATTTTCTTTTGAAGCATTCGCGCCTGCCGCAATTTGCCTGGCGTGTCATGTCGTGGTTGCCTCTGGTTTTCCGCACCATTCGTGGCAAGGCAATCTCCCGACTGTTTCAGGCTTTTTATGCGGAAGCCAAACCGGATCTGGTGATCTGTGTGTTGCCTTTCATCGGCATCGATGTGATCGAGGAAGCAGAGCGGGCTGGATTGCCCAACATGATGGTGGTGACAGATCATTCCGAGACCTATCGCAACAGCTGGATTCCGGCCTCAGGTACGCATCTGGTGGCTTTTTCTGAGCGTGGCTATCATCAGGGCAGGGATAGGGCCATCACCCATGTGACGCGGATCAGTGGCCCGGTTTTGCGGCGCGCCTTTTTCCGTCGGTCGCCGGACCATGCCGCAGCCTTGAAGCGGCGGTTGGGCTTGTTCCCCGATGCCAAAACGGTTCTGGTTTTCTACGGTGGCAACGGGTCTCCGAAAATGATCAGGATTGCGCAGGCGCTGGAGCAGCTTTCAGAGCCGTTGAATGTCATTTTCGTCTGTGGTCACAACAAGGCTTTGAAGCAGGAGCTGGCTGCGGTTGAAATGGGCTATCAGAAGCGTGTCTTCGGCTTTGTGCGCAACATAGGTTTGCTGATGGAGCTGTCCGACGTGATGATCGGCAAGCCGGGGCCAGGATCGGCTTTTGAGGCTGTGGCAAAGGGTGTGCGCACGGTCTTGGAAGTCAATGCCGGAACCATGCCGCATGAGCTCGACAATGCCCGAATGATTGCCGAGGCATTTGATGGTGCGTCTTTTTGCAAGGAAGCGGATATGCTTTCGGCCATCGATGCTGCCCCGCGCCGCCAGCAACATGAAGCCGGGATCGAGCCTCCATTTCGCAGCGATCTGGAATTTTCCAAGGTCTTCAACAAATTTCTGGATGAGGCCAAGGGCTGACAGCAACGGTTAAGTTGGCCGGAACAGTTCTGGTTGGATGCCGGTTTCAGAGGTTCGTGGGGTCAGATGACACGGACGACCCAGGAGAGCACGTCTTTTAGCACGGCCTGAGAGGCAGCATCAATGCCCGCAACGCCCTTGGCGGAGCTTGACAGGTTGGCGGGTGCCGTGGCGCTGAACTGGCGGCTTGCACGGACGCGTCCGTTGCGATCATTGATGATCTTGACCGACAGGGCAACGCGTGCCTGAGCCCCATTGGCATCAATCAGCTCAAAGGCCCGAATGGTGGTGACGACCTTGTAGTCGACGACAACGCCGTCACCGGGTTTGGCAACCGATCGGATGCGTCCGGAATTCTCAAAGGTCTGGATCAGTTTTTCCTGCACAACGCGGCTCAGCCGGTCGCTCCATTGCGCATCACCAAAATAAGTGATTTCGGAAGCGTTGGGACGCACGACAATCATTTCACTGTCAAGAGACTTGAGCGCGGTCGGGGCTGCGACAAGGACCTGCGCATTGCTGCGTCCGGATATGTCATCAAAGTTGGTCGGAGCGCTGAGATCATAGGTGGTCAGCTGCTTGCCGCCCACCACTGAGCAAGCCGCGAGTGTCAGACACAAGCCAGCCAACGCAAAAACCCGCTTTACGGACGATGATCGCAACAAATTCGTACCCCAGTTCCCAAATCTACCGATTTGGCCATACTCTAATCGAGTGGCTGACCATGCCAACCAGTTTTTGGCACTTTGCGCAGTTTTTTGGCCTCTTTGTGCCAATTTGTCACAAATCATGGAGCTCCGAGGGACAAAATCGGCCTCGCTCTGAGAGATTACAAAGCTTGTGACTGGCGGGGCCATGACATCAGATCGATCAGAAAAGGGGCTGACTAGTAGCGGCGATTGTAGGTCTTCACCTTGTTGCCGCCAAAGATCAGGCTGGATGGGTTGTCCTCAAGCTTGCCCACGGCGCTTTCCAGACGGCGCAACGTGTTGCGGGCTTCCGAAACCATGCCTTCGACATCACGCAGGCCTTTGCCGGAGAAACGGGCAAGGCCGTTGGAAATCTCGTCTGCCCGGGCTTCAAACCGCTCGGAGACCTTGCGGATCGAGCGGGCCGCTGCCGTAGCTTCCTCGATCAGGCCCTTGCCGCCCTCTTCGTTGGAGAGGATGCCGTCCACCTTGCCCATGATCTTGTCGACACGTTTGGAGGCTTCATTCAGGCGTGAGGCAATATTCTTTGCGTCGGTGATGATCTGATTGAAGTCTTCGGTCCGCGTGGACATGGTCTGGGAGAATTTGTTGATGTTGCCTGCAGCGGCCTTGGCCTCATTGATAATGCCGGCAATGTCGTCCGAATTGTCATCGAGGGACTTGGCAAAGCTCGTCAGGGACGAGATTGCGCCGCGCACGGCGTCCGGATCCACACTGGCAATCAGCGTGTCAACCTTGGTCAAAGACGTGCTCAGGCTGGCTGAGAACTCGTTGATGCCCTTGGCTGCCTGCGATGCATCATCGACGACGACATCAAACTTGTCAGAGGCTTTGGCAAGGTCCTGGCTGAACTTCTCGACATTGGCGACGCTATTCTTGACGCTTTGCGGGTCAACTGCGCCAATCAGGCTTTCGGCTTTGGTGCTGAGTGTTTCGAGTTTGGCAGAGAGTGAGGTCAGACCCTTGGCCGCACTGGACGCATCGGCAAGAAAGGTGTCGATGTTGCCGGAATTGTTTTTGAGCGCATCGGTGAAGGTCTCGACATTGGCAACAGAGTTGGAAATGCTGGCTTCATTGGTGTCAACCAGCTTTTCCACCTTCAAAAGGACATTGTCAACGCGTGACATGATACGGCGGGCACCGGTCATCAGGTCCTGAAGGGCAGAATTGCTCGCGGTCAAGACCGGGACATCCTCTTGATCCAGCAAGTCGGGCAGCTTGGGATCTCCGCCCGTGATCTCGACATTGCCGACGCCGGTCAGACCCTTGTAGGCGAGCTCCACCCGGCTGTCCTTTTTCAGCGGAATGTCGGAAAAGACGGTCAAATGGGCTTTGACGTAGCGGGGATTTTTCGGATCGTAATTCAGGCGCGAAACCTCGCCGACCTTGATGCCGTTGAACTGAACCTGTCCGCCCTTGTAAAGTCCGGCCACGGAGCCTTCAAAGCGCACGATCATCTCACGGGTTGGTCGGACGTCATCATAGCGGGCAATCCAGTAGATGAAGCCGAAGCCGACAGCGGTGAGGATCAGCGTGAACAGGCCGATTGCAACAAAATTGGCTTTGGTTTCCATTTGTCAGTTCCTGTTCCCTTGGCGCATGGCGCGTTTGCCGGTGAAATATTGCTTCACCCAAGGATGGTCGTTTGATCGCATTTGCTCAATGGTACCAGATACGAGAACCCGCCGCTCTGCCAAAACGGCAATCCGGTCACAGGCGTCATTCAGGCTGTCCAAGTCATGGGTTACCATAAAAACGGTCAGTCCCAAAGTTGTTCTGAGCGTCGAAATCAAGTCGTCGAATTCTTCCGCACTGATCGGGTCGAGGCCGGACGTTGGCTCGTCCAGAAGGACGATCTCCGGATCGAGAGCCAGAGCGCGGGCCATGGCGGCGCGTTTGATCATGCCGCCGGACAATTCGGACGGATATTTGTGGGCTGCGTCGGGGGGCAGGCCGACCAGTTCGATCTTGGAAATGGCCAGCTCATCCATCAGCCGCTGGGGCAGGGAATAATATTCGCGCATCGGCACCTGAATATTCTGCATCACCGTGAGGGACGAGAAGAGCGCTCCATGCTGGAACAGCACGCCGACCTTGCGCTCGATGCGCTTCTGCTCGGCACGGGACATCTTTTCCATGTCATTGCCGAAAATGATGAAGGCACCTGCGCGTTTGGGAATGAGACCAAGGATGCTGCGCAGCAGGACGGACTTGCCGGTGCCGGATGCGCCAACAATGCCGAGAATTTCGCCGCGCATGACATCGAGATCGAGATTTTCGATGATGGTGCGCTCGCCAAAGCCGACGGTCAGGCCGCGCACAGACAAAAGGGGCGGTTCGTCAGAATGGATGATAGGCGACGTGATGGTGTGATCTGACATAACCAATCGTGCCCCCTAATATCCGATTGCAGCGAAGAAAATGGCGAAAATACCGTCAATCAGCACCATCAGGAAGATGGATTTGACGACCGCTGCCGTCGTGCGTTTGCCCAAAGATTCGGCGCTGCCCCCTACCTGCAACCCTTCGGCACAGGAAATGAGGGCGATGATCAGCGCCATGAAGGGGGCCTTGATGACGCCAACCATGAAGGTATTGACTGCCACAGCATCGCGCAGCCAGTTGATATAGGCCGCAGGCGTGATGTCGGAATAGACCCAGAGCAGCATGCCGCCGCCAATCAGGGCCGAGACGTTTGCCACCATGCCCAGCAGGGGCAGGGCAATGACCAAAGCAATGACACGAGGCGCAATCAGCACCTGAATGACATTGAGGCCCATCACCGTCATGGCGTCAACCTCTTCACGCATCTTCATCGAACCGATTTCAGCGGTGAAGGCGCTACCGGATCGACCCGCCACCAGAATGGCGGTTAGCAAAATACCCACTTCGCGCAGGACAAGAATGCCGACAAGGTCAATGACGAACGGTTCCGCCCCGAACTGGCGCAACTGGAATGCGCCCTGCTGGGCAACAATGGCCCCGACGAGGAAAGACATCAGGGCAACAATCGGCACGGCCTTGAGGCCCGTTTGCTCCAGATGATGGGCAATCGCCGTGAAGCGCAGTTTCTTTGGACTGAGAAGGCTCTCCAGCAGGCTCGAAATCACGCCCCCCATCAGATGAGCGAGGATCTTGGTGTCGTTATAGACTTCGACGACGTCGCGTCCCGTCTGTTCGGCTGCCTGCAGGAAAGTCCCGGGTTGCGGGGTAAGCTCAGGTTTGTGCAGATTGGTTTCGCAGACGGCTTCAAACAGGGTTTGATGGTCCGGATCGGTCATTTCAACCACGTTCTGGTCCAGTTGGAACCCGCGGATCAGGCGGATGATGGTCCAGGCTCCGGATGTATCAAACGAGCACACGCGGGTGAGGTCCAGGCCATCGGGGCGCTTGCCTGCTTCGATCAGGGCCGTCACCAGTCGGTCCGCATCACGGATGGTGTCGATGGTCCAATCGCCGTCCGCGACCAGTATGTTCCGGCTCTGATCCAGCGTCAGCGCCGGAGCCACCGTCATTTGGGTCAGTTGCGCGTGCGATTGGGTCATCGTCCAGTCATCTGCTTTGGTCCGCTGGTCGGTTGCGCTGCCGCGAGGGCAGGGATGCATTGCCGGCTTGCGTGACGTCAGTCTCCATCCGTTTGCCTAAATGGCCTTATTTGACCATTATGCACAAGGGTTAATCCCGGATTTCAAGGAGAAAAGCGCCTGCTTGTGTCATTTTGGTTGTTCGTTTTGTGCTTCGCTCGCTCTGTCACTGGCGATATAGCCAACAGGGAACAGGTGACTGGTGGCGAGCAGGAACAGAGCGGTGGTGGAAATGCCTGCCATAATGACAAAGCCATTGCCGCCCAGATCACCATAAAGAATGCCCGATGCGTAGGTGGCGATTGCCATCAACAGTCCGGTGAGCATTGTATAGAGGCCCTGTGCTGTGCCCGAGAGGTCATCGTCGACCATCGCTGCAATGAAGAACATGGTGCCCAGATGGGAGCAGGCAAAGCTGCCTGCATGGAGCAATTGAAGGAGCAGGTAGCCCGCTTCTGGCATGTCGAATGGCATCAAGGCCCAGCGCAAGGTGGCCAGCAGGCCGCTGATAAAGATCAGTGCCTTCCAGTCAGCGCGACCGGAAATGCGTTTTGAGAAACTGAAGACCAAGACTTCGGCAAAGACAGAGACGGACCAGAAAATGCCGGTCATGCTGGCGGCGACGCCGCGCTGTTCCCAATAGATGGTGCCGAAGGTGTAGAGCAGCGCGTGGGAGGCCTGAATGAGACTGATGCTGGCCAAGACGATCCAGAAGCCGGTCTGGCCGAACTGTTTGAGCTGGGTCCAGTCAAGTTTGTTGCCCTTGCTCATGCGCTGGTGGTCGATCAGGCGAGGGTCCTTGGGCAGAGTGAGGGAGAAGACGATCTGCAGCAGATTGCCTCCAATCATCAGCCAGATGATCTTGTTGGCGCCCAACAGATCAAGGCAAAATCCACCAGCCAAGTTGGCGACAACAAAGGCCAGCGAACCCCAGCGGCGCATCCGGCCATAGTCGAGATCATAGCGACGGGTGCCTGCCATGGCGAGAGAATCGGCAATCGGTACGATGGCCCCTTGGGTGATGTGGGAGATGGCCATCACCGCCAAAATCCAGCCCAGGCTATCATCAATGGTTATGAAGGCGAAGGTTAACGCGAAGAGGGTGCAATAGATCTGAAGGGTTAACCGCCGATCTCCGATCTTGTCGGCCATCGCTGCCATTACCGGGGTGAAAACGACGCGGGCAATCAGCGGCACCATCAGCACGATGCCGATGGATTCCGGGCTCAGACCCAAGCTTTTTAGCCATATCCCGGCAAAAGGGATGTAAATGCCATAGGGAAAGAAGAATGCCCCAAAGAAAAGGGATATGCGGGTTGCATAGTGTGGAGGAGGGGCAGAATACATAAGAAATGGCCTTGAATAGAGTAAACAACCGTTAAGATTTCGGCTGTAGCATAGGAAGGGAATATCTACGTATTTTGGCACTGATTCGCGCCATGCAGGATAGGGACCCGGTCTGACCGATGAGCAACGCTATGCCTCCGACGCCCCTGAGACAAGAAGACTATCTGGCCATCGAAGCCGCTGTTATGGAAACAGCCAGAGGACGGTGGTTTCTGTCTGAATATGCACGCAGAAACCGGAACTCCGATACAGATACTCTATTGGCGGCGATAGATAAACTGGAAAAAACCGTTGTCCGTGAGCGGGCACCGGCAACCGTTATGGACCGGGTCAAGGTGGATTTGGCCGACATGGCCGGCGCCATTGAACGGACCAAACGGGAAATCGCCCAAATCAAGCATGAAAATAATGATGGTTCAGAACGGTTTGAGCGGGCTTCGCTCGAGCTGGATGCCATTGTGTCCCAGACCGAATCTGCGACGGGCGAAATCCTTGGCGCAGCAGAGAAAATCCAGGAATATGCCTGGACCCTGCGGGAAATGGGCGCTGATGAAGACAAGTGCAATGAACTGGATATGGAAGCAACCAATATTTACATGTCTTGCTCCTTCCAGGATCTGACCGGTCAGCGGATCAAGAAAATTGTCGATGCGATGCGCTATGTAGAAAGCCGCATCAATTCGATGATCGATATCTGGGGATTTGAATCCCACACGGTCGAAGTGGATGCTAACCACCACCGGTCGCATGACGAGCGCCCGGATGCGCATTTGCTCAATGGTCCGCAATTTGCAGGCGAAGGCGTCGAACAGAGCGATGTCGATCTTCTGCTGAATAATGCCGATCATGGCCCTGCCGATCAGGGTGATATCGATGCGATGTTTGATGCAGCACCTGAAGAGGCCGATCAGGGTGACATCGACGCGATGTTTGATGCGGCACCTGAAGAGGCCGATCAGGATGACATCGATGCGATGTTTGATGCGGCACCTGAAGAATCCGATCAGGGTGATATCGATGCGATGTTTGATGCGGCACCTGAAGAGGCCGATCAGGATGACATCGACGCAATGTTTGATGCGGCGCCTGCCGAGGCAGTTGATGATGTTGCCGTCCCCGGTGCACCGGACCTGTCTGCCGAAGCCGGGCAGGACGACATCGATGCCATGATGGCAGACAGCGCAATTGCTCCGAACGATGACATTGTGGCAGCCAAAGGCAATATCGGTGCCGATGTTCTGGATATGGAAGATCTCGACTGGGCCGATGCCAAGGTCGATGCAGCTGGTGCGGATGATGCAACCGAGATGGTTGATGAAGGGGATGCTGACGTTTTCGCATCTGCAGATCTGGACAATGGGGATGACGACAGCGATGAAACGGTCTCGCCTGCTGCAAAGGCCGACGTCTTCGCCGGTGTGACCATCGACAATGTTGAAGCAGATATCTTTGCGGCGGCGCCTGAAGATGAAGAGGATCTGGAAGCATTGGAAGGCAGCATTGCCGATCTGAGAGACCGGGTTGCTGATTTCAGCTGATCCTGACGGTTGTTAGCTGGAAGGATCTCAAGATCAAGGTGTCTCACAGCGCATAACAGATACAACAAAAAAAAGGGTGCCCAGTCGGCACCCTTTTTTGTTTGCTTGTGATGGCTCGATGGGCCGTTTAGCCCAATCGACCACTGGCATGGGCCAGCATGGTATAGACCTTGCCGGTTTCCGAAGTGAGGTAGTTCATGGTGTTGGTGCCATCGCGATCCTTGCGGGAAATATCGTCAAGGATGCGCTCATAATCGGCGACATAGCGGTTGACCGTGGTGCGGAAATCATTGTCGCGCTGATAGCGCATCCGCACATCTTCAAAGATCTGCTGGCCTTTCAGGGTGTAGAGACGACGGGTGAAGCTGCCACCTTCGCCGCGGCGATAGCTTTCCCATGCCTGTTCCTGATTTTGCCCGTCGATGCCGCGGACGATTTCCTTGGACAGAGGCGCCAGCGCTGCGGCGTCGCCCGGTTGCGGGAAGCCGTCGTCAGACTGGGACGCACGGCGCAGCAGATCGGAGACCCAGCCGCCGGAGCGGCTATCGTCGTCATCACGCTGTGCTGGCGCATAGTCGTTTCTGGACTCTTGGCGCGGTTCCTGGCGTGGTTCTTGGCGTGGTTCCGGGGCCCGCGCCGGTGGCTGCTCTGGCTGACGCATGGTCTGCGGAGCCGGAGGGGTTGGACGCGGTGCCGGAGCGGATGGCTGGCTTGAACGGCCTGCGGGCAGGCTGTCAAAGCTGTTGCCATGGCGTTGGACAACACGGGACAGTTCCTTCAGAGCATCGATCTGCTCGGAGACAACGCGGCGCATGGCACCGGTGGCTTCGCGGGTTTCTTCAGGCAGTTCTGCCAGACCGTTGCGCAACTCGGCACGGGTGGTATCCAGATCACGGCGGATATCCTGTGTGATGGTGCGGATGTCCTGTGTGGCTTTCTCAAACCGGCTGTTGGCATCGGCCATGGATTGCAGCATTTCCTCGTTGAGGTCCTGCTGGGCAGCCCGAATGCTTTCCGCGGCGCGGCGACCTTCGGACGCGGTGTTGATGCGCAGCTGCTCGAGCTGATCCATGACTTCCTTGGATACGCCTTCCGTGCTCTGACTGAGCAGCATGCCGACATCGCGCGCCCGGGCCTCGGCTGTGTTGAGCGTGTTGGCAATGACATTGGTAAAGCTGTTCAGCACACCTTCTATGGCATCGGTGCGTTGGCTGAGATCATCTGTCATGGCAGCGAGGGCCGCACGACGTTCATCGACATTGCCTTCCAGACGCTGATTGGCCGATTCCATCATCTGGGTGGTGTTGATCAAGGCACCGGCCTGTTCCTCGAACTTGTTGGTCAGGGTGGCGACCTGTTCGAGAATGTTGCCCGATACGGAGCGCAGATCAGAGACCTGACCGGTCAGCTGCTGGGCAGAGGCACCAGCCTGATTGACAACCGTGTCGACCACATCGCGGAACTGGTTGGTCTGGGCCGAAAGGCTGGTCTCGATGGTGGACAGGCTGTGTCCAGCATTGAGCAACAGTTCGGACAGGGTGTCGTTGGCGTTTTTCAGGCGCTCAACGATTTCGGTTCCGTCATTGCGCAAGAGCTCGTTGGTGCTGTTGAGCGACGAGGTTGCTTCCTCTGTGGAGGCGCGAACCGCTTCCACCAGACGCTTGTTGGAATTGTCGAGATTGACAATCGCATCGTGGCTGCTCTGGGCGATCGAACGCACGAGGTTGCTGGATGAAGCTTCCAAAGCGGCACGAGCCTGTTCCGAGCTGACGGTGAGGGCTTCGACGGCGCGTTTGGAATTGTCTTCCATTGCTGCCAGAGTTTCGTTGGCACTGGAGGAGAGGGTTTCCGATGCTTTCTGCGCGCTTTCTGCCAGCACCTGTGCGGTCCGCTCGGTGTTGCTGTTCAGAGTGCCAACGGTGCGCTGGGTCGAGCCTTCCATGGCTTCGACGGCACGCTGAGCATTCTCGGACAGGGACTGGGCAGCCAGTTCGGTGCTGCTGCTGACTGCGTTGACCGTGCGATCCGAGCTTTCGTTGATTGCCTGAACCGCGCGATTGGCGCTCAGATCAAGACTTTCGGTCGCCCGGCTGCTATTCTCGGTGATGGCAGCCACCAGACCGTCGCCGGTTTCAGCCAAGGACTGGGATGCACGAGCGCTTTCCATTGCCACGGCCTTGGCGATTTCGCCGCCACGGCTCGACAGGCTCTGAATGATGCTCTCACCGGCCTTCTGGAAGGTGGAGGTGATGTTTTCAGACCGGCTGTCGAGAGCCTGAATGACCGCATTGCCTTTTTCATCGAGGATCGAGGACAGCTCTGCGGAGCGGGAGCCCAGAACCGCATTGAAATTCTCGGTCTTCTCGGTGATGGCCGAACTTGCTTCGGTCAGGGTCGATGCGAGGGAATCGCGTGCTTTGGCACTCTCGGTTGCGAAGTTGGTCGAGATCGCATTCATCCGGTCATTGAGGATGGCCTCGATCTGGGCCGAGCGGCTGTCGAGCGTTTCTGCCACTTCGAACACTTTGCTGCCAAGGGAGACATTGATCTCGGCAACGCGATCCGACAGGGTTTCGGTGAGGTCATGGGCCTGACGGGACAGGGTCTCGCCAACCATGGTGAGGCGGTTGTCCATGCTCTCGTTGATATCCTGCTGACCCTTGGAGTAGGCCGCTGCGATATCACGGGTGCGATCCAGCAGGGTGTCGTTGATCTGACGGGCACGGACATCGAGCGCGTCGTCGAGCTTGCTGGTGCGCTCGTCGAGGGTGGTGTTGAGCGTATCGGCCTTGCTGGCGAAATTCATCGTCAGGCTGGAGATATTCTGCTCGAACCCATCGAGGCGGGTGGAAATGTCCTTCTCGAAGTTGGACGTGCGTTCAACCAGCGTGTCGGTGACCTGCTGAGCCTTGGTGGCGACGCTGACGGAGAAGCCATCAAGGCGGGAATCGAGCACGGTTTCGATTTCACCAGCACGGGCAAACAGGGTCTGGTCGAGCGCATTGATCCGCTGATCCATCGACTGGGTGAGGCTGTCGAGGCGGTCGCCAAGATGGCTGACCAGATTGGTGCCCTGCACGCCGATGACTTCGTCGAACGCCTTGACGCGTTCTTCCATCGCCAGACGGATGCTTTCGCTCTGGCCTTCGAGGGCTGCGGTCAACTCGCCACCCGTTGTCTCGAACAGTTCCTTGACCTTGGAACCGCGCTGGGCAATGACCTTGGCGATTTCGGAGCCAACCATTGCGAGCCGTTCGGTGACTTCCATCGAGCGGCTGTTGAGGGCTTCGCTGGCTTTGCCTGCGGCCTGATCAAGCTGCTCGGTGATGGCAACGGACTGACCTTCGAGCAGGGTCCCCATATTCAGGGTGCGTTCGTCGAGCATGGACCCAAGAGACCGGGCATGTTCGTTGAGCTGCTTGTCGAGTTCTCCGCCTTTGACGGCAACGGTTTCGTGGATCCGCTCTGCGGTCTGATCCAGCTTGCTGGTCAGCTCGTCGCCGCGGCTGGTCAGGGTTTCGACAATCCGACCACCGGTCTCGTTCATGTTGGAGGTCAGGCCTGCGCCTGCCTGCGAGATGGAATGAGCAATGTTGGAGCCGGTTTCGTCGAGTTTTTCGTTGATTTCTGTGCCACGCAGCGACAGGTCAACCAGCAACGCGTCGCCAGTGCCTTTCAGCGCTTCGGAAACTTCAGAGGAGCGTTCGGTGATGGCGGTGACGATCTGGGTGCCCTGATCGCGAATATTTTCGGCCACCGTAGACCCGGTCTGTGACATGGTCTGGGTCATGTTGGCGCTGATTTCGGTCAGGCTGCCGGTGACATTCTGGCTGATGGCATTGAGCTCGGTGGTGAGTGCACCGCCGGTGGTTGCCAGATTTTCGGTGACTTCGGAGCCGATGGTGCGCAGTTCGTTGGTCAGCGTGCCGCCCGTATTGGCGAGATTTTCGGTGACCTCGGAGCCAATGGTGCGCAACTCGCCGGTCAGGCTCTGGCCGGTATTGGCCAGATTCGCGGTGACTTCCGTGCCGATCGATTTCAATTCGCCGGTCAGGTTGTTGCCGGTGACGCTGAGATTGTTGGTCACTTCAGAGCCGATGGCCTGCAAGTTGGCGTTCATGTTTTCGCCGACCTGCGAAATGTTGGTTGTCACGTCATTGCCGGTCTGCGACAGGGTAGAGGTGAGTTCCTGACCTGCATTGATGAAGCGATCGGTGACTTCATGGCCGATGCTGGCCAACTGACCGGTCAGATCGGAGCCGGTAACTTCCAGTTTTTGGGAAATCTCGGTGCCGGACATATTGAGCTGGTCCGTGATGGACTGACCTGCCGTGGACAGGGACGAGGTCACATCGGCACCCGTCGAGGACAGGCGGTCGACCAGATCGGAGCCGCGGTTGGAGAGGACATTGACCATGGTCTCGCCAGCATTGGCCAAAGCAATGGTGATCTGCTCGCCTTTTTCTGCCAGAGACAGGGTGACGCGGGAACCCGCGTCGGACACGCTCTTGGAAATGGACTCGCTCGTGGTCGTCAATTCATCAGAGAGGGACGTGTGAGCGCCGGAAATAGAGGCCCGTACACGCTCGGAGTTGGATACGATGGCTTCGCGCTGGGTGATCAGTTCCTCGATCAGTGAGCGGATGCGCAATTCATTCTCAGAGTAGGCGCGCTCCAGCGAGGAAACCTCGTTATGCACCATGACTTCCAGCTCGGACGCGCGGGCGAGAGCGCGTTCGATGCCATCGCTCATGGAAGCGACTTCGCGGCGGATGGCCTGTCCGACATTGACGACGGATTCCTTGGCGACGCTTTCCGGCTCGACCAGACGCATGGCCACTTCGGTCATGGTGTGGGAGACCTGGCGCATTTCGTGGGAGCGTACGATCATATAGGCCATCATGAAGAACAGCACGACCGGCAGCACGATGGCCGCCATGGCACCGAGCGCCATCGGGCTTTGCAGGATGGCAGGCGCTCCGCCAGCGGTGATCAGCTCTTGGCCAAAGGCAATATAGAAAGCGCTGCCAGCCATACCTGCCCAGATCACGGCAAGCAGGGTGGCAAACCAGTAGGGAGCAGAGCTTGCGGGTCTTTGCAGGCTGTGCAGCAAATGACCGACCGATTGCTGGTCGTCGTTGGCGGGGCGTGGTCGGCCAGAAGAGGGACGCATGTCCGACTTGCTCTCAACCTCGCTTGGGGCAAGATCACTGGCCGTTGCCTTGGCCATGTCCTGTTTGCCGCCGTCGCTCTTTGCCTCTTCCGTGCCGTCGAAATCGAGTTTCAACGCGTCTTCAACCGCCGACAGAGCCGCTTCTGTCGGATCCTGAATCTTTGGAGACTTATTGACCATGTCTATACCAGCCTTGTCTTACTCTATACTCGCCACTTCATTGGTCGCCCCGAACCGACTACAATGCCGGTCTTGCCTCGTGGGCACCAATGCCTCCCCTTTTGCGAAAGGGGTCTTGCAATATCTTGATCTCGCCGCATCCGCTTGACCCGAAATTACGGCTGTCTCATGGCCTTGTGGCAAGGCAATGGGAAGCGCTATTTGGGGTCAAAGTTAGTCTGTCGCTATCAATCGATATATCGGGATAGCATCGTACAGGCAGAGCAAAGGCAAAGGAACAAGAAATTTCCGACCCTTGGCTGCATTTGTTCAACAATCGATGCCACGGGAGAGGGGACGTCACACAGTAGGGATAGCCTGTTAAGGTTAAGAGATTGGAAAAATGGAATTTTTGTCGACAAACCAAGCGTTCAGCCAATGTCGCAATGGAGATGGGGACCACAGGAATTAAATTTTGTATTCCAGGGTCAAATTCGGCAATTATGGTTAACAGAAAATATCAAAAGTGACTGTCGGGCGAATCCTGATCCCGGTGGTTTCAAATGGTCGACAATGTATAAAAAGGGGGGCGTTCCATGGCGCGACTGGACCTCGAGCATCTTGCTCGCCAGACAATGAATGATGCGAATTTGCAGCGTGAGGTGTTGCGAATCTTCGAGCAACAGATGAACGACAAAATGGCTGATCTGGCGTGTGCTCAAGGATCGGTGAAAGAGCTGGCCCACAGCATCAAGGGCTCGGCCCGCGGGGTCGGGGCGGTTGATGTCGCGGCTCTTGCTGAAAAATTGGAACAGGCAGATTGTCCGGATCCGACGCTGATTGCCCAGTTGGGTAACGCGGTTGAGGAAGCGATGGAGGATATCCGCGCGATTCTCAACCTGTGACGCAATTGTCATTCTCTGTGCCGTTCGCAGCATCGCGATTGTGATCGCAGAGGGCTTGGGGATGAAAAGTGCGTGAGGGGCTGGCCGTTCTGTCGCTTTAGGGCAAAGGCAACTTTGACTCACCGGCAAATTGCGCTATAGCGGGGCATGTGACCAATTCAATCAGAGATGATATCCAATGCCGAAGATCAATTTTGTCGCTTTCGATGGTACCAAATATGAAGTGGAGGCCTCCAACGGGGCAACGGTGATGGAAAGCGCTGTAAAAAATGGCGTGCCCGGCATCGAGGCGGAATGTGGTGGTGCCTGCGCTTGCGCGACCTGCCATGTCTATGTGGACGAAAGTTGGGCGGAAAAAACCGGCGATCCGGATCCGATGGAAGAGGATATGCTCGACTTTGCGCAGGATGCGAATGAATCCAGTCGCCTGTCCTGCCAGATCCGTATGAGTGACGAGCTTGATGGCATCGTTATTCGCATCCCTGAATTTCAGGCTTGAGGACACGTTTGTCCGATGACCAAGCTGACTGCGGCGACTCAGGCCTTCTTTGATGCCTATCTGGACACCCTGTCGCTGCAGCAGCGTGAAGCGATGGCCTGTCGGCACGTGGCCGCAGATTATTTTTGCGCCGACGAAGTGAATGCCAATCTCTGTGCAGATCTTGTCCTGCGAGATGAAAAACGGGCCTCCTGCGGTCTGGCGCATTGGGTTGATAGTGGCCAAGAGCGGATGCCGCAGGTCGGTGATTTGCTGATTGTCCAGAATTGGAATCGCAATCCCGTGGCTTTGGTTGAGTTGATTGCCGTTGACCGCCTGCCTTTTCGTGCCATTGATGCTGACTTTGCTGCCGCCGAAGGGGAAGGCGACAAGAGTTATACTTGGTGGCGTGCGGTGCATTGGGACTTTTTCGCCAAGGAATTTGAAGAGATTGGTGGCGCGATGCGCGATGACGTGGAGATCATCACAGAGCGCTTTCGCCGTCTATGGCCTGCCGCCTGAAGGCTGAGCTTTGCTGCTCTGAGTTTCGTGCATTGACCTTGGCCGGTCAGGTCCTCTATTTTCACTTTGTTGAAAATAATGTCCGACGGTGTGCCATGTCCCCTTGCTGTTCTCCTTTGCCGACGTCTGGAAAAACCCGTTCGCTGTTTGGTGGCTTGATGCCAAACGGGGTGCACTGGGTCTGTGGCTTGCCGATGGTCACCCGGCAGCGTCAAAAGATCGTTCCCTTGGCGAGCGGGGATGTGGTGGAGATCGGGTTCGGATCGGGGCTCAATCTGCCCCATTATGACCGCTCCACGGTGACCAGTCTGATCGGTATCAATCCTGATGACGGCTTGCCCGCATTGGGACAGAAAGCCATCGCCGCGCACCACTTGCCTGCAACTTTGCTGGTGGAAAGTGCGGAAGCCATGTCTCTGCCATCAGCGTCAGCGGATTCGGTTGTGGTGACCTATAGTCTTTGTTCCATCCCAGATATCTCGTCAGCGTTGGCAGAAATTTACCGGATCCTCAGACCTCATGGCCGGCTTTTCTTTTGTGAGCATGGGCGATCGCCGAGCCTATTGGTGGCGCGGTTGCAGGATGGGCTGAATGCGCCATGGCGTTTCATGGCGGCGGGCTGTCATCTCAATCGCGATCCGGGTCGCTTGATTGCTGCGGCGGGCTTTGCGCTGGATCGCTATGATGTCTATGACCTGGGCGTGGGCACCGGTATCATCGGCACCCACCATTTGGGGATCGCCCGCAAGCTTTGAGCTATTCTGCGGGTTGTTTGGCAGCAGACTCTCCGGCCATCGGTGCCTTGGTGATCTTGCCGATCCATTCGCGCCCTTCTGCCGGGTCGCGCGGCACCAAACGGGCCAGTACCAGCGAAATGCCAGCCATGCCAGCGCCAAGGAAGAAGACGGCAGACGGGCTGACCAGCCAGATCAGGCCGAACAGAGCGGGAATGAAGACCGCTGCGATGTGGTTGATTGTGAAGGCAACCCCTGCGGTCGGGGCCATGTCACCGGGATCAGCGATTTTCTGGAAGTAGGTTTTCATGGCAATCGACATGGCAAAGAAACCGTGGTCGATGACATAAAGTGCCGCCGCCGCCCACGGATTGTTGACGAAGGCATAGGCGGTGAAAACGAGGATCAGGCCGACATATTCAACGGTCAGCATGCGGCGTTCGCCAAAGCGGCCGATGAATTTGCCGATTTGCGGCGCAAAGAACATGTTGAACAGGCAATTGATCAGGAACAGGGCCGAGACTTCGTGCACCTGATAGCCGAATTTCTCAACCATCATGAAGCCCGCAAAGACCGTGAAGATCTGCCGCCGGGCACCGCCCATGAAGGTCAGGGCATAATAAAGCGAGTAGCGTTTGCGGAGCACCAGTTGCTTTCGTTGCGGATGCGGGGCTTCAAAATGGGGAAAGGTCAGCCACAGGAAGCCGACCATGACAATGGTCAGAATGCCAGCAATGCCGAACACCATTTCAAAGGACAGATGGAAGGTCTTCCAAGTGATGAAGATGATGCCATAGGCGATCAGCTGGGCAAAAGCGGCAACCGACAGGATGCGGCCCATCATGGCGGGGGCCTTGTCCTTTGGCAGCCATTGCAGCGCCAGCGACTGGTTGGCGGTCTCGTAATAATGGAAGCCGATCGACATGATGATGGTGGTGAAATAAAGCCCCCAGACCGACGGCATGAAACCGGTAATGGCCACCCCGACTCCAAGGGTCAGCAGGGCCAGCAGAGCAAAGGTCTGCTCGCGCACCAACAGCAAAAGGAAAATGGCGGTGAAGGCCAGAAAGCCCGGAATTTCGCGGATTGATTGCTGAATGCCAATTTCGCGGCCGGTGAAGCCGACTTCATTGACCGCGAAGTTGTTGAGCAGGGTCCACCAGCTGGCAAAGGAAAGCTGCATTGCAGCGCTCATCAGCATCAGCATAACAAAAGGTGTGCGCCATGTGCTGTTGGTTGGATTGCTCACATTCATCGTTCGGGCCTTCATCGCAATTCACAAGAGGCCTGACGCTATCAGTAGAGTGACTGATTGGTCAAATGACAATGATTGATGCAGGCGATGGGAAGCATTGATGAATGCACGAGCCGTGCTGTTATCGCATCAGGGCGCGCATGGCTTCGTCGATGCCTTCTAGCGTCAAGGGGAACATCCGCTCCTGCATCAGCTCCTTTATGATGCCGATGGAATAGGTGTAGTCCCAGTGGCGCTCTGGCGTCGGGTTGAGCCAGACCACTTTGTCATAAACATCCTGAATGCGCGAGAGCCAGACAGAACCAGCTTCCTTGTTCCAATGTTCCACCGAGCCGCCGGGGTGGGAGACTTCATAGGGGGACATGGCGGCATCGCCGACGAAAATGATCTTATAGTCCGAGCCGAATTTATGCAGCAGGTCCCATGTGGGGATCTTTTCATTGTGGCGGCGGGCATTGTCCTTCCAGACATTTTCGTAAAGGCAATTGTGGAAGTAGAAATATTCCAGATGTTTAAATTCGGTATGGACGGCGGAAAAGAGCTCTTCGCAGATCTTGACGTGATCGTCCATCGAGCCGCCGACATCGAAGAAGAGCAGCACCTTCACCGCATTGTGGCGCTCGGGGCGCATCTTGATGTCGAGATAGCCTTTGTGGGCGGTGTTGCGGATGGTGCCGGACAGGTCCAGCTCGTCGGCGCTGCCGGTGCGGGCAAATTGGCGCAGACGGCGTAAGGCAACCTTGAGATTGCGGGTGCCAAGCTCGACGCTGCCATCGAGATCCTTGAACTCGCGCTTGTCCCAGACCTTGACCGCGCGGCGATGGCGGCTTTCATGCTGGCCGATGCGGACGCCTTCCGGGTTGTAGCCATAGGCCCCGAAGGGGGAGGTGCCAGCCGTGCCGATCCATTTGTTGCCGCCTTGGTGTCGGTCTTTTTGCTCAGTAAGGCGCTGTTGCAGGGTTTCCATCAGCTTGTCAAAACCGCCCAGTGCCTCAATCTCAGCCTTTTCCTCGTCGGTGAGGAATTTCTCGGCCAGCTTTTTCAGCCAGTCTTCCGGGATCTCGGCCTGCTCGACCGCATCAGAGAGGCTTTGCAGCCCCTTGAAGGTGGCGCTGAAGACCTGATCGAATTTGTCGAGATTGGTTTCGTCCTTCACCAAGGCAGCGCGGGAGAGATAATAGAAATCCTCGACCCGGCTTTCTGCAAGATCGGCTTCCATGGCCTCCATCAGCATCAGATATTCGCGCAAGGAGACGGGAACCTTGGCCGCTCGCAATTCTGCGAAAAAATGAATGAACATGGTGCCTCTTCTCTGCCGACCGCTGGAATGCGGATTTGCGGCTCGCCCCATGAGTTAGGCTGAGCGCAAGGGCAGGGTCAAGTCGTCTATGGATGGAGATGCCGTCCTGACAGGGGGCGCTGACTTACGCTCTGGTCTTCGACTTGGCCTGCTTTTTATCCTTCAATGGTTCGCCTTCCAGTTCTTCGGACTGGGCGCGCAGGGTCTTGATCACCGCGCCAAGCTTTGGCTGGGACTGGGTGACAAAGGGCATCGGTCGACACAGATCAATGCAGGCCAGCCCGATGCGGGCGGTGAGGATGCCATTCAGCAGACCTTCTCCCAATTTGGCCGACAGACGGGCGGCCAAGCCGTGGCCGACAATCTGCTGGATCAGGGTTTCACCTGCGGCCATGCCGCCTGTGACCGCCAGATGTCCTGCAATATGGCCTGACAGGCGCAGCATGGCGATGAAGCCGGGTCGTTTGCCATAGATTTCGGCAATGGCACGGACCATTCGAACGGTTTCGATCAGCACGACAAGGATGTCAAAGATGGGGCGGGGGCTGAGGGCGGTGACAAGAGCCACACGGCGAGCAGCCTGATGCACCCGATGGGTGGCAGCCTGATCCAAGGGCGGCATCAGGTGGTTTTCGGTCTGGGCGAGGATGTCTTCGGCATCAAACAGATGCGGCAAATCCTGTTTCAGGGCCTGACGGGCCTTGAAAAGTGAAGGCTGCTTGGCATAGAGCCCCAACAAGTCTTTCGCTATGGCCATGGTGCTTTTGCGGTCGCCATTGGCCTGCAACTCGACGATTTGCTCGCGCAGATTTCCCAAATGGGACAGCCGTCGCATAGCAAGATATTCGCGCAGTAAGAAGAAGAACAGCGACAAGGTGGCGATGGCAACCAAGGTTAGCCCCGCCCAGCCGAGATAGTCCCAACGGGCGAACAATTCACGCACCAAGCCATCAAGCCACAGGCCAAGGGCCATCATCACCACGCCGGACAGGGCACTCCAGAAGAAGGTGCTGAGCGACCAGCCTTTCTTGCGGGCGGGCTTGAAGCTTGGTTCTTCCAGCGTCTCGAACCGGTCGGCATAGTCCTCGCTGTCGGGGATATGGTCCGGTGTCATCGACAGGGTCGCGCCGGTGTTCGGGGTTGGCTGGGCCATGTCATCGCCATAGGCACCACGGTCGAGCTTGATGGCGCGCGGGGCGCGGCTGCCTGATTTGGAAGTCCCGTTCGAAGGTCCTTTCGAAGATTTGTCTTTGGTCATTTCAGAATGTCTCCGAGGAGGAAATCAAGGGCGCGATCAAGACGGATATGGGGCAGCGAGCGGGGCAGTCCCTCGGCGTCTTTTTCCAGATGAGGTGGCCGGAAGCGAACGAAACACAGGGGATCCTGAAACAGGTCATCTTCGTTTGGTTCGTCTTCCAATTGTGCAGCCTTGTCCGGATGTGGCCCCCAAGGTGCCGGTTGTCCGGCGGCGCGGAAAAACAGATCGGGATTGGCAGGCAAGTCGCCGGGGAAGAGGGCAAATTCGGTTTCGCCGTCAAAGGCATCCTCGCCCAGTATTTCGCCTTCAAGGGGAATGCCGACAAGGGACGGCAGCTCATCGCCTTCCACCGTCAGGGTGGCTTCGCGGGTGGCGCGGACCGCCGCAATGGCCATGGTCTGGCATTCGCCGCCGGAGGATTGTACCCGTTCGGTGGCCCGTTCAACCAGCCGGGCCAGAATGCGCTCGAGCCGGTCATGGGAGGTGTGGTGGAGATGGTCGGCCTTGGTGGCGGCAAACAGGATCTTGTCGATCCGGCGCGAGACCAGATTGCGCAGCCAGAAGCGCGAGCCGGGGCGGAAGGCCCGCAGGATCTCGGTGATGGTTTCTTCCAGCTCAGCCAAGGTTTCTGGCCCTTCATTCAAGGCGGCGAGCAGGTCGATCAGCACGATCTGGCGGTCGAGACGGGCAAAGTGATCGCGATAGAAGGGCACAACGATAGAGGCTTTATAGTCTTCAAAGCGCCGCTCCATCATCGCCCAGAGACTATGTTTGTCTTTGCTATAGAGGGCGTCGGGCAGGGGTGCAAAGGACAAAGTCGGGCTGTCCTGATATTCGCCGGGCATCAAAAAGCGCCCCGGCGTCAGCAAGGCATAGGCCCCGCGCGCCTGTTTGGCGGCGGTCAGATAGTCGGTGAAGTGCTTGGCGGTGCTGCGGGCAAGGGTTTCCAGATAAGGCTCGTCGCCCTGTTCTGGATTGGCGAGACTGGTGGCAATCCCGTCGCAATGGGCGAACCAGTCCCGTGCATGGGGGCTGTAAAGGGGCTTTGATGCCTGCTCGAAGGACCGGCTTGACCAGTCCCGATAGCTTAACTCCATCAAGGTCAAATCGAGCAGCCATTCGCCGGGATAGTCGACAATGTCGATGGCCATCCGATCGGAGCGAAAGGTGCGTTTGAGTGTTTCTTTCGATTGGTAGCGCAGGGACAGACGAACCTGGCTGGTGCGCGAAGTGGAAACAGGCCAGATGCGCCTGTCTGTCAGGTCGGCAATGTGGTCCTCATAGCGAAAGCGCGGTACAAGCTTGTCTGGCTGGGGGGCAATCTCGGCCGACGCGATCCGGCCGGTGGCATGGGCTTCGAAGCGCGGCAGGCGACCAGCATGGATGATGTTATGCAGAGCTGAGGAAATGAAAATGGTTTTGCCCGCCCGCGCCAGCCCGGTCACGCCGAGGCGGACGGATGGTTCGGCCATGTCACTGGCAAAGTCGGTGAGGTTGGATGCGGCGATGCGCATTTCATCGAAGAATTTCATATACCCTGCCTGATCTTGAGCGGCGTCTTGTCTTAAAAGCATGTAGGCACAGAAAGTGGCAAATGCAAATGCACATCACCGCGGCTATGGGATGGAAGTTTGATGTGCCAACGCTTTAGCGGCGAAAGAAGGTCGGAGCAGGGTTTTCAACCAGATGCGCCTCGTCGCTCCCTTCGACGTCATGGGTCAGATCGCGGGGCTTGATGAAATCGATCAGCTTGCCGCTGCCCGGCATGACCATGTTCCAATCATCGGTATTGAAATCAAGAACGGCGAGTGCGCCAGTTGGATATTTGTCTTGAAGAGCCAAAAGCAGGTCCACATCGCCACGCCCGGCCAGCCGGATCGCTGTGTCCTGAAGACCACTATTGTGGCCAACCAGCATGAGATTGCGGCTTTGTTTGGCGTGAAGGCGCAGCAGTGACAGATAGTCCGGTGCATTGCCCTCATAAAGCGCGTCAAGCAAGCTGAGACTGACATCGCCCGACAGTCCGGGAATGATGCCCGCCAGTGTTTCTTTGGTGCGCTGAGCGCTGGAGCAAAGAATCCGGTCGGGGTGATAGGCGCGCTCCTGCATGGCGCGGGCCAGCTTTGGCGCATCCTTGCGGCCTCTTTTGTTGAGGGGGCGGTCAAAGTCGTGCAGAGACGGATCTGACCAGGAGGATTTTGCATGGCGAAGCAAGTAAAGACGCAGCATTGTCAGTTCCTTTGGGTCAGTTCCTTTGGGTCAGATCCTTCAAGCCAGTCTCTGGAGTTCTGACTGTCAGAGGCTTCTTGGCACAAAAGCATAGACTTGTGCAAACCACTGGTGTGAGGGCAATCGGCACTGGCCTCGATTGAATGACGGCATTAACGTTGCCCCTTCACCACGGTTCTCGTTGGTGCGAACCCACCCATGACCATATTGGGGCTGCTCCGGCTGCGGCCATTCTATCGCAACAGGCTACATTTTCATGACAATGGACCATTATATCGACAGCTATTATCGTGACACCAAGGTCGATGCGGCCTTTCATGCGCCGATTGAGGGCGAGCAGGAGGCTGATGTCTGTGTCATCGGTGGTGGTCTGGCTGGTTTGACTGCAGCCCGCGAGTTGGCCAAGGCAGGCAAGTCTGTCATCTTGCTCGAAGGTCAGCGGATTGGTTGGGGGGCGTCGGGTCGCAATGGCGGTTTTGTCTCCAACGGCTATGCCGAGGGCATGCAGGCGCTTGAAGACAAATTGGGGCTGGATCATGCCAAGGCCCTGTTTGATCTGTCGGTGATGGGCACGGATTATGTGCGCAACACCATCGCAGCTTTGCAGCCTCCCGGCGTTGAGCCGAAAAAGGGCTGGCTGAGGGTGTTGCGCTACAGCAACGAAGATCAGTTGCGCCGCTCTGCGGACCATATGAAAGAGAAATATGGGCCCCGTTTCGGTGTCTGGACCACCGAGCAGGTGCGCGACAGTCTGGTCACCAAACGTTATTTTCAGGGGCTGAATGATCCAACTGCCTTTCATATCCAGCCGCTTAATTATGCCTTGGCGCTGGCAGCGGATCTGGTGGCTACAGGTGGGCGACTTTATGAGGCAAGTCCGGCACGCGCCCTGGATCGCTCGGGTGCTGGCTGGACGGTGACATGCGAGACCGGGGCGAGGGTCAAGGTGGGGGCTGTGCTGCTGTGTGGCAGCGCCTATATGCAGGATCTTTATCCCAAGCTTGAACGGGCCGTTCTGCCGGTGGCGACCTATGTGATCACCTCAGAGGCCATGCCAGAGCGTCTGGCTGAGGCGATCCGCTATGCAGGCTGCATTGGCGATACGCGCCGGGCGGGGGATTATTATCGGCTGGTTGAGGATGGCGCGCGGCTTTTGTGGGGCGGGCGTATCACCACGCGCCGCTCAGAGCCGAAGGCCTTGGCCGACATGCTGAAAAAGGACATTCTGGCGATCTATCCGCAATTGGGTGATTTCAAGATAGAGCACGCCTGGGCGGGGCTGATGGGCTATTGCGTTCACAAGATGCCGATCCTGCGGGAAATGGAACCCGGTTTATGGGCGGCAACCGGGACCGGTGGCCATGGCCTGAATGCCACAGCGACCATTGGTGTGGTGGCGGCAGAGGGGATTGCCGGCACGTCGGATCGCCATCGGCTGTTCAAGCCCTTTACCGCCCAGTGGGGTGGCGGGTCGATTGGCCGGATTGCGACGCAGATGGTCTATTGGGGTCTTCAATTGCAAGATATGTGGGAAGAGCGGCGCGGCTAGGGTCGCACCTGCCATTAGTCTTGAGCTGCGTCTTATCGCTGGCCGCTATCTCTGTCCTCTGGCCATGAAGGCGAGGCGCTGGAAGAGATGAACATCCTGCTCATTCTTCAGGAGGGCTCCATGCAACGGTGGAATGACCTTGGTGGCATCCGCCTCACGCAATGTTTCCAGATCGATATCCTCATTCAGCAGCAGCTTGATCCAGTCGAGTAGCTCCGAGGTGGAGGGTTTTTTCTTCAGACCCGGCACTTCGCGGACGGAGAAAAAGGTCGTGAGCGCCTGATTCAGCAAGCGGTTCTTGATGCCCGGATAATGCACCTCGACAATCTCGCGCATCGTCTCTTCATCGGGGAACTTGATATAGTGGAAGAAGCAGCGGCGCAGAAAGGCGTCGGGCAGTTCCTTCTCGTTGTTTGAAGTGATCAGGATGATTGGCCGCTGCTTGGCCTTGACCAATTCACCAGTCTCATAGACATGGAACTCCATCCGGTCGAGTTCCTGCAACAGATCGTTGGGGAACTCGATGTCGGCCTTGTCGATTTCGTCAATCAGCAGGACAGGGCGCTTGTCTGAGACAAAGGCCTCCCAGACCTTGCCGCGGCGGATGTAATTGGCAATGTCCTTGACGCGTTCATCGCCCAGCTGGCTGTCGCGCAGGCGCGAGACCGCATCATATTCATACAGACCCTGCTGCGCCTTGGTGGTCGACTTGATGTTCCATTCGATCATCGGGGCGTCGAGTGCCGTGGCGATTTCGCGGGCAAGTACGGTCTTGCCAGTGCCCGGTTCGCCCTTCACCAGAAGCGGGCGTTCCAGCGTGATGGCGGCATTGACCGCGATGCGCAGATCGTCGGTGGCGACATAATTGGACGTACCTTCAAATCGCATGCTTTCTCCCCTTGCTGAGCCCTGATGCGGTTGCAGCTCTTTGTGGTTCTGATGTTTTTTGTTGCCGTTTCCATCGTCTGACCTATCGCGGCAATCAGGACGGTGCAATGGGAAATTGGGCGATAATGGCCTGATATCTCGCAGACGGACAGTCTTTCATAGGGCAGAAATGGGCCATGCAGGCGGGCAAAAAATGCCGCTTGTGGTTCAGTAGGGGCGTTTATTACCTGCTTAACAAGAGGTTAAATTTTCTAGTTAATTGAAATTTAAAGGGAATTTTGATTCTTCCAGTTGGCCCGGTTTTTGCTCTTCAGATTGGCAACCTGATTTGTACCTGATCAAAGGGAAGTACCATGAGTCTTTATTCGGCGCTTACGACCTCCGTTGCGGGCATGGCTGCGCAATCCAAATCGATGCAGAATATTTCCGGCAATATCGCCAACACCTCGACGGTTGGCTACAAGCGAGTCGATACCGCTTTCGTGGATCTCGTCAGCAACTTCACCTCAAACAAGTCCGCACAGACTTCCGGCTCGGTCATGACCAACTCCCGTCAGACCAACACGGTGTCTGGTCCGATTGGGTCGTCTGATACTTCAACCCATATGTCGATCAGTGGGGATGGTTATTTCGTCGTTTACGAGAAAATCGGTGAAACCGATGGCACACCGATTTTTGACGGCACGCCGATGTATACCCGTCGCGGTGACTTCACCCTTGATGAGGACGGCTATTTCGTCAACGAAGCCGGGCATTATCTGGCAGTGATCGAGTTGGATGATGCAACCGGCAATCCGGTGAGCTCCGTGCCGCAGCCTGCGACCTTTGAGGAAGGCTTTATGGCTGCCGAGGCGACCACGACCGTCAAATATACCGGCAACCTGCCAGCGGTTCCGTCCACCACTGATACTGCAGGCAGCATGATCACGCCGGGTGCGGGTTACACTGTTGATCCGACCTCGGCCGGTGCCGGTGTCGTGCAGGCGCAGGACGAAACCCAGTTTCTGTCTCAGACCATCTCTGGCGGTGCTATCACCACCTATATCGCCAATGGTGAGAATGCGTCCCTACAGCTGCGTTGGGGTAAGATTTCCGACACCCCTGATACATGGAACCTTTACTACAAGTCGGATTCCACTGCCACCGGCACCGCAACCAAGTGGACCAATGTCGGTCAGAACTATACCTTTGACTCCACAGGTGCGATGACAGCACCTACCTCAAACGTTACTGTCGCAGGCATGACGGTTGATGGCATCAACCTTGGCAATATCGTCCTTGATCATGGCGGTAATGGCATCACGGCCTTCGCCACTCAGACCGGTGTTGCCAACATGAACCTGTCGCAGGATGGCGCGGCTGCTGGTGAGCTGACCAACATCAGCATCGACAGCTCAGGCCATGTTGTGGCCAACTATTCGAATGGCAAGTCGAGCAATCTGGCTGAGATCATTCTGGCTTCCTTTGACGGTGATAACTATCTGGCCCGTGAAAGCGGCGGCGCCTTCCGGGCAACGGAAGATTCCGGCGAGGCCATTCTGGGTGCCACCGGCTCCATTCGTGGCTCGTCGCTGGAATCTTCCAACGTCGATATTGCGGACGAATTCTCCAAAATGATCGTTTCCCAGCAGGCCTACACGGCCAATACCCGCGTGCTGTCGACTGCACGCGACATGCTGAGCGAAGTGATGCAGGTTATTCGGTAACAGATGATTGAGCCGGCCGCATCGATTGTTTGGGTGCGGCGGCTTTCCTATAGGTGATTTGGAGATTGGTTCATGGGTCTTGGTCTTGCACTTTCTGTCGCGTCCTCGGGGTTGCGCACGACCAACCGTGAGCTGGAGATCACTGCCTCCAACATCACCAATGCCAATACGCCGGGCTATACGCGCAAGGTCTCCAATCGTGAAGATGTGACCGTCGATGGCAAGGTGACAGCGGTCATCGGGACCACCGTTCAGCGGACCATCGATGAGGTGGCGCAGAAACAGCTATGGACCGAAACCGCCGCCAGCAATTATACCAACGTGATGGCCGATTATCTGGGTCAGGTGGATGCCACCATGGGACAGCCAGGTGGTGCCAATGCGCTGGACACCTTGCTGAACTCCTTCTCGAATGCATTGCAGACCTTGCAGACGTCACCAGATGATGCCGCAAGCCGTTTGGATGTGCTCAATGATGCGGCCATTCTGGCGCAGAAGATCAATCAATCCGCCGACAAGGTGCAGTCTTTGCGGCAGGACGCGGAATTTGCCATTGAGACGGCCGTTGAGGACATGAACCGCCTGCTCAAGGATATCGAAGATATCGATGGGCGGATTCAGGAAATGACGCTCAACCAGATTGAGCCAGTCGCCATGATGGATCAGCGCGATGCCCTGATCAGTCAGTTGTCGGAACTGGTGCCTCTGCGGGTCGATGATGCGCCGAACAATTCCGTTCAGATTTCGCTTGAGAATGGTGTCACCATCTATGATCAGGTGGCCTCGCAGTTCGAGTTTGATGCCTATGGCACCGTCAGCGCGGAAACCAAGCGAGACAGTGCCACGGGGCAGGGGCTGCTTGGTAGCCTCAATCTGGTTTCGCAGGGTGGCACGCGCCATGACATGACCGACACCGGTGGCTTTGAGGGTGGCAAGATCGGTGCCCTGTTTGAGCTGCGCGATGAGGTCCTTGTCGAGACCCAGAACCAGCTTGATAGCCTCGCTGATGGTCTGGCAGATGCCTTTGCCAAATATGACGTGGCCGGGACAGCGGCAACAGCAGGCGCGCAGGCTGGCTTCGATGTCGATCTGACGGGGCTGCAATCGGGCGACGAGTTCACTCTGACCTATCAGGATGTGGGGACGGGTGAGACCAACGTCGTAACGTTCGTGCGGGTGGATTCTGCCGCGTCGTTGCCGCTGGGCGATGATGTTACCGCGCGCAATGACGATACCGTTGTGGGGATTGACTTTTCCGGCGGTATGGCCAGCGTGGCAACTCAGATTCAGGCCGCTCTGGGCGGTGCCTTCAGCGTTAGCAATCCGTCCGGCAACTCCATCCGCATTCTGGATGATGGAGCCGCAAACACAGTGGATGTGACCGCGCTGGACGCTCGCATGACGGCGACGGGCCTTCAGGATCAGGCTGGTGCTTTGCCCTTCTTCGTGGATGGTGGCACAGGTCCGGGGCTTTATACCGGCAGTGTTGATGGCATGGTCCAGCAGACCGGCTTTGCTTCTCGCATCCAGGTTAATGCCGCTTTGGTGAATGACCCATCGTTGCTGGTCAAATATAGCGCCGGGATCGGGGCGTCTGATCAGACGCGTCCGGATGCGATGTTTGATGCGCTCAACAACACCTCGCTGCAGTTTAACCTGAAAGATGGTGGCGCTCCGGTGACCATGAGCGTGGATGAATATGCACGCGAAGTGATCGCCTATCAGTCCCAGCAGAGTGCAACCGCCAAGACCCGGAACGAGGGCCAGCAAATCGTCATGAACAATGTCATGGCGCGTTATGAGGAAGGCTCGAAGGTTGATATCGACTCCGAGCTGGCGCATCTGCTGGAGCTGCAAACCGCCTATACCGCCAATGCCCGTGTGATGACGGCCGTCAAGGAGATGATGGACTCCTTGATGCGCATTTAGGAAATGAGACACAAAGATGATCAGTGGACTTAACGGCTTTTCTTCTACGATGCTGATGACGTCGCTCAGTCGCAATTCCGCCCAAATGGAAGAACTGACGGTTCAGATCAGCACTGGCAAAAAGGCACAGACCTATGGTGGGTTGGGCGAGCAGTCTTCCAAGGCGCTGGATCTGCGGTCGGACATTTCAACCTTCAAAGGGTTTCAATCGACGATCGCGCAAGCCAAGCTGCAGATTTCGATGATGAACACCGCTCTTGAGCGGATCGTTGATATTGGATCTGAGGTCAGTGGGTCTGCAACGTCGACAGAATACAACATCACTGACACCAATCAGTCGGTCGGTCAGATGACGACGACGGCTTTTGTCAAGGAAATATTGGGGCTGCTTGACACTGAGGTGGATGGAGACTTCGTTTTCTCCGGTACCACGTCCGAGATTGAACCGACGCGCAACTACGACCAGATCATCAATGGCTTTGGTGGTGAGGAAGGGTTGATCACTGTCACCGACGAACGCATGCGGGCGGATGCCGGTGCGGATGGCCGAGGACGGCTAACGCTGTCGGCAGCTGCTGGGACGGTGACGCTGGCCGAACAGGCGACCGACTTTGGCTATAAGCTCGAAGCGGTCACCAGCACGTTGAGCAATGCCACGGTCACCGGGCCAACTGGCGCGCCTTTGTCGGTCGATGTCGCGTTTACCGGGCAACCCGATCCTAATGAGGTTCTGTCCTTCACCTTCACGCTGCCGGATGGATCAAATGAAGTCATTCAGCTCAAAGCGGGCTCGGGTGCTTCCGATCCGGGGGAAGGGATCTTTTCCATTGGCGCAACGCCTGCGGACACCGCGGCCTCGCTGGAAAGCGTGCTGGCTTTCCAGATCGAGAAGAATGTTCAGGATGAAGGGGAGGCTGCGTCGCGCATACAGGCGGCTATGGACTTCTATGATACATCCAACGGAGGTGAGCCCAAACGTGTTGTTGGGACGCCTGAGACGGCCACCACGCTCGATACGGCCACCAATGCCGGTAAGCCAACGGTCAATTGGTATCTTGGTGACAACAATCCTGGCAACGCGCGCGACACTGCCAAGGCACATGTCGACAGTCATCTGGATGTTTCTTATGGGGCGCGAGCCAATGAGAAAAGCATCGTGCGTCAGTTGGCCTATATGACTGCTTTCACATTGCCGTCCTATGATCAGGACAGCAGCGTTGATCAGGATCGTTACTCGGCGTTGGCCGATGCTGTGTCAGCGGGGCTGTCGAGTGCGAACCAGGGAGATGTGGTCAAAACGATCCAGACCCAGCTGGGGGTGGCAACGAAGATGTTGTCCGATGCCAATACGAGGCACACGACCAGCCTGAGCATGTTGCAATCTGCATCAGATGGCATCGAGGCAATTAACGATGAAGAGGTTGCCGCGAAAATCATGGTCATGCAGACACGTATTGAAGCCTCCTATCAGGCGACGTCCATGCTTTATAATCTGACGCTAACAAAGTTTATGTAAATCTGTTGCTTACGTGCAGGCGCCGGTTGCTTGATGTATTGGGCAGCGAGTTTAAAAGAAGGTGGCACGGGCCACCTTTTTCTTTGTCTATACTTCTGTTCATTCGCGTTCAAATGCTTCGAAGGGCGGCGTTTGTGATCGTCAAACGAAAAAATGCGCCAACCGGTGTGGTGGCGCATTTGGCATTCCTGCTCGCATCCTATCGAAGCTTCGCTTGCTTGCCGGCTTTTAGCCGTTGGCGCGCAGGCCTTCTGCGATGTTGCGATTGATGTTGATCAGGCTGTCGACAGTCTTGTTTTGCGGATCAGCCATCACATCCAAAGTGTGATTGAAGGTAAAAAGGCCAAGATTAACAAGGTTTTGGCGCAAATCCTTCGGCATTTCATGGTTTTCGTCAAGCAATTCGCCGACGAACAAGGTCCAAACATGACGGTTGAAGGTCAGTGCGTGATCAAGCTCTTCACGCGTGGCTTCTTCCGACTTGGTCCGCTGCAGGTTGGCTGCTGCCTTGATCAACAGGGCTGCTTCGCGCTCGCGCGGCTCACCCCCCTGATAGCCCGTCTCCTGATAGGCTCTCGCTGCGGATTGGTTGTACATCTCGGAGCAACTCCTCTTCGTACTTTATAAGCGCCTTGGTTTCCTTCAAAGCAGGATAGAGGGAATAGGTTAATATTTTCCTATTTATGGCGTCTATAATAGTTAATGCACTGGGAGCCGCCTGTAGAAATTCATTCACCAAAGTAAAATAGGTTTCTCTGTGCTTTTCCAGATCCTGACCCAGATACATCAACTGAACGCAAAGATAGATGCGTTTGGCGGGGCTGTTGGCGGTTTCGCTGGTCAGGATATCCTTCTCTCTGAGGATAGGCGCTTCACCATCCACGAACAATTTGGCGCGGTTCTCTCCATTGGTGATGACGCTATTGCCGATGATGATTTTTTCGCCGGGGCGCAACTCGATCTTGAGGGGCATGGGACCTCCTGTTTGTCGCAAGTCTTCGTGTTGAGGCTTGCTCTTTCTTCCTAGAGGAGTTGGGGGCTCTTGGAAAGAATAAAGACGCTGGAGCGCGGGATCGCTGCGTGGCAGAAACAAAAAAAGGCGAGGAAATCCCCGCCTTTCTAATCGCCTTACGAAGGAACCGATTAGGCCCGGAGGAACCGGGTAACGGCCTGGTCTGCCTGGGAAGCCAGAGACAGAGCAGTGGTGGACAGGGTCTGGCGGGTTTGCAACGCCAGCATGTTCGCACCTTCTTCGTTGGAATCTGCGAGAACCAGAGCATCCGCACCGGTCTGCAGGGTATTGATGCTTTCCTTGGTGTAGTCCTTACGGATCTGCACGGTGGAAAGGTTGGAACCGAAGGTCGAAGCCTGCTTACGAAGGGTCGTCAGGGCGTCGGCCAGAGAGTCCAGTTTCAGGTTTGCTTCGTCAGAGCTCAAGGACGTTGCTGCACTGATGCTCAGGCCATCAGAAGTCAGGTCAGCAGACTTGATTTCGAGTTCTGATTTCTTTTCATCACGATGTTCGTTGAACGATACGGTCAGGTCGTTGCCTGTACCGTTGATCAGGTTGATGCCGTTGAAGCTGGAGTCAGCTGCAAGCGAGTCGATCTGGTCAAGAATATCGTTGAACTGGGTGACGAGTTCAGAGTTGTCAGCATCCGAGGTGGAGGCCTGGTTGGTGATGGTGAAGGTATCAGCGTCACCAGAGGTCGCACCAGCGGTGAATTCAACATCAGTACCACCAGCGTCACCTACCGTACCGGTGGAGCCATCTGCCAGTTCACCAAGCCCGTCAGTGGAAGCACCAAAGCCGAGAGCTGCTGCCAGAGACGTACCGGTGGTGCCGGCCTGCGTGGTAGCGGTTTCGGTATCGGTGTTGACCAGCTGCAGTTCCAACTCTTCGTTGCCATTGGCTTTCAGGTCAAGACGGCCGTCATCGGTGATCGATGCGGTTGCAACGCCAGACGCGTTGATGTCGTCAACCAGATTGCTGATGGTGTAGTCGTCGGTGCTGGTGGAAGCGGAGCCGTCTCCGTCCAGATAGCTTTTGCCAGTCGCCGTGAAGTGGGCGTTCAAATCGAAGGTCGACGTGACACCATTTTCAGACGTGGAAGTGATCGTCAGGTTCGAGCTGGTGCCCGCGGTGAAGCCCAGAGTGGTAAGGGTCTGGTTTTCTGCACGTGCCTTGGTGGTCGAGCCTGAAGAACCCGCAGTGTTGATGCCGGCATCGGACTGGATGTGGGTGCCGCTGGAATTGCTGTTGGCAGACTGAGACTGACGAACAGTAGACTGTGCACTTTCAACCAGCTTGGTGATGGCTTTGATGCCGTTATCAGCTGATTCCAAGGTTTTGATCGAGTTGCCAATGCCATCGAGAAGGTTGCTCAAATCGGCCGCACGGCTGCTCAATCCCTGGGACGTAAAGTAGTTGGTTGGATTGTCCAACGCTGAGTTAACTTTTTTACCAGTTGCCAGACGGTTCTGCGTTGTGGACATCAAGTCCGCAGTATTCTGGAGTGACAACAAGTTCTGGCGCACGCCAGCAGAGAGAGTGATATCCGACATTGTGTTACCTTTCTGGGTACTCGAATACAATATTGACCTTTTTCTAAGGCTTAGTCGGATGATCGCTATGAAAGGCTAATTTAAGGTTAATAGAGTGTGCAGGAACGTCGTTAAAGACATTGGTGAACAGATTATTAACGACAAAAAAACGGCGGGAATGTCCCGCCGTTTTGGATTTTAGTGAAATTTTGGTTGCTGTTAAGCGCGCAAGAAGCGCAGCACAGCCTGGTCTGCCTGAGACGCCAGGGAAAGGGAGGTGGTGGACAGGGTCTGGCGGGTTTGCAGCGCCAGCATGTTTGCACCTTCTTCGTTGGAGTCTGCGAGGACCAGCGAGTCTGCACCGGTCTGCAGGGTGTTGATGCTGTCTTTCGTGAATTCCTCACGAATGGTCACCGTGTTCAGTTTCGAACCGAAGGTCGAAGACTGGGCACGCAAGGTGGAGAGGGCCTCGGAGAGGTTATCCAGCTTGGTGTTGGCTTCATCAGAACTCAGAGAGGTCGCACTACCGATGCTCAGGCCCGTGGCGGTGAGGTCGGCAGATTTGATCGTCAGTTCGGACTTCTTGCTGTCACGATGCTCGTTGAAAGCAACGGTCAAGTCACTGCCTTCGCCATTGATCAGGTTCACACCGTTATAGGTGGCATCTGATGCCAATTCGTCAATCTGATCGAGAATGTCGTTGAACTGGGAAACCAGTTCGGCATTGTCAGCGTCAGACGAGGAGGCCACGTTGGTAACCGTGAAGGTATCAGCATCACCAGACGTTGCGCCTGCGGTGAATGCAACGTCGGTACCACCAGCGTCACCAACCGTACCGGTGGAGCCATCAGCCAGTTCACCCAGTTCGTCAGCGGATGCACCAAAACCGAGAGCTGCTGCCAGTGAGGTACCGGTGGTGCCGGCCTGCGTGGTTGCGGTTTCGGTATCGGTGTTGACCAACTGCAGTTCCAGTTCGGCGTTGCCGTTGGCTTTCAGGTCCAGACGTCCGTCATCGGTGATCGAAGCCGTTGCAACGCCCGATGCGTTGATGTCATTAACCAGATCGCTGACGGAATAGTCGTCGGTGCTGGTGGATGCAGAGCCATCGCCATCAAGCAGGGTTTCGCCGGTTGCTGTAAAGTGAGCATTCAGGTCGAACGTCTTGGTCACGCCATTTTCAGAGGTAGACGTGATGGTGAGGTTGGAGCTGGTACCGGTGGTGAAGCCCAGATTGGTAAGGGTCTGGTTTTCAGCGCGAGCCTTGGTGGTGGATCCAGTGGAGCCCGACGTGTCGATGTTGGCGCCAGACTGAATGTGGGTGCCGCTTGAATCGCTGTTGGCCTGCTGAGCCTGACGAACGGTCGACTGCGCACTCTCTACCAGCTTGGTGATGGCTTTGATGCCATTGTCAGCTGCTTCGAGTGTTTTGGTTGCGTTGCCGATACCGTCAAGAAGGTTGCCCAGCTCGTTTGCCCGCGTGCTGAGACCTTGAGAGGTAAAGTAACTGTTTGGATTGTCCAACGCGGAGTTGACTTTCTTACCCGTTGAAAGCCGGTTTGCCGTATCAGACATCATGCTTGCAGTGTTCTGCAAAGAAAGCAAATTCGAGCGAACGCCTGCTGAGAGAGTAATTCCTGACATAATCCCCATAACCTTTCTGGTTTTTGTACTCGAGACCGTCCTTGGTCGTGGGGAAAGAATGTCGGAAAACCGAAAATCAATAGTAAAATTATATGGTTAACAGATGTCAGGGTTAATTATGAGTTCTCTTTCATGGTTAATATCAGTAAAACAGGATTCGAACGATTTTCTGCAAGTATCGTCAGGTCTTTTTACTGTTACCAACTAGCGTTTTGATTCTGTTTGCGTTTTGCTAAAACGGGTCAGTTTCTATGCCATCGAAACTGGTTAACAAGAGCGGATTTTCGGGATTTTGATGGTGAAATGTAACGGTTAAGATTTCAACTTTGCGATTGCTTTCGTTGCTTCAGTGCGAGCAAAAAGCTCACGCAGAGCAGGCATTATTGTCTAGAAGTAAATACAATGCGGCAGGCGAATGTTACTGTTTTTAGATATTGCGATCGAAGTTGGGCTCTTCGTCATCCTCTCGGGGGGCTGGAGCTGCCGTGTAGGCCCGCAGATTCATCAAACCATCAGCGGAATGCTGTGGTGTGTTCTCCATTTCCATCGATATGGTCAGTTGAGAGAGGTCTTCACCCGACAGCAGGTTGGCGCCTCGCCTTTTGCGGCGCGGCTTTCTGCCTTTGGGATCCTGATCCAGCTGGTCGTCCTGTTCGATGCCTTCATAGGCCGTATTGCCATGCATGAATCGAATTTCCGCGTCGCGTTCAGTGGATTCGACCGCTTCGTCTTCAGTCAGGGCGCCTGAGCGGGATGCCTTCCTTGCCGCCGATTTGCCTTGAACTGACGCTGGCGGCTGCATTTTCTGGACCGATAAATCCATGTGTAGCCTCAAGTGTACAAGGTAAACTTGGGAACTATACTAGCGGAAATTTTACGGTCTGTCATTTCTGACAATCAAAAAAGCAGCAAATTGGCTAACTGCACTTTAATAAATCTGGGCTGCCGAACGAAAGCTTTGCGCAAGGAAGGGAGTTTCCCTTCTGGTGACTGGCTTTCGTGGCATTTCCGTCGCAAATGTTGTCAGTGTTTTTTATTGTCCAGCAGCCACTGCTTGATCACGTCGATATAGTTGAGCGCGTCGTCTCCCCATGGAATGTCGATGGACTTCTGATCTGCGAACCATGGCACATAGGGTTGGCCCAGATTGTCCTGATAGTGGCATGGGGCGTAACGCAAGCACTTGATGCCAACAGCGCCGGCAATGTCCGAACTGGTCGAGCCCGGACCGACAAACAGATCCATGCAGCTGTTAAAGGCGGCGGTTTCCAGCATGTCATCCATCAGATCAAGACCCGGCGCATGATAGAGCGGCACATCGTGCTTTTCGCGGAAAGCCGTGATTTCGTGCTCCTTGGTCGTATACTGGAAGTTATAGAATTCGAAACCGGGCATCCGCAGGACATCCAACAGCTCTTCCAGTTCCAGATAGCCGTAGGCTTCCGGGTCACCGAAGGTCTTGCTCGACCAGGCCATGCCGACCTTGGTGGTGTTTGGATTGGACAGGATGTTGAGCGCGCGGAAGGGGGCGACATGCTCCTCCGGCAGGATCATTATTTTGTCTTTGCCTTCGAAATCGGAGACTTCGGGGCGCAGAACCTCGATCAGTGAGCCAAGCGGGATCTGACAGTCAAAATCCTCTTCAATCGATGGGAATTCATTCTTGCGGCTCTGTTTGGTGCCAAAGGCATTGCTGACGATGCTCAGGGCTGGCAGTTTGGTTGGCAGGGGCCGGACATCGATCCGGGGGAACAGGGCCTTGATGAACGGCATGCATTTGTCTTGCACAGCGACAATCACATTTTCATGCGGAGTGATTTCCCTCAGCATGCTGGTCGTTTTGAAAATGTCACCGATGCCCTGATCCGACCAGACATAAATTCGCTTGTCTTCAAGGCTTTCCCCACGCCAGAGGGGGCTTTTCAAATTGAACTTGGTGCAGACGTCAGCAACCTCGAAGCGATAGGGGTTGCATTTGTGGGCTTCGGGCAGATTGCCTAGTTTCCAGTTGGACAGACAGTTCAGCCAATGCGGATAGGTCGCTTCGGGGTTGAGCTGCAGCGCTTTGTTGCTGTAGGTGATCGATTTTTCAAACTGCCCCAGTCGATAATAGATATGCGCTTTGGCGGTGACGAATTTGTCGTTTTTCGGAGCAAGTTCGACCGAGCGGTTGATATGCTCCATCGCCTTGTCATAGCGGCCAAGCTGGGCATAGGCATAAGTGACGGTCCGATTGCAGATGGCATCGTTGGCAATGCGGTCGCCTTGCGCAATGGCGTAATCGACAATCTCCTGATTGGCGTTCTTGGAGCGTTTGTACTCAAGCCAGTGATAATGGGCAATGTGATCGAAGGGGTCCAGCGGCAGACAGCGCTCAAAGCACAGCATGGCCACATCCTCGATGCCAGCCTTGAGGAGGATCTCACCGGCCAGACGCAACAATGGGACATCTTCAGAGAAGAGTTCGATCGCCTTGTTGGAGATGGCAATCGCATCGTCGTAGAAGTCGACTCTAGGTTTGGTCTCGCCGCTTTGCGTGACTTCACCCCGATCCAGATAAGACTTGAAATTCTCTGTGGCAGCCTGAAACAGGGCATCACTCAGCCTGTACCAATAGTCGGGATTGGACGGCTCAAGGCTGACGGCCTTCTGGTAGTGATCGATGGCCTCTGCATATTTCTTGATCCGGAAGGCAAGGTCGCCGGTGGCCGATTGGAGGGCCAGTTTGTCGGGCTGATGGTTGGCGGCTTCCGAGAGATATTTCAGGGCCTGATCCGGCTTGTCCTGCGCCAGCAAGGCCTTGGACAGGGTGAGGCGAATATCGACATAGCCATCTTTTGACTTGAGCAGTTTGCGGCAGATTGTCTCCGCCCGATCGGCTTTTCCGGCTGCGAGATATTTCTGGGCCTTCTGGAGGCGGTCAGCGGTCTGAGCTTGCATGTTGGATCTGCCTTACGTTTCGGGTCGCTGGATGCCGCCGGATCGGTGAAGGATTGGCGGGCAAATCAGTCAAGTCGGGCCAGTTTAGGGCAAAAGGGGGCGCATTCACAATTCGTCCCCCGTGCAAAAAAAGGCCCTACCAGACGGTGCGGCCTCCATCGATGGAAAGGGTGGTGCCATTCATGTAGCTCGATGCGTCCGATATCATGAAGGCAACGGCGGCCTTATATTCGTCCTTGTCGGCCATCCGGCCCATGGGGATGAGATTGGTCAAGCGTTCAACGAAGGCGTCATCCTGGCCATTATAGACCCCGCCGGGGGCCAGCGCGTTGGCGCGCACACCCTTATCGGGCCAATAGGTGGCGAGATAGCGGGTGAGGCCGATGAGACCTGCTTTGACGACGGAATAGGTGACGGGCTTGACGCTTTGTGTCTCTGCGCTTTCGCCCTCGTTGCGATAGATCCGCTGGTCTGGGGCGATAACGCCGAGATCGGAGGCGATGTTGAGAATGACACCACCGTCCTTCTGCGCCATGTGCGTGCCGAAGATTTTCGCGCAGAGCATCGCTCCGGTCAGGCCGACGGAGATGTCGTCTTGCCAGATCTGAAGCGGGAAATCCTCAAAGCGCGACCAGTTGGCCCCATCGGTGGATTCCATCTTGGGATTGTTGGCGGCATTGTTGATCAGGATATCAATGCGGCCAAAGCGCGTCAGAATGGCGTCGCGCACTGCCGTGATGGCGTCGGGGTTGGTGATGTCGACGCCAATGGAGAAGGTCTGGCAGCCATGGGTGGCTTCCAGATCTTTGGCGGCATCCGCCGCTCGGATCGCATCAAGGTCAAGCAGGCAAGGGATGCCGCCAAGCTCAGCCACAGCCTCGGCATGTTTGCGGCCAAGCAAACCTGCGCCGCCGGTGATGATCGCCACTCGGTCGGTTAGATCAAAGCTGCTCAATACACTGTTGGTCATGGACGTCTATCCTTCAGTCATGTCAGCGGCGGGTCTGGCCGCCATCAAGGGTCCAGATTTGGCCCGTGGCATAGGTTGCCTGACCGGAGGCCAGCCAAAGGGTGAGATTGGCGATCTCTTCGGGGGTGCCCAGACGGGCAAGCGCCACATCCTTTTGCAGCATCTGATCAACGGCTTCTTCATTCTCATCCAGCTTGCGCTGCCAGACCGAGCCGTCAAACAGGATGTTGCCCGGCGCGATGGCGTTGATGCGAATGCCATCCTTGCCCAAGGGCCGGGCGATGCCTTTGACAAAAGCATTGAGCGCAGCCTTGGCGGTGGAATAGGTGACGGGTGCGCCGGGGATGGTTTCATTGCCGCAAATGGAGGAAATGCAGAGGATCGACCCGGTCTGTCTGGTGATCAGGTCGCGACAGCTTTCCACCATATTTGTCGTGCTCCACAGATTGGTGGCAAACACCCGTTGCCATTCGGCGGCTGTTTCCTGACCGGGTGGCACAGAGGCCCCGGAGCCGACATTGCAGACAAGGATATCGAGGCTACCAAACCGGGCGCGGGCTGCATCAGCGATTCTTTGCGCCTCTGCCGGATCAGAGACATCACCCACCACATAGGAACAGCGCTCAGCGCCGAGGCTGTCGCATGCCTGTTTCAGGGGCGCTTCGGTGCGGCCATTCAGCAGCACATGACAGCCGGCCTGATGCAGGGCGCGGGCGATGGCAAGGCCAATGCCTTTGGATGAACCGGTGATGAGGACGGACTTGCCTTTGAGATCAATCATAGGTGCCTCCCGCCTGCTTCAGCCCGTCCTTGACGAAGGCGCGGTAGGCGAGAATGGCTCTGAGATGATCGCCATCGGCAGCACGGGCGGTTTGCAGAATGATGTCGCCTGAATACTTGGCTTCCGCCATGCAGGCGAACAGTGAAGGGAAATCCGCCGCCCCCGAGCCGAGCGGCACGGTGGTGCCTTGATAGAGGCGGTCTTTGATATGAAGATTGACAATCCGCTCGCCATAGGCAGCCCATTCTTGTTTGACATCATAGCCAATGCCAGCGCTGTTGCCGCTGTCATAATTGATGCCAAAGGTCGGGGCGGGCAGCTTGGCAATGAATTCTGCCAATGGCTGGGGGGCAAAGTCACTTTCGAACAGGATGGCGATGCCAAGGCTGTCAAACAAAGCCTTGCGGGCGAGCAGCGCATCGATCAAGCATGCGGTTTCAGCTTCGGTCTGCAAGCTACCATTGTCGACCAGAGGCACGACGATGTTGCGGATGCCGACTGTGCTGGCAGCCCGGCAGATGGCTTCGAAATCGGCAAGCAGAGCGGTTTTTTCCGCCGCGCTTTCGGCCTTCCAAAAAGGCGCTTGCATGAAGCAATCGCCGGTGAGGTTCGGGATGGTGAGGTGATGCTTGTCACACAGAGCGCGGATTTCGGCCTGGCCTTGCTCGGTCATCAGCGGATTGTCATAGAGGCCCGCCTGATCGAGCGTCCATTCCATGCAATGGATGCCGATGCTGTCAGCGAGCGCGATTTCCTTTTGCCAGTCTTCCCATGGGAAGGCCTGAATCATGCCATTGACCTGTGGGACCAAGCGGCCCTGAATGAAGCCAATCATGTCTCTTTCACCAATTCGATCAGAAGATTTGAGGTTTGGCCGCTGGCCACCAGCTTGTCGATATAAGCTGCATTGAGCGCGGCCAACTGGTCGCTGAGCCAAGAGGTCAGCGCCGGATCATGACCCTCGAGCTTGACCTCGGACAGGCCGATCTCGCAGGTGCCTTGCGGGCCGTCATTCATGATCCAGTGGAGATGATTGAGCAGATTATAATCCTGCGCGAAGTGTAGACTCATCGCCTCATCCGCAAAGCCGGCGTCCTTGCAGGCCTTTTTCAAAGCGTCGCCCGAAAAATAGAAAAGATGCTCGGCGTGATAATAGAATTGGGTGTAGCTGGGGACCTTCCATGTGGTCAGCAAAGGGTCATAGAGGTTCGGCACCTCGATGAAGGCACGGCCGCCGGGCTTTAGGGCCTTGTGCACATCCTTGAGGAAGGCGACCGGGTCGGGCGTATGCTCCAACACCTGAAAGGAGCAGACGATATCAAATTGCTGATCGGCAAAGGGGCCGTCGGCGAAGAAGTCGGTGCTGATTTCAAAGGCGAAGCGTTCGGCCATGAAGGCGCAGCAATCTCTATCCAGCTCAATGGCTGCGAGCCGGTTGGTCTTGCCCTCCAGATGGGTGAGGAACTGCCCGGCGGACGCGCCGATTTCCAACAGGTCCGTCTGGGGTGTCACATGGGGCAGGATCAAATCGAGGCGCTGCTGCTGAAAGCGGCTATAGATGGTGAACATCTCTTGCGCATGGGTCGCGGTGCCTTCCGCCTTGTGGGAGACATTTTTGCGATATTCGGTCTCATAGAAGGCTTTGACGTCGAAGGGTTTGCCATCGAGGAAGCCGATGTCGCAGGAGGGGCAATGATAGACCACCCCTTCGCCCCGGCGCAATTTGGCGGTCAGGACATGATCGCAGACCGCGCCACAGCGTGGGCAGGGCTTGGTCAGGCCGTCAATGATCTGATGGGCAAGCATTACGCCCCCTTTGCGGTCAGCAGACAGACATATTGGGTGCGGGTGATGCCGCAGCCGAGATATTTGGCAATGGAATCCGTGGCCTTGTCGCGCATCATTTCCACCGAGAAGCCATGCTTTTCGGCTTCTTCATGCAGCTGCTGGAAGGTGAATTGATAGATCGGGTAGGAATGGTCCGCGCCGGGCTGGGAATAGTGGCCGACCTCAAAGCTGGTGCCAAGGAAGGTGCGCATTAGCACGAAACGTTTGGTGGTCTGGCAGATATGAGAAAGGGCGCTTTGCCACTCATCGACATGTTCCAGCGTGCCGGACATGACCGAAATGTCGGTCTCACGCGGCTTGCTTTGGCCAATATCGAGCAGCTCGAAGGGGCGCTTGGGGAAATGCAGGCGGGCAATGTCGAGATAGGTCTGGGAAATGTCATAGCCCTGATAATCAATCGGGCATTGGCCCAACTCACGCAGGCCGACATTGAAGGCCCCGGTGCAGCAGCCAATGTCATTGACCTTGCGCGGATTGTCCCCCCAGTCAGCGGTCTTTTCATTGATGAAGGTGACGAATTGCTCCACCCAGAAGAGCGGTGGCTGGGACAGGCGGTCAATGCAGAGCTGGAGATAATCCTCATCCTGCTTGGTATGCCAATCGATGGAGTGTCGGGTCATGAAGCGATCATCTCCACAAGTTCGAGGATCAGGCCTTCCGGGCCGCGGCAATAAACCAGCTTGGCCATGCCATCGGGGGAAACTTGGATGTCGGAATGCAGCCGGACTCCATGCTGGAGGAGCGTGGCGCAGGTGGCTTCCAGATCGCTCACCGTGAAGGCCATATGGGTGAGGCCGGTGCTGACGGGGCTGCCCTCCCAATCCGGCTTGTCCGGATGGGAAGTGAATTTCAGCAGTTCGAGCAGATTGCCATCGGGGGCGGCCAGCTTGACCGTGGTGACGGCCACATCATCAAGCTCCATGATCGCGTCGATATGGGGTCCTGCTTCGTCCATCCGTCGGGCCACTGTGAAGCCCATGACGTCGCACCAGAAATGGAGGCTCTTGTCGAGATCCTGAACCACGAGGCCGGTATGACGGATGTTGGTGATCATGCGTCGGCGTCCACTTCTGCGATGCACTCGCCCAAGACCGCCATGGCTTCAAGAATGGCGTCGTCGGGGATGGTCAACGGTGGGCCAAGCTTGATGGATTCGCGTCCGGTATGAACCATCAGCAGGCCCTTCTGCATGGCAAGTTCACAGACCTTGCTGCCAAAGGCCCCGTCGGCCTCGCGCGTGCCGGGCTTATAAAAGAAGATCGCAGCCAGCAGGCCATGGCCCAGAGACGGCCCCATCCGGTGCGGGAAGCGGGCTTCCAGCTTGCGCAGCTCGGCAAATAGAAGCTCGCCCTTGCGGCGGGATTCCTCAATCAGATTTTTGCTCTCGATTTCCTCCAGCACCGCAAGGCCAGCGGCGCAGCAGAGCGGGTTGGCGGAATGGGTGCTGCTCATATTGCCAATGTCGGGCAGGTCCATAATGTGCTTGCGACCGATGACGCCGGAAATCGGCACGCCGCCGCCCATGCCCTTACCAACGCAAATGAGATCGGGTTCGACCTCATAATGCTGATAGCCAAAGGCCTTGCCGCAGCGGGCGAACCCGGCCTGCATTTCGTCAAAGGCCAGCAGGATATTATGCTTGTCGCAGATCGCCTTGATGGCCTGCACATAGTCCTTGGGATAGAAGACCGCGCCCCAGCCTTGAAAGGTCTCCAACATGAAACCAGCAATGTCGGTGGCCAGATCAATGCCCTTGTCCGCCAGCTCGGCAAGGCCCTTGTCGAGGATGTCGAGGCCGGTCTTGTCGTTGGTCTCCCACGGATAGGGGAAGGGAATGTGATGAATGTCCGGGTCGAGGGTGCCGATCCAGCTTTTCTGGCCGACATTCGAGCTCAACATTTGAGCGCCGAGGGTGCGGCCATGCCAGTTATTCTGGATGGTGATGATGCCGCCACGCTTTTTGCCGACCGACTGGCCATGCATGCGCATCAGCTTCAAAGCCGCTTCGGTGGCCTCGGTGCCCGCAGACAAAAGAAATGCTTTCTCAAATGGCTTGCCAGCAAAGGCCAGCAATTTTTCGAGATAGCGGGCGCGGACCTCGTTGCCATAGGCGTAGCAGCTATAAAGCGGCTTATCCAATGTGGCGGCAATGGCGCTCGAAAGATGCGGGTTGGAATGGCCGACATTGGCGACAAAGATGCAGGAGGTGAAGTCGATCCATTTGTTGCCTGCCGCATCAAACACATTGTAATTGATCGCGCTATCCCAGACCAAAGGCAGCTGGCCATGCATGGAGCGGCTCTCGGTTTCATCGAGGCGGGCCAAAATCTCGGCGGTGCCGGGGCAGGGGATGGTCGTCTTGATCGTCCGGTGGGCCGTGTCGACCGGGGCGACCTGTTGCGGGTCGCGGGAGAAAAGCTGGTGCGCCATCAAGGGGCCTCATCAAACAGAAGGTCTAGGATTTCGGGTTCTTGGCTGACCCGATATTCGATATGGCGGAAATCGTCTTCGCTATCGACTTCAAGGGAGACCGGGGTGAGGAAGGGCAGAACATGGTCGCCATTCATCAATCCGGTGCGACGGATGAAGTCGGTCGAAAGCACATCGACATAGCCATTGGGGAAATAGGTGGTCGGGCAGGCCTGTCGCGCCCGGTTGGCAGCGTCGAGTGCCGTGCTGCCGGTGCCAACGCAGGCCAAAATGCCATCTTGATTGATCTCGAAGGTCTTGTAGGCCGATTCCGACATTTCATGAACCGAGCGCAGGGAGGTGGCTGTGCTGGAGGCCTCAAAGGCGGCAATCGCCGCATCAATCAGCGCCGGGTCGCGCATCGGTGTGGTCGGGCGGATCTGGACAATCAGGCGTGGCTCGCTGTCATGCTCTTTCAGCCAATCCAGCGCATGGAGGACAAATTCGATATCCTGCGAGCGATCTTGCGAGATTTCGGCTGGGCGCAGGAAGGGGGCTTCAGCTCCGAGGGACAAAGCCAATTGGCGATACTCCTCAGAATCCGTCGTCACGATGGTGCGGTCGATGCGCTTGGATTTGAGGCAAGCGGCGATGGACCATTCGAGCAGGCTGTGACCGGCCAGCGGGCGGATATTTTTGTTCGGCACCCCTTTGGAGCCGCCACGGGCCGGGATCAGCGCGATGATCTCACTCATGCATCGCCTCCCGGCTGGTGGCTCTCAGGGAAGAGGCTGTCTTCGACAATGCCGCAAATGATATGGCCAAACAGGATATGGCATTCCTGAATGCGAGCGGTGACGCTGGATGGCACCTTGATGCAGTCACAGAGCGCCGCCAACTGTCCGCCCGAGTCCCCAGTGAAGGCGACGGTATGGATGCTGAGTTTTTTGGCGGTCTTGACCGCTTCGATAATATTGCCGCTATTGCCACTGGTGGAAATGGCGATGAAGACATCTTGGCTGGTCGCCATCGCTTCCAATTCGCGGGCAAAGATATGGTCATAGCCATAATCATTGGAAATGGCGGTGGCGAGCGACGCATTGGCACCAAGCACAAGGCCGGGCAGGGGCGCGCGGTCGCGCCGGAAGCGACAGACAAATTCAGCCGCCAAATGCTGGGCATCGGCGAAGGAGCCGCCATTGCCCGCCAGAACCACTTTGCCGCCCGCTCTTAGGCTGTCGACGCATTTTTGAGAAAGCACAGCAAGTTGCTCGAGCAGGGCTTCATCGGCGAGGGCTGCCTTTTTGGCATCAATCGAGGCTTCGATTTCTTGTTTTATTATTGAAAGCACAGTGAACCCAAATCTTTCCCAGAATCAAAGATAGTGGGAGCAGTGTAAACCATGGTCCAGCTCTGTGGTATTGCCGGGCCATGGCTTGTTAACGGATTGTCACAAGCCTTGTTTGACAGCTTGTCCTAGAGCCTGCCTTCAAGGCGTTCAAAGGCGATCCAGAAGCCTTCGCCCTCGCCCTTGTGGCCCTGCCAGATTTCCGGGATGAAGGGGGTGTCGGGGCAGCCTTGCTTGAGGATCGCGCCGAGGCGATCAAAATCGAGCGTGCCTTCGCCGATTTGCAGGCCTTCCCCATTCAGCCCGCTGGCGTCACCCAAATGGAGATGAGCGGAGACGGGGGCAATTTTTGCCGCAAAGTCATAAAAATCGACACCCAGATGGTTGCAGGTCAGCGAGGAATGGGAAATGTCGAAACACATCCGCAGGTCAAGTTTCTGGCAATAATGCAGGATGTCTTCGATGGTGACGAAGAGATTCTGGTAGCGCTGGCCGCCAAAATGCCATGGGAAAGGCGCCATGGTTTGCGGGATCAGCTCAACACCATCGCGGTCCAGCGCCTCAAGGCTTTGGGCGAAGCGCTCGTAATAGCCTTCAATGGCGTCTTTGGGCAGCGGCGCATCCATGGTGAAGCCGCCAATATTGGCGACGATCATCGGGCGCTCGGTTTTGGGGAAATAGGCCTTCAGCGCACGGGTGATGTCGATGACCCGCTGGGTCTCGGCGATGGATTTCTGCCGCTCGGCCTCATCGGGCGTGGCGAGGTCCATCAGGCGGCTTTCGGCGAACAATTCCGGCGCATGGACGACAAAGTCGCAGTCATAAGGGCCCTCGAGATAGTCTTCGAGCTTTAGATCCATATCCGAATAGGAGAGATGGAATTCGTAGAAGTCCGGCGTGATGCGTTTGGCGAAGGCGGCATAATCATGATAGCGCACCGGCACGCCCCATGGGCGGTCAAAGGCATATTGGCGGGGTTCGGCGGCATGAAGCGCCAGATCGGCGGGATAGAAGAAATCCTCATAGCCCATGTCGCGCTTGGCCGTCTTGCCGATCAGCGCCTGATAATGATGCGGGGCGAGGCCCTGCCCGGGGCTGCGGATCTTGATCAGATCGGCGGTGATTTCTGTGCCTTTGGCAATGGGGGCGGCCGCAACAAGGCTTTTGGCGAGATTTTCCCGGTTGATCATTTCGCCTTGCGACAGATTGCGCTCGGTGCCGGAGCCCAAGGCTTCTTCAACCTGCCGGATGCCATCGACCAGCTGGCGGAATTCGGCTTTTTCCAAGGAGGCTGCATGGTCAGGGCCTTCCATTGACCTGTCGGCGGTGAAATGGCGCTCGATGATGGAAGCTCCCAAGGCAACGGCTGCGATGGAGACCGCCGTGCCGCGCTCATGGCCGGAATAGCCCACCACCGGATGACGCTGACGCAAGCCTTCCATCCAGCGCAGATTGATGTCGTGGAAGGGAGCGGGATAGGTGCTGTTGCAATGAAGAAGCGCGAAAGCGGCCTTGCGCGCCTGCAGGAAGGCGACTGTGGTTTCGACCTCTCCGGTGCGGCTCATGCCGGTGGACAGGATCAGCGGCTTGCCGGTTTTGGCCAAGGCATCGAGCAGAGGCAGGTTGGTGAGGTCCGCGGACGCCACCTTATAGGCTTCTACGCCCATTTCCTCCAGCACGGCGAGGCTTGTAACGTCCCAAGGGGTGCAGAGATAAAGCACGCCTTTTTCGTCACAATAGCTTTTCAGTTTGCGATGTTCATCCTTGCTCAGCTCGAAGCGTTGGAGCAGATCGACAATATATTCCGAGCCGAGATCCTCGCCTGCCTTTTTGAGGCTGCGTTCGCGATAGACCTGATCGAGATGACGCATCTGGAATTTGACGCAATCGGCTCCGGCATCGATCGCCTGATTGATCAGATCGATGGCCAGCTCGAAAGAGCCATTGTGGTTGTTGCCTATCTCGGCGATGACAAAGCATCGCCCTTCGCCGACAGTGAATGGGTCAATTTTCAGGGACATCTTGAACTTCCAGACTAATCTTCGAGGGATTGCTTGCCTTCGCGGATGGTCCAGGCATTCAGGCCATCAGCTTCAAAGCGGAAGGGCAGGGTCGTCAGGCCCATGGCCTGCAAACCGGTCATGACTTTATGCTTTTTGAAGGGCGGAACATAAAAGAGGAAAAAGCCGCCGCCGCCAGCACCCAAAATCTTGCCGCCAATGGCCCCCAATTCGAGGGCCGCATCATAAATGCGGTCAAGTTCGTCGGTGCTGATCTTGCCGCTCAATTGGCGCTTGATCTTCCATAATTCATGCAAGCTCTGGCCAAATTGCATCAGGCGGCCGCGCAGCAGATCGTTGCGCAGCTGATAGGTCAGCTCGACCGAGCGGCTGACCAGCGCGCGGATTTCGGCATTCAACATGGTCTTGCGCTGATCATCGTGGATTTCGCCGGATTCATGCACGGTGCCGGTGTTGCACAGAACAAGGCTCTCTTCTAGCTCGAACAGGATGTCGTCATTGATCCGCAAGGGATTGACCACCGTCTGCTCCATGCCGAATTCCATGAAGTTGAAGCCGCCGAAAACGGTCGCATATTGGTCCTGCCAACCGCCGGCAATGTCGAGATAGAGGCGTTCGGCCTGAAAGGCCAGTTCGGCCAGTTCATGGCGGTCCCAACGGTCCTGCCGGAACTGGTTGAAGCAGCCAAGGATGGCAGCCGACACCGCCGACGAGCCGCCAAGTCCGGATTTCAGCGGAAAATCGGAATTGACATAGAGTTCAAAGCCGAAGGCTGGCTGGATGGTGCGCAGCAGAGCCAAAATCAGATTGAAGGGCCCCGGTTTGGTGAAAGCCTCTTGCAGATTGTCAGCCTTGAGGGTCTCGCCCAGATCAAGGGACGAAATGATCACCTTCAAATCCTTGCGTTTGCGCAAGGTGGCGTGGGAATAGGAGGAAATGGTGGAATTGATCACCGCGCCCTGATGATCAGAGAAAAAGTGGGTCAGGTCCGACCCGCCGCCGCCAAAGCTGACCCGGACGGGCGCGCGGGCGCGGGCATAGACCGGTTCCTCAATCTGGATCGGGACGTGTTTTTTGGTGACGACCTGCACCAACTTGCCATCCTCATCGAGCACCGGGATCAGTCGAATTTTCTGATCAAGCTGTTTAAGCAGCAACTCGCGCGGGGTTTTCAAGTCAGCGGCCATGAAATCGGCATTGCCGCAATGGCTAATCGGGTCTTCGAGGGTCATGTCCGCGAGCAGTTTGCGCCGGATGTCGCCGTCGGTGGCAATAGCAATGACCCGATCCGCATCATCGGTCACCAGAATGCAGCCTTCGTGATTTTTCTCGATCTTGACCAGCGTTTCCCGAAGTGTGGCATTCTGATGGATCTGAAATTTATCGAGAGGCACTGCTAGATTCCCTGTTCTGCGATCATCGCTTGAAAATACTCATAATCAGCAGGAACGCCAATGTCGATGAAGGCACAATCGATCTTGATGGCGCGGATTGCGCCGGATTTCACCAGTTTCGGCAGAATCTCAGCCTCCAACGACAGAAATGATCCATCCCAATCGGTCAGACAGTGCGGATTGAGGCGATAAATGCCTGCATTGATCCAGCCCGACTCGCTTTGGTTCTGTTTTTCTTCAAAGGCAATGATCCGGTCTTTGTCGAATTGAACGCGGCCATAGCGGTTGGCATTCTCGACATGGGTAATGGCCATGGCTTGCCCGTCTGCCTTGACCATGGCTTCCATTCCGGCTGGCAGCCAGGTGTCGGCATTGGTGGCAAGGAATGTCTCCTCAATGGCAAGCTCTGCCAAGGCATTGGCTAAAGACCCTCCGGTGCCCAGAGGCTGAGCCTCGATGATGGAGCGACAGCTGCAACCTTCAAAGCTGGGCTGGGCGAACTGGTCTTCCAGAAAGGCTTCGATCTGCTCGGCCCGGTGATGCAACAGGAACACAAAATCGCGGATGCCTGCATCACGCCAATTGTCCAGCATATAGGCGAGGAACGGGCGGCCATGAACCGGGGCGAGCGGCTTGGGGACATCATGGACAACGGATTGCAGACGGGTGCCGAACCCCCCGGCCAAAACCAAAAGAGGCATGTTTGTCATGGAGTTTCCGTGTCCCTCTTTGTGCTGTCCAAGTCTGTCGCAAGGATATGGCTGACAGCGGCGCCAAAGCAATCAAAGACCGGGAAGACAGCCTCCAACCCTTGCGCCTTCAGCCTGTCGGGCAGCGGGCCGTCGCCGCTATTGACGCCAATGCCGAGACCTCCTGCGGCTTGTGCGGCCAGCAGATCGGACGGGGTGTCACCGATATAGACAATCTGGTCGGGCGTGGCGTCATGTCGCTTGGCCATTTCAAGGGCAAAGCGGGGGGAGGGTTTGCGGTGGACCGGTTCTGCGTCGGGATGCTCCGGTGCCACGCAGATGGCTTCGAAGGGAGAGGACGGGAAGGCAAGCAGCTCGATCATTCGCTCGTTGCAGGCGATGGCTTGCTCCAACGTGAAATAGCCCCGACCAACCCCGGACTGGTTGGTGTGAAGAAACAGCAAATGGCCTGCTTCCTTGAGGCGCACCAAACCATCGCGCACACCGGGCAGCAGCTCAACGGCATCGGGATCGCACAAATAGGGGATATGCCGGATCAGGGTGCCGTCCCGGTCGAGAAAAATCAGATAGGGAGCACCGGTCATGAGGGCTTCCACTTGCTCAGCGCAGGACCCAATGGCCTCAGGACGCGGTGTCGATTGACAGGCCGCGCTGCTGCTTCACTTGTTGTGGCACCTGGCCGGACTGACCGTAGGTCTGGGTCTGACCGTGCTTTTGAACTTTCTGGTTCAGCCCGTCCACCAGTTCGGCAGAGACTTCACGCGCGGTGCTGATCACTGCCAGATTGGCCTGAAGAGTGCTTTGGAACATATGGTGACGGCGGGTCAGCTGCTCGGCATCTTGCGGGGCAAGCTGCTTGACGAGGGAGGCATTGGTGGTGATTGCCTTTTGCAAAAGCATATACTGGATCGACAGTTGGTTTTTTGCTTCGACCAGCTCGAGAGCCTCTGCAAGCTTGCCTTCCCGCAGCAGGTCGGTTTCCTCGACCAGCACGTCATCAAGGCTATCCATGATCTGTTCGATGGCGCCGAGCAGGCGCTGGACATCGTCCGGGCTGCCGATCGGCGTTTTGGCAAGGGTTGCTGCCTGCGTTACAGGATTGGGGGCGGTCTGGTTCTCTTCGGACATCTTATTGCTCCATTTCCTGAAGGCTGATCAATTCGCGCATGATGGAGTCGGCAATGCCGATCCCGCCGGATTTGGTGATGGTGTCGGCATAGGTTTCGGTCAACAGGCCGCGATAGGTTTCCTCGGCGTAGGAACCGCCGAAGGCATCATCCTTGCCCACGCCTTCGAACATGGCAGACATCATCTGATTGAGAAAGACGCCTTCAAACTGTTCGGCTACGGCGCGCGCCTGTTCCTTGCTGTTGAGCTGGGAGTTCAAGCCCTGATTGGGCGTGATGGAAAAAGGTGTTGCATTCAGAGTGGTCATTACATCACCTCGATTTCTGCCTGAAGGGCGCCTGCGGCCTTGATGGCCTGAAGGATGGAGATCATGTCGCGGGGGCCGACGCCCAGCGCGTTGAGGCCGGAGACCAGATCGCGCAGGGGCACGCTGCCTTGCAACAGGGCCAGTTTCTTATCGGAGTCTGTCGAGACATCCACCTGAGAGCGAGGCACGACGGTGGTTTCGCCATTGGCCAAGGGGTTTGGCTGGGCGACCTGCGGGGCCTCGGAGACGGTAACCGTCAGGTTGCCTTGCGCAATGGCTACGGTGCTGACGCGCACTTCCTGACCCATGACGATGATGCCGGTGGTCTCGTCAATGACGATCTTGGCTGGCAGGTCCGGCTCGATCAGCAATTGTTCGATGTCGGTGACCAGATCCACCATGTTGCCGTTGAAATTGCGCGGCAGGGACAGGCGCACTTCGGTCGGGTTCAGCGGCTCGGCAACCGGCTGGCCAATCAGGTCATTGATCGATTGGGCGATGCGGCGGGCGGTGGTCAGGTCCGGATTGCGCAAAGACAGGCGCATGGTGGACATGCTGGCCAGCTTGAAGGGCAATTCGCGTTCCACAAGGCCACCATTGGCAATGCGACCTGCGGTAGGCACCCCTTGGGTGATGGTAGCTGCATCGCCTTTGGCCGAGAAGCCGCCGATTGCGATGGAGCCCTGCGCGATGGCATAGGCTTCGCCATCCGCACCCATCAAGGGGGTGACCATCAGGGTGCCGCCCTGCAGGCTCTTGGCGTCACCCAGAGCGCTGATGGTAACGTCAATGCGCGAACCCTGCACGCTGAAGGGTGGCAGGTTGGCGGTGACCATGACGGCTGCGACATTCTTGGTGTTCAGGTTGCTGTCGGAAATCTTGACGCCCATCCGTTCCAGCATGGCCTGCAGGCTCTGCTTGGTGAAGGGGGCGCTGCCCAGTGAGTCACCCGTGCCATTGAGGCCGACAACCAGACCATAACCGATCAGCTGGTTGTCTCGAATGCCTTCAAAATCGACGATGTCCTTGATCCGGGATGCACTCTGCGCTGGCAGAACAGCCAAGCACAATGCAGACAGTGCAATCAGAAGAGCAGAGCGAATTGACATTGCGGATTAACCTTTGTGAACCGGCTTGATTAAATGACGCGTCTTCCCTTGTCTTTTGCAAGCTCTATGCCAGCTTTTCCAAGAAGGAGGCATTTCTTTAAGGTGTTGACTTTATTTGCTTTAATTATGCGCCTGAGCATATTGTCATTGTTGCGCGCAGTGCCGGGCTGCAAGAATTGCCGGGTCAATTAACGGCTTGTTAACCGAATAAGTTAATCTTTTCCTTAACGAGGTCAAAAGCCGTCACAGCCCGTCGATCCAGGTTTGCTGATCGGTGCCACAAGCGAGTAGCCAAAAGGGTAAAGCAATATGCGCATTCAATCAAACAACCCAGCCACACAACTTGGCAAATCGGGTTCCGCAGGTCGTGCGCGCAGCAGCTCAAGCAGCTTTTCCGTGCCGCAGGAAAGTGGCCAGACGAGCCAGGCGCAGCAGACCTCTCACTCTGCTGGTTTGAGTGATGTCACCTCGCTTCTCGCATTGCAGGGGGTCGAGGATCCGTTGCATGGCAAGCGGCGCAAGGCGATCCGCAAAGGCAACCGGATGTTGGATCTGCTGGAAGATGTGCGTCTTGGGCTGTTGTCCGGCAATCTGTCCATGTCGATTTTGCATCAGCTGGAGCGCCTGACCGAGATGGCAGAATCAAGCGGAGACGCGCGAATCGATGCCCTTGTCGAGGAAATCGGTTTGAGAGCACAGGTAGAACTGGCAAAGTTGGAGGGGCATCGCGCAGGTTGAGGTCTCGTAAAACCTACGAAGGTCTTAAGGGGCGGGAAAAGAGTTGGATTACACCCGGCAAAATTAATATCAACTTCACTTTTTGCTACTTGGTAGTTGTCTAAAAGAGCATGTCAATCTATATAGACCTCGTCTTTTATATAGGGAACCAAGGGGTAGCCCATGTCGGTCGAGATAGAAGATGACTATCGTCCAACGGACAATGAGCCCTTCATGAATGAACGGCAGACGGAATATTTCCGCCGCAAACTTTTCAAGTGGCGGGACGATATTCTGCGCGAAAGCCGCGAGACTTTGCAACACCTTCAAGATGACAGTTCAAACCATCCGGATCTCGTGGATCGGGCGTCTTCCGAGACGGACCGCGCCATCGAGCTCAGGGCCCGGGATCGCCAGCGCAAGCTGATCTCGAAGATCGATGCCGCATTGAAGCGGATCGAGGATGGCTCCTATGGCTATTGTGAGGATACGGGCGAACCGATCTCTCTCAAGCGTCTGGATGCCCGACCAACGGCAACCTTGTCTATTGAGGCACAGGAACGCCATGAGCGTCGGGAAAAGGTCTATCGGGACGATTGATCGTTCGGGTCAGGCCAACTGCAAAACAAGCAATCAAGACATGAAAAGGACGCGGATCCGGGAGCTGGATCCGCGCCTTTTTTGTTTGCCACAGAGCCTGTTGGGGAGCGGTTCTGATGGCCGGGACAGCAAGGCAGGGTTGGGGAGCTTGCCTTGCCATGCGCGATCCGGTGGTTAGGGGATCACGCAGGGAGCCGGATCTCCAAAATTGGGGAGCTTGGAGCCGGTCCCGAGATCCGCTGCGTGGTCTGCAGCGGATCGGGAGCTTTCAATCTATTCTGGTTGGGTTGGATCAGAATGGCAGGATGATGTCCATGACTTGCTGGCCGTAGCGTGGCTGCTGGACATCGGTGAGTTGACCTCTGCCGCCGTAGGCGATGCGGGCTTCGGCAATTTTTTCCGAGGCGATCGTGTTGCCTGACGAAATGTCTTCCGGCCGGACAATGCCAGCGACCAACAGTTCGCGCACCTCGAAGTTGACGCGGATTTCCTGACGTCCTTCAATCACCAGATTGCCATTGGGCAGAACCTGCAGAACGACTGCGGCGACCGTCACGGTGATGGCTTCGGAGCGGTCGATCTCGCCGGACCCTTCAGAGGTTGAATCCGATGTGGCGGCCGCCAGCGAGGATGGATCGCCGTTGCCGATCAGGGCCTTGGGAATGACGCTGGCAAGCTGGTTGCCGATGCTGCCCGACAGGCCGACATTGTCGGAATTGGTGCGCGACCGTTTCGAGGTATTGTCGATCTTGGCGCTGTCGGTGATCGAAACCTCGACGGTCAGGATGTCGCCGACGCGGTTGGCGCGCTGATCCTTGAAGAAGGCGCGGGACCCGGTCTGCCACAGGGAGTTCGGGCTGTAATTGACCGGTTGCGCAGTTGGCATCGGCATCTGGACCGGTTTGTAGCCTTTTTGAGCCGTCGGGTTTTCGATGCCGGACAGGGCCGGGGCCTTGCCGATATTTTTCAGGCGATCACCAGCGCCGCAAGCGGCCAGCGAAATTGCCATCAGGCTGATTGAGAGCAAGTGAGAGAGTTTCATTATTCTGTGGCTCCCAGGGCCGCGATGCTGGTGGTGGGGGTATTGATTTGCAGAAGTCCCCGGTCAATCACTTGGGCGCGGACGATGCGGTTGGTCTGGACATTCTGGACCGAGATGATGTCCCCCTTGGCACCGCCGGTCAGGGCCTTGCCCATCATGCTCAATGTCAGGCTGCCCGCCTTGAACAGGATCGTCACGTTGGCTGAACGCTCAACGATGTCGGGGGCAACGAAGTAGCCTTCATTGGCGATGATCCCTGCCCGCAGGGGCTGACGGGTCGCCATGCCGATGATGTCCTTGATGCTGGCCGGTTTGGCGAGCATAGCCTGCTGGCGTGGCATCGGGGTCAGGGTCACATCGCTTTCGGCAACCACCTCACCGCGGCGCATGTTGCGGGTCAGGACCGGGGCCATAACAGTTTCAATGGCCCGTCCGGTCAGACGGATGGTGCCGATATCCTCGCGGCCGCCGATGAACAGGTCGGTCGAAAAGCGACCGCTGTTGCGATCAAAGCGCAGATTGCGCAGATCAAAGGGATGTGCAACGGCAGGGGAGGCGTGCTGGTCGATGAGGCGGCTGGACAGTTCCATGTCGACCCGGCCTGAGGCTGCGATATAGCCCATGGCCCGCAATTGTGCCTTGATGCCTTCGGTCACATCCTGCTCGGTGACCAGTTCGGAAGCGCGCTGCACATGTACGGTCTGAATGGCGCTTGGCGCGATATGGTGCAAACCGGCGCGACGGGCCGCGTCGATCACGCGCAGCGCGCTGATGGTGCCGCTTTGACCGATGGACGGGGCGCGGAAGACAGCCTTGTTGCTCAGGCTGCCTGCATTTCTGAACAGATCGCCGAGGCGAACGAGGGTCTCGGACACGGTGACATTGTCAATCAGTATGGCCGGTTCCCTGTTCTGTGCTGCCTGTGCTGCCTGTGCGGTTTGGGCGTGACTGGTGCCTGTGATGGACAGCAGGGCAATCGCGGAAAAGGCGAGGCTGACCCATCCTCTTCTCAGGCAGTGCTTTTTCACGATGTAAGAGAATCGTTTCATATCAATGACCTAGCGAAGGTTGGATGTTGCGGAGAGCATTTCGTCTGCTGCCTTGATGACGCGCGAGTTCATTTCATAGGCGCGCTGGGCGGCGATCAGATCAGAAATCTCGGCGACCGAGTTGACGTTTGCCATTTCCAGATGCTTTTGCAGCAAAGTGCCATAGCCTGCTGTGCCGGGGGTTGAGACCTGCGGCGCACCGCTGGCACCGGTTTCCAGATACAGATTGTCCCCCATTGCATCGAGGCCAGCCTTGTTGACGAAACGGGCAAGGGTCAGCTGACCCAGCGTCTGCACTGCGGTGCTGTTGCCGGTCGTGACCTGCACTTCCCCTTCATTGTTGATGGTGATGTCGCGGGTGTCATTGGGGAATGTGATGCCGGGCTGGACTTCATAGCCATCGACGGTGACCAGACGGCCATTGTTGTCGATCTCGAAGGAACCGTCCCGTGTGTAGCCAACCCGGCCATCAGGCATGGTGATCTGGAAGAAGCCTTGGCCCCGAATGGCAACGTCGAGCTCCTTGCCGGTATTTTCTACCGACCCCTGCGACATGATGCGCGAGGTGGCGGCGACCCGGACACCAGAACCAATCTGGATGCCAACCGGTACGGTGGTTCCTGTGGCTGAGGTCGAGGAGCCGGTCCGGCGCAAATCCTGATAGAGCAGATCCTGAAATTCGGCGCGGAATTTTTTGAAGCCAGTCGTCCGCATGTTGGCGATGTTGTTCGATGTTACTTCGACGTTGCGTTCCTGTGCCAGCATGCCGGTTGACGCAATATAGAGGGCTCTCATATCGGTTTTCCTTGTCTATTGCTGCGTCAAGCCTGAAGCTTGCCGAGTGTGTCAATCGCGTTGGAGCGCAGTTCCGAGACCTGGCTCAAGGCCTTGGCGAGGGACGTGTAGGAGCGGGTTACCTGAATCATGCGGGAAATTTCGACGACGCCTTGGACGTTGGAGCGTTCAACACGGCCGCCCAGAACGACAGGAGCATCGACAGGAACTGGGTTTTCACCGGCAAACAGTGAATATCCCTCTTTCTTGAGAGACTGCATGTCGTTGAAGGTGACAACCTGAAAGCGGCCAACCTCGCCACGATCTGATGTGATCAGGCCGTCACGGGAGATGGAGATGTTGGTGTCTTCGGTGGTGAAGAGGATCGGTCCGTCCTGACCGACGACAGGAAGCCCATCGGAGGTGACCAGCTGACCTTGCGAGTTTATGTCAAATTCACCGTTGCGGGTATACCGTTCGCCGCCCGGGCCCTGAACCACGAAAAAGGATTTTTCATCGTTGAGGGCAGCATTGACCGGATTGCCAGTGTCAACAACGGCACCGGGTGCAAACTTATGCGCGATGCGATCATCCTCGACATAGGACAGCTTACGATCGGACGATTGAAATTCATTCATCCGTGCCACTGGCATCAGATGTTCCTTGAACATCAGATTGTCGGCCTTGTAGCCGGCAGTGTTGATGTTGGCCAGATTGTTGGCGATGACATCCATCTTGCGTCGCAAGACCATCTGTCTCGACAGGCCGATGAGTTGTGAGTTCTCCATAACCGTTAACCACTTTGCTCCCAAATGATGCGCACGCTCGCTCCCCAGCACGGTGCGTTCGGCCTATGTCCTGCATAATGCGTGCCAACTTTAAAAATGGCAGAAATGCTCGGGATGTCTTGGGTTCGATGCGTGTGGCTGGGCAGGAATGAGGGGGTGAAAATGCCTAGTGGGAAAAAGTTGCCGACTGGCCGCTGGAAAGGTTTTGTTAACCATTTTAACGCTATTTAATAAGAGTCATTAACCATGATTTATGAATCGTTTCTAATTTGGAATCGCAATGGCTGACGAAGTCGAAATTGATGAAGAAGGTGCCGAGGGCGAAGGCTCTGGTGGCAAGAAAAAGCTGATCATCATCATCGCGCTTGCGCTCGTGCTGTTGTTGGGCGGCGGCGGTGCCGCTTACTATTTTCTGATGATGTCATCCGACGAGGTGGTTGAACCGGAGAATGATCCCAATGCAGAGCCGGAAGCAAAGGCCTATTTCTACGATCTTCCTGAGATGACTGTTAACCTGAACTCGAAGAGCCGTCGGGCGCAGTATTTGCGCATCAAGGTGTCCCTTGAGATGAACAGTCAGGAGCAGGCCCGTAGGATCGAGCCTTTTATGCCGCGGGTTCTGGATGCTTTCCAGGTCTATTTGCGGGAGCTTCGGACTTCGGATCTGGAAGGGTCTGCTGGTCTGTTCCGTTTGAAGCGGGAGCTTCTCAAGCGGATCAATGATGCGATTTATCCGGTCAAGGTGAATGATATCCTGTTCAAGGAAATCCTTATCCAGTAGGGGTTGAGATGGCTGACGACGATGATGACAGCGTAGACCTGATGGCGGACTGGGGCGCGGCTCTTGAGGAGCAGGGCGCCGGTAGTGCCGATGAAATGGCTGCGCAGTGGGCGGCCATGATCGACGAGCCGATCGATGGTGAAGAAGGGACGTCCCGTGGCGCGGACCGCGTGCTCAATCAGGAAGAGATCGACAATCTGCTCGGTTTCAGTCTTGATGATGGCTTCGCGGGCGAGCGCAGTGGTGTCCGTGCCCTGATCGATTCCGCGATCGTTTCGTATGAACGTCTTCCCATGCTGGAAATCGTCTTCGACCGTCTGGTCAGGATGACGACCACCAGTTTGCGCAATTTTACATCCGACAACGTTGAGGTTTCGCTGGATTCAATCACTTCCATCCGGTTTGGCGATTATCTCAACTCGATCCCGTTGCCTGCGATCTTGACGGTCTTCAAGGCCGAGGAATGGGACAATCTGGGTCTGATTACGGTCGATTCCAGCCTGATCTATTCGATCATTGATGTGTTGCTGGGCGGTGGACGCGGTACGTCGGCAATCCGTGTCGAAGGACGTCCCTATACGACCATCGAGCTCAATCTGGTGCGCCAGATGATCGAGATCGTGCTTGAGGATGCGGAAGCGGCCTTTGCTCCGCTCTCGCCGGTCAAGTTCTTGCTGGAACGACTTGAGACCAATCCGCGGTTTGCGGCCATTTCACGGCCTGCCAACGCAGCGATCCTTGTTGAACTCAGAATTGATATGGAAGACCGGGGCGGCAAGATCGAATTGCTGCTGCCTTATGCTACCATCGAGCCGATTCGAGACCTTCTCCTGCAGATGTTCATGGGGGAGAAGTTCGGGCGCGACCAAATCTGGGAAGGCCATCTGGCGACAGAGGTGTTTCTGTCGGAAATCGAGCTCGATGCGGTCCTGTTTGACAAGAAAATGTCGCTGAACGAAGTGATGAAACTGGATGTCGGGCAAACCCTGATGCTGGAGACCGGACCGACAGATCCTGTCAGTCTGAAGACCGGAGGGGTTCATCTGACGGATGGTGTCATGGGGCAACATAACGGCAATATTTCGGTGCAGCTGTCCAATAAGCTCGCCAAACCAAAAATGACTCTGGCTGCGTTTGAAAAAGCGGCACAGGGCGGATCCGGAAAGGGTGAATAGATGTCTGTTGGGATGATGATTGAGTTGCTGGTGGCGCTGTTGCTCGTTCTGACAATCAGCTATTGTGTGACGCTCAATCGGCGTTTGAAGCGGTTGCGCAACGACGAGGAAGCGTTGCGGGCGACCATCGCCGAGCTGATCACCGCGACTGAAATTGCCGAACGGGCGATCCTCGGTCTGAAGGCTACCGCCGGTGACTGTGATCGCAATCTGGCTCATCGCCTGCGTGAGGCCGAACGGCTTTCCGGTGAGTTGCAGCATTATGTCGATCAGGGCGAAGGGGTCGTGGGACGCCTCGTCAAGATTTCCGACGCTGTGCGTGGTGCCGCACCAAGTCAGCCGCTCGCAGCGCCGCGTGGCTATGAATTGCCAGAGCCTGGTTATGCCAACGCTTATGGTGAGGCGGACCATTACAGCAACGCTCCGGTGGTTGAGGCAGTGGAAAGCCCGCGCCGGTTGAAGGATGTTGCTGCGGCGACGTCCGAGCGCCTGATGGCCATTCGACAAAAGAGAGGGGTTGCGGCATGACCAATCTTCGTCTGTTGCCAACCCTGTTGGTGGCCGTGACTGGATTGCTGTTCATCAAGGTGACGCATCTGGTTTTCAATAGCGATATGCTTTTTGTTTCGACTGCGCCTGCCTTGGCACAGGAGACACAGCCGGGCCAACAGGCAGCGCCTGCTGAGACCCCCGCCGATGCGCCTGCCAACACCAATGGTGCCGCGAACACAGAGGAACCCACTTCGCTGATTGAAGGGATGAAGGTGGATCCGTCCGAAAGTTCGCGCTCCGAGCTGGCTATTCTGGAGCGTTTGTCGGAGCGGCGCGAAGAGCTGGATGAGCGTGCCAAGAGCATTGAAATGCGCGAAGCCCTGCTCAATGCTGCCGAGAAACGGTTGGAAAAACGGGTCGATGAGCTCAAGGCACTGGAAGCTTCCATCAAGCAGGCCACCAGCAAGCGCAATCAGGAACAGGAAGAGGATCTTGGCAAGTTGGTGGCGATGTATCAGTCGATGAAGCCGAAACAGGCCGCGCAGATTTTCGAAGTACTGGAACCCGGTGTCTTGCTTGAGATCGTCAAAATGATGAATCCACGCAAGGTTGCCGCCATCATGGGGCAGATGCGCGCCGATGCTGCAGGGGCTCTGAGCCTTGCGATTGCCAAGGGCAACACGCTGGAACAGGACGTCAAGAATCTCGAATCCAATACATTGCCTCAGATTGGCAACTAAGGGCGTCTGTCTTGAAGGCGTGAGCCGCTCGGACAGATCAGGCGGCTACGCTCAGATGTCCCGTTTCGGGGGCATCTGATGCATCTGTTGGAAAAGCGGATGCAAAGCGGACAATATGAGATTGTGGTAAGCGACGATAAAGCATTTTCCCATATATTCGTTTCATTGCAGCTCAGTGAACTGCAGAGTGTCACCCAGTTTGTGACAGCGCATCACCGGCAGGCATGAAGCGAAGAATGAGAAGGCGGAGACAGTCGATGTCCAGTTTGGATCAAGATGGTAGGATGAAGCATGCATGGTCCGAGAGGATCGGGCAGGCTTTTGGGTGCGTGATTTCGCGCAGCCAGCTGGCCTTCCTGCTCGTCTTGTCATGGTTCTTGATCCTTGCACCTTCCCTCACGGTTGCGCAGCAGCGCGCGCCTGATCCCTCGTTGGAAGGCAGCGACAAGGGCTCGCTCGAAATTACCACGACGAGGGAAGAAGGCTACGGTCGGATCGTCCTCAACTTTGCCGGGCGCAATCTGCTGCCGGGTTATTCGATCAAGCAGAATAACAGCGTATTTGTGGTCCGCTTTGATGAGCGGATGCAGTCCAATACAGTGGCGACCCTGGCACAAATCCTGCCCGACTATGTGACCGTTGCGCGCCTCGACCCAGATGGCAAGGGCTTGCGGATTGCCCTGAAAGAAGGGGTGCGGATCAACACGATGGAGGCTGGGGAGCGGCTGTTTGTCGACCTGCTGCCGCAAAGCTGGGCCGGGCTTCCTCCGTCTCTTCCGGCGGAGATCGTCACCGAGCTCGCACGGCGTGCGGAAGAAGCGTTGCGGTTGGCGCGCTCGCTACAGCAGCAGGAAAGCGCCACCCGGGTGAAACCGAAGCTGGATGTCCGCATTGGCGATCATCCAACCTTCTCTCGTTTTGCCTTCATCTGGAACATTCCGTTCGACTCGACCTTTGAACGTCGAGGGGAGGCGGTCAATCTGTTCTTCAATCACCAGACCGATGTGGATCTGTCCGAGTTGCGCACGTCCCTGCCGGGACTGGTGCGCGACATGCAGATGACCATGGAAGAGGGAAGAGCAAAATTTACGCTGATTGTTGCCAAGAATGCCGATGTACGGGCGTTTCGCGAGAACAACACCTATATTATTGATATCACGGGCGACAAGTCGCTGTTTGATGCAAAGGGCGCGGAAGAGCATGTGACGCGGGCTGTCTCCAAGCCCGGTGATACTGGTGTGCTGGTGGCCAAGGGCATCGACATGACACCACGCACGGTGACCATCGCTCCCGATGGCGCACAGATTCTCGGTGTTGCAGACGATCTGTCGGCTTCTTCGGGGCCGAGCAAACTGATCCTTGGGCCAACCGCCTCGGGCAATGTGTCCGAGCCTTTTGTTGAGCCGGTCGCCAACCAGACTGTGCCGCAACCGCAACAACAACCGGCGCAGGCTCCTGAGGCTGGTCAACCTTTGCCTCGCCCGGCGGAAGATCCAACATCGGCAGTGCCAGCGCCACAGCAGCCCGCAATGCCACCCATGCCTCAATCGCGTGCACCATTGCAGGCGGCTGAACAGGCGACTGAACAGGCGACTGAGGGAGATACGATCAAGCCTCAGATGTTTCAACCGGCACCCGTGCAGCAGGTAACCAATCCGGTTCAGTCTGCGACCCAGCCAGTGCCGCAACCCCCGCAGCCTGCTGCGCCTCAAAGCACGGATGCTGCCGGGGCGACTGACGAAACGCAACCGCAGACGGCGATGCCTGCCATGGTGCGCAGCAATGCTGAACGGATGCAAGGGCAGGGAGCTGACCTGACCTCACAGAGTCTGCGCGTCGAAGCCAAGACATTTGGCCGCAGTGTGCGCCTGTTCTTCCCGTTCAAGAATCCGACGTCATCGGCAGTGTTCCGACGTAACGGGGTTATCTGGGCAGTCTTCGATACGGTGCTGGACCTAGATGTGGCCGCAGCGCGCGAGCATTTGTCGGCTTTTTCCGATGATATCGAGGTCTGGCGTGCCGGTGCGACAGCCGTGTTGCGCATTCCGATGAAGAATCCACGCCTCGTGACCTTTTCTCCCGAAGGCTATGGCTGGCTGCTGACGATTGGTGACATGGTGGTTGAGCCGACCAAACCGCTGCATATGTCACGCACCAAGGTTAGCGACGGACGGTCGGCCATGCGGGTGAAGTTTGAACGCTCCGGCACGGTGCTGAAATTGCGCGATCCGGGTACGGGTGAGAATTTGCACGTGGTCACCGGTTTTGGTCCTGCTCGCGGCTTCGTCAAGGGGCAACGATTTGTCGATTTTACCGCCTTGATTTCCGCGCATGGCATTGCTCTGGCCGAACATGTCGATGATTTGCTGCTGGCGCGTGATGAAGGCTATGTCTATATCAGTTCGAACCGGGGCTTGACCATATCCAATGCCCAGCCTGGTGCGGCGGATGTCAGCGCCTTGACCAACAATGGCAGCCGGGTGCGGGAGACCTTTCTCAATCTCGACAAGCTAGCGGCGAAGACACCGGTACAGTTCTCGCGCAAGCGGCAGGATCTGGAACGAAAGCTTTCCAACTATACTGACTTGATGGCGATCCAGAGCCAATTGGCGCTGTCCAAGTTGCTGGTGGCCAATGGATATGCGTTCGAAGCGCTCGGGCATCTGCAAATGATTGAGGATGCCGCCCCGGAATTTGCCCGGGGCAAGGGGTTTCGAACGCTCTATTCCGCCGCGGAATTGTTTGCAGGTCGACCCGAGTCGGCCTTTCGTCGTTTGAATCATCCGGAATTCGAAAATGATCCGGATGCTTCGGTTTGGCGTGGTTTGGCGGCTGCCCGTTCGGGCCGCTGGCGCGAGGCTGACGATGCGCTCGATCTGGCGGCCACCGTGGCGCAAGATTACAGCATGAAAGTGCGGCAGATGATGCTGCTCGATGGGGTTGAGATCGCCTATCTTGATCAGCAGTTCGGCAGTGCCACGGCGGCATTGGCCGAAGTCAATCCTGCCTATCTAGATGCTCAAGGGGTGGCGCGTTACAATCTGCTGCGCGGCAAAATCGCTGTGGCCCGCAATGATGCCCAGGAAGCCTCTGAGGCGTTCAAGGCGGCGCGCGATACCAAGTATCTGCCGATTGCCAATGATGCGTGGCTGCAGGATGTCAAGCTGCGGCGTCAGGAAGACCAGATCAATGTCGATCAGGCAATTGAAGAACTGGAAGGCCTGACGACAATCTGGCGCGGTGATGAGGTGGAGTTGAATGCGCTTCGCACACTGGCGCACTATTATGTCGACAAGAAAGAATATCGCAACGCCTTTGAAACCCTGAAGGCGGCAGCCGATTCCGATCCTGCCTCCGAGATTTCGCGGGTGTTGCAGGAAGAGATGAATGCCGTCTTCTCATCGCTGTTTCTCGATGGCAAGGTCAATGAATTGTCGGCCATCAAGGCGCTGTCGCTTTATTACGATTTTCGTGAGCTGACACCTGTTGGTCGCCGTGGGGACGAAATGGTGCGGCGGCTGGCAGACAAGCTGGTCGAGGTTGATCTCCTGGATCGGGCGTCCGAGTTGTTGAAACATCAGGTGGACAACCGCCTGAAAGGCGCCGCGCGCTCTCAGATTGCAGCCGATCTGGCGTTGATCTACCTGCTTGATAGCAAGCCGAACATGGCCCTTGATACCTTGCGCCGGACACGGCAGTCCCAATTGCCTTTGTCAGTGGAACGGCAGCGGCGGCTGGTGGAAGCCAAGTCTTTGGCTCAGTTGAATAAAGTTAGTCTGGCGCTTGATTTGCTGAAACCTTTGCAAGGGGGCGATGTGGACCAGTTGCGGGCCGATATCATGTGGGATGCGAAGCGTTGGCAGGATGTGGCTGAACAGACCGAAATGATGCTGGGCGATCGCTGGAGCCTCGCTGCCGCGCTTGATGATCAGGAGCAAACCAACATTCTGCGCGCTGGCATCGCCTACAGTCTGGCAGATGACAAGCTGGGTCTTGATCGCCTGCGTCGCAAATATGCCGAGAAAATGTCAGCCACACCGGTTGCTGGTGCGTTCGATGTTGTGACGCTGCCAATTGAACGCAATGGTGAGGAGTTCCACGCTGTTGCGCAGCAAATTGCAGGCATCAATACGATGGAGCGGTTCCTCACCGAATATCGGTCCCGCTATCTGAAAGGCGATGACAGCAAATTGGCAGAGGAACAGGCTGCCCCTCCTGAAGACGTGCCTCCGGCAGACAATCCGCAAGTCTGAATGGTTCAGTCGAAACTGGCCCTTTCAGTCTGCACCGGCAAAGTGCGCATGCATGCGCGTGTCTGGCGCGTGTCTGGTACGTGTTTGGCACGTCTCTTTGCTAAGAGCCGACGAAACTCTTGACCAGAGAACCGGTGATCAGATTCCAGCCATCGACCAATACGAAAAAGATCAGCTTGAATGGTAGGGAAATCACCACAGGCGGCAGCATCATCATACCCATCGACATCAGAATAGAGGCGACCACCAGGTCGATGATGATAAAGGGTAGGAAGATCAGAAAACCGATTTCGAAGGCGCGTCGTAGCTCACTGATCATGAAGGCTGGCACCAGCACCCGAAGGCTGATTTCTTCTGGCGTGGCTGGCGGCTCCTGTTGGGCCATGTCGAGAAACAGGGCCAGATCGTTTTCCCGCACATGCTGACGCATGAAGGCATGAAACGGCACAGCAGCCCGGTCGAAGGCTTCTGGCAGTTCGATGCTTCCCTCGACCAAAGGCTGGATCCCGGTATTGTAAGCCTGCTCGAAGGTGGGGGCCATGATGAAGGCAGTCAGGAACAGGGCGAGGCTGACCATGACGGTGTTGGGGGGAGCCGTCTGTAGACCGATGGCCGAGCGCAACAGAGACAACACCACGACGATCCGGGTGAAACTGGTCACCATGATCAGGATTGACGGGGCCAGCGACAGGATGGTGATGAGGGCAACAAGCTGCATTGCCCGCTCGGTCAGGGTGAGATCATCGCCAAGGCCGATGCTGAGCTGCTGGGCCAGCACAGGATGGTTGAAGCCAATGGCCAGAAACAGCATGGCCAACAAAGCAACGCAGCCCCCTGTGAGGGCGCTGCGTTTCAGGCTTGTCAGCAGAGTGCGTGTGGCTTCATTGATATTCTGACCGGGTGTCTGCGTGGTCGCGTTCTTCAGATCACTCATTTCTTGAAGTCACCCGACAACTCATTGAGCAGACGATTGATTTCATCATCGTAAGCAGACGAAGCCGGGGGCTGCTTGGATTGTGTCGGCTTTGCTTCTTCCTGCGTTGGAGCTGCCTGCTGCGGTGCATCTGGTTTTGATGCTTCCTGAGCAGAGTCTTCGGGTGCTGCGGCGACTGGTGCCGTGGTTCCGGGATCTTCGTCTGCTTTCACAGCCAGCAGGTCAGCGTCTGGCTTGGATTGTTTAGGTGTGGTGGACTGCTCTTTCGGTGCTGTGGTGCTGTCCTGCACAGGGTCAACTGATGGCTGACCTTTTTCATTCTTGTCCGCTGGGTCAGGTTTTTCGCTGGAGGGGAGCTGGTCTTTTGCAGCGGATTGCCGTTGGTGGGTCTCTGGTTGGCTGGCCTCTGGTTGGCCGGGCTTTGGTTGGGTGAATATCGGTGCCGTGCCTTGTTCTGTTGCCTTGCCTATGGACGCCGCCTTGGGCTCTGTTGCCGCAGGGGCGGGCTGGTTTGACCGAACAGATTGCGCAGACTGTTCTGCGGGTTTTGACTCGGCCGGTTTCGTTTCCTCGCGGCTGGATGCCGCATCCTTGGGTTTGAGTGGATGCGGTGGCATGGTGGCGGTCAGATCATTTTGCCAGCGGGCCGGCTGTGGCTGAGATGGCGTCTGGATCGAGGCAGAGGGCTTGTTGTTCGCGGCATCCACAGTCGGTATGGTTGACCGTGTCTGGGCTCCATCGGACACTTTGATGGCAGGGGCCGTGCCTTTGGCCGCTTCAGTTGGTCGCGCCATAGGCTTGGGCTGAGCTGGCAAATGGGGAGCCTGTTGCGGTGTTGGACGCTGAGGCGGCACTGGCTGGGCAGTGGGCTGAGGGCGCTGCGGGGCAGGCTGGGGCGCTGCCGGACGCGGTGCCTGAGTCCCTGAGTGTGGGCCTGATTGCTGGGCTGATTGCGGTGTGGCTTGCATCGGCTGCTGCACTGGTGGTTGCGCGGATGGCTGCGCCGGCATTGGTGGCATGATGTGATGCTCAACGAGGAAGTCATTCTCACCGCCGATCATCACCAGATGCTCCACATGATCCCGTCGCACCAGAACCAGACGGCGGCGGTGATCGACCTGCACGGCTTCGCGCACTTCAAGGCGTGGTGCGTCTCCGACCTTGCCAATGCGCGCGCCCATCATGTTTATCTTCTTCAGAATCCAGGTGAGCAATACGATCAGAAAAATGATTCCACCCAACAGAATGAGCGCCTTGATCAATGTGCCGATGTCTTCCATGACGGGCCTTCCACTCTCGAACATGCCTTATCGCTATAAAAGACATGTTGCCAGTTGTGTTTACTCAACTGTCTGGCACCTCACCATCACAGGCATCAGACGCGTTACGCAGGACAGCTGCAAGGGCGGGGAAACGGGCATATCCATTGCGAATATGCGGCAGACGTCACCCCTGTTGCGAATCTGTCGATGCGCCCATTTTAACCTTTTCGAAAGATATGTCGCTTTTTTTTGCGGGCAATTTGCAAGATTTGCCGAGCTAATATCTGAGGTAAATGGCAGAAATCAGCCGCAATGGAGAAAAGTTTGGGTCACGTTAATGTCTCGTTAACCATATGGTAGGCAAAATTTGCCTGAACCAAAGTGACACCGGATGCGCAATTGGCATCCAAACCGGGATATGAAGGCAGACATGGCTGTAGGAGATCTCAAGCTGTTTTCTATGCTGCGCTCCAAGATGCACTGGCATCAGGCGCGCCAGAAAGTGCTGGCAGAGAATATCGCCAATGCCGATACGCCCGGTTACCATGCGCGTGATCTGAGCAGTTTCAAGTTTGATCGCATGCTTAAGCCCCAGCAGACGGGGGGGCTTGAAACCCGTCTGACCAATGCGCATCACCTCAAGGGGCGAGCAATCTTTCCCGATGGCACTCTGGCGGGCAAGAAAATGGATGGCTTCGAAATCACACCGGATGGCAATCAGGTGGTGCTTGAAGAGCAGATGATGAAAGTGACGGCCAACCAGATGGACTATCAGGCGGCGTCGACCCTGTACAAAAAGGGTCTTGGTATCATTCGCATGGCGTCTCGCCGCCGGTAAGGCGCGAGATAGGCTTATGGTTCGGCGTTGGCCGAAAAGGTGGAGAGTGAAATGGATTTTCTTAGATCGATCATGATCGCCGCGTCTGGGCTGAAGGCGCAAAGTGGTCGTATGCGGGTGATTTCGGAGAATATCGCCAATGCGGACTCCACGGCGCGGCAGGCGGGTGGAGATCCCTATCGTCGGCAGATCCCGACTTTCAAGTCGCATTATGACCGCGAGATCGAAGCCAAAACGGTCGATATGGGTCGGGTTGTGACCGACAAATCCGATTTTCGGACACGCTATGAACCGGGCCATCCGGCTGCGGATCCCAATGGCTATGTGAAGCTGCCCAATGTCAATTCGCTGGTTGAAGTGACCGACCTGCAGCAGGCGCAGCGCAGCTATCAGGCCAACCTGAATGTGGTCTCGGCCACGCGCAGCATGATCACCAAAACCATCGACATTCTTAAGGCCTGACACCCTCGGGTGCCGTATGGCATGGCTTCTCTTTTCGATTTAGCAGCCCCATGTTGGGCAAGCGAGACAGACAATGCTCAACACCTCTTTGACCGCAGCGAACGCTTATAGTCTAGCCCAGAAGCTGACGAATCAGACACAATCGGACCAGACGCTGCAGAAGGCGGCCGATGCCAAGCCGGATTTCGGTGCCATGGTCAAGGATGGTGTCACCGGGGTGCTGGACAAGGGGCAGGTCGCCGAGAAGACTGCAACCAACATGTTGCATGGCAAGGCGGATGTGGTTGACGTGGTCACAGCCGTTGCCGAAACCGAAGTTGCACTGGAAACCATGGTGTCGGTTCGGGACCGGGTGATCTCTGCCTATGAAGAAATCATGCGGATGCCGATCTAGGCAGGTTTGATATCGGGTCGGGTTTCGGCAGATCTTTTGGGCGGGCCATGGTGGCGCGCCCATGCTTGTTGGATCACGATAGGCTAGGAGAAACCGGCAGTGACCGGACCTGAGATGCTCGATATTGCCCGCGAGGGGCTTTGGGTGATGCTGAAGATTTCCGGCCCCATCATGGTGGTCGGGCTGATCGTCGGTGTGGTGATCGCTCTGTTCCAGGCTCTGACGCAAATTCAGGAAATGACCCTCGTTTTCGTTCCCAAGATCATCGCCATTTTCATAGCGTTGATGATTGCACTTCCCTTCATTGGGGCCACCCTTGGCACTTTCACGCAGTTTCTGATGGAGCGGGTCATTTCTGGCTAACCTCGGGGGACGTAGATCTGTCCTCAGGCCGGATCCTCATTTGCGCATGACACTCGATATCCTACCGCAAACCGCCTACATCTTCTTTCTGATCTTTGCGCGGGTCGGAACGCTTTTCATGATCTTGCCTGCCTTCTCCGAGCAGGCTGTGTCGGTCCGGATCCGTCTTATTCTGGCGCTGATGATGTGCCTGCTTTTCTATCCCCTTGTCTCAGGCAACTACGGCTCTGTGCCTGCCAATTTCTATGCCCTTGTCGCAGCAATGGGGATCGAGATCCTGATTGGGGTCTTTCTGGGGCTGTCGGTGCGTCTGGTGATGGCTGCCTTGCAGATTGCGGCGACAACAATCGCCTTTCAGCTGGGTTTGAGTTTTGCCATGGGGCCGGATCCGAGCACGGGTCAGCAGACGGTGCAATTGGGCCGCTTCATGGGCACGTTGGCGGTGGCGCTGATTTTCACGACCAACCTGCATTATTTGATGATCGGGGCAATGCTCGACAGTTACACGCTGTTTCCGGTCAATCAGATGCTGCCACTTGGGGACATTGCCGAATATGCGATTGAAGTGGTTGCCACCTCCTTCGTCGTGGCGCTGAAGATGTCGGCACCCTTCATTGTCTATGGTATGATCTTCCAGTTCGGGCTTGGTCTGCTGTCACGCCTGATGCCACAGTTGCAGGTCTACTTTATTGCTATGCCTGCCAACATTTTGGTTGGTACAATGCTCTTCATGATTCTGTTGGTGAGCCTGATGAACTGGTATATGGGGCACATCGAAGCCGTGCTCGGCAATTTTGTGGCGCGCTGACTGTACATGCGGCGCGCTTGAGCCGTGCAGACAGGCTAGGAGGCTGCTATGGCCGAAGAAAATGATGATGCTGAAAAGTCGGAAGAGCCGACACAGAAGCGTCTGGACGACGCGCACAAGAAAGGCGATGTCGCCAAAAGTCAGGAAGTCTCTGCCTGGTTCTCTATGATGGGCACCGGGCTCGTCGTGGCTGTGCTGGGCACCTATATCGCCGGTGGTGTGGCGAGCAATCTGAAGGGCTTTTTCGAGCATTCCCACGAATTGTCGATCGAAGGTGGCGTACTGGCGCGGCTATGGAATGATGTCGGCTATACCTTGCTCGGTTTTCTGATTCTGCCCATGATTGCGCTGCTGGTCATGGCCATTTTTGGCAATCTGGTGCAGCACAAATTTGTATTTTCAACCGAACCCATGAAGCCGAAGCTGTCGAAAGTGTCGCCTGCCAGCGGCGCAAAACGGCTTTTTTCCGGCGAAAGCCTGATCAATTTTGTCAAAGGATTGTTGAAGCTGGGTATCGTGACGACCCTGCTTGTGCTGATTCTCTATCCGCAGCGTGACAAGCTTGATGTAATCATCGGGCTCGATCCGACCCAATTGCTGCCGATGGTGCGCGACCTTGCCTTGCAGCTGATCATCGGTGTGATCGTGGTCATGACGGTGTTGGCGATTGCCGATTACATGTACCAACGCAACAAATGGTTCGAAAAACAGAAAATGTCGGTCCGCGAGATCAAGGAAGAGTTCAAGCAGCAGGAAGGTGACCCGGCGGTCAAGGCCAAGCTGCGGCAGCTGCGTATGGAACGCAGTCGCAAGCGGATGATGGCTGCGGTGCCCGAAGCTTCTGTGGTGCTCACCAACCCGACCCACTATTCGGTTGCCCTGAAATATGAAGATGGCATGGGCGCACCGGTCTGTGTTGCCAAGGGGGTTGACGAGACGGCGTTGCGCATTCGCGAGGTCGCCAAGGAACATGACATTCCGATTGTCCAGAATCCACCTTTGACGCGCGCGCTCTATGCAACAGTGGACATCGAAGAAGAAGTGCCTGAAGAGCACTACAAAGCGGTTGCAGAAGTGATCGGCTATATTATGAAATTGAAGAATCGGCAAAGCTGGTCTAATCGCAGACCATAACCGAGACGGGCATTCCCGACACGCTCAGTCGCTAGGCACAGCGTGCGTGTGAGGGAGAAAGAAACATGGGATCGAGCCACAGGCCCGATCGTCAAGATGAGCCGGATGCAGGGCAGGGGTAGATCCAAATGGGCAAACACGTGAGCCAGAGCGGGCCATCCGCAGCCATGATCGATCACGAAGAACGGTCAGGCAGCGTCAAGGGGTTGCTGCTATTGGCGTTGTTCCTCGTTGGGGTGGCTGCGTCTCTCGTCTTTTTCAAGGGCCAGTTCGGTGGCCAGTTACAGCTTATTTTCCTCAGTTTGCTGGCCGGGATCGGTATTTTGGCACTGTTGGGTCTGGCTGTCGGTCTGTTGCGGTTTGGTAGCGCTCAGCCCGCACCTCATTTGACGCGGCAGTTCGTTGACGCCATGACCGATGGGGTTGTGGTCTGTGACGCCAAGGACCGGATCGTCTATGCGAATGCCGAATATGCACGGCTGACAGGAGCGGAAAATGCTGATGCTATCCGCTCGATCGAGCGCAGTTTTGCCGGGGAACCGGATGCCGCCGAGGCCATTTATCGCCTGTCCGAAGCCGTGCGCGATGGCCGTCCAGCGATGGAAGAGTTCCGTCTTTTCAAAAATCCCGCCGGGGCTGATGCTGCGGATGTCAGCCCGCAGGCCCGCTGGTACCGGATCAAGGTGCGGGCTCTGAATGACTTGGAGAGCGGCGGTGCCAAGCAGGCCCTGTCGGTCTGGGAGGTCTATGATATCACACGGGATCGGGAGCGGCAGGAGAATATCTTTCAGGAATTGCAGCTGGCGATCAACTATCTCGATCACGCACCAGCCGGTTTCTTCTCCTCTGAGCCAGATGGCCGGATCGTCTATATGAATGCCACCCTGGCAGACTGGCTGGGCTATGATCTCACGCAGTTCGAGCCACGCCACCTCAATCTCAACGAACTGGTATCCGGCGATGGGACTGCTTTGCTGGATGCGGCAAGCAATGCGCCAGGCATGCCGAAAACCGAGATGCTCGATATCGATCTGGTCAAGCGCAATGGTCACAGTCTGCCAGTGCGGTTGATGCATCGGGTGCCTATGGCCTCTGATGGGACGCCCGGAGCGTCTCGGACCTTGGTGCTCAATCGCAGTCCGGGTGAGGATATTTCCGAGGAGTTGCGGGTTGCCGAGGTGCGCTTTGCCCGTTTCTTCAACAATACCCCGATTGCCATTGCGGCGATGACCAGCGAAGGGCAGGTGGTGCGCACCAACGCGCCGTTTGCCCGGTTATTCTCTTCGGTCGTGCCTGGTGAGCGCGGGGATGTCGATGAGCAGACCCCGACCATTCACAGTCTGGTGGTTGAGAAGAACCGGGCCGAGCTGTCTGCCCGGATGGATGAGGCTTTGAGCGGCAAGAGCCATATTCTGCCGGTGGAATGCGATCTCGCAGAAGATGAAAGCCGGACGGTCCGTTTCTTCCTCTCCGGGGTCGAGGATAGTGAAGCGGATGACGAGAAGGTCATTGTCTATGCGCTGGAAACCACCGAGCAGCGGGCGTTGGAAGTCCAGTTCACCCAGAGCCAGAAAATGCAGGCCGTTGGTCAGCTGGCCGGTGGGGTGGCACACGACTTCAACAACGTTCTGACCGCAATCATCGGTTTTTCCGATCTGCTGCTGGCCAGCCATCGGCCAAGCGATCCGTCCTTCCAGGACATCATGAATATCAAGCAGAATGCCAACCGCGCGGCGTCACTGGTGCGGCAGTTGTTGGCCTTCTCGCGCCGCCAGACCTTGCGGCCTCAGGTGCTGGAGCTTGGTGATGTGCTGGCCGATCTGTCGATCCTGCTGGATCGTCTGTTGGGTGAGAAGGTTGATCTCGACATGGTGCATGGCCGTGATCTGTGGCCGGTCAAGGCCGACCTCAACCAACTCGAACAGGTGATTGTCAATCTGGCGGTCAATGCGCGCGATGCAATGCCCGATGGGGGGCAGTTGACCATCCAGACCCGCAATCTCAACGAGGCCGAAGCTGCCGAGATGCCCTATACGCAGCTTGAGCCATCCGACTATGTTCTGCTCGAAGTGCTTGATAGCGGTACGGGCATCCCACAGGATATCAGGGACAAGATTTTCGAGCCATTCTTCTCTACCAAGGATGTGGGCAAGGGAACCGGGCTTGGCCTGTCCACCGTTTATGGCATCGTCAAGCAGACGGGCGGCTTCATCTTCCTTGAAAGCGAGATGGGGCAGGGCACGACCTTCCGCATCTTCCTGCCGCGCCATGTGGAAGAGGCAAAGGCGCTGACCGGGTTGTCGGACACCGACGCTTTGGAAGGCGTTGCTGTGGAAGAGGATCTGGGCTTGGCCGAAGCGCCACCGGCAGAGACCGATGCTGTGACCGATCTGACCGGCAGCGCCACCATTCTGTTGGTCGAGGACGAAGAAGCGGTGCGGGCCTTTGCTGCGCGCGCCTTGGCCTCGCGCGGTTACAGTGTCCATGAAGCGGGATCCGGTGCCGAGGCTCTGGAACTGATTGAGGAAATCGAAGAGAAGGTCGATCTGGTGGTGTCCGACGTGGTGATGCCGGAAATGGACGGACCGACCATGCTCGGTGAGCTGCGCAAGAAACGCCCGGATCTCAAGGTGATCTTTATGTCCGGCTATGCGGAGGAGGCCTTCCGCAAGAATTTGCCGGACAATGTGGAATTTGGCTTCCTGCCAAAACCATTCTCGCTGAAGCAATTGGCGACCAAGATCCGCGAAGTGCTCGATGCCTGATCGGGTTGCCTTCAGGCACATCCGTTATGAAAAAGCCCGCCAGCATTTGATTGCTGGCGGGCTTTTGTCTTTTTGTTGCGTGGCGCGATGGATCAGGCTTTCAGACCATTGGCAATCCGTGCGGCCAGTTTGGCGTTGTTCTTGACCAGAGCAATGTTGGTCACAAGGCTCTCACCGTTGGTCAATTCCTTGATGCGGGACAGCACGAAGGGGGTGACGTCCTTGCCCGAGACATTGCGGCGGTTGGCTTCATCAATGGCTTCGATGATGTCGCTTTCCATTTCGTTGCGTGGAATTTCGCTTTCGGCTGGCACCGGATTGGCGACCATCATGCCACCTTCAAGGCCCAGAGTGGCGCGCATTTTATATAGGGCTGCGATCTGCTCGGGCTCATCAAGGCGCATCGGACAGGCCTCACCACTCTCGCGGGACCAGAAGGCAGGGAACTCGTCAGTGCCGAAGCCGACAACGGGCACACCGAGGGTTTCGAGCAATTCGAGGGTTTTGGGGATGTCGAGCAAAGCCTTGACGCCAGCGGAGACAACCATCACCGGGGTCTTGGCCAATTCTTGCAGGTCGGCGGAAATGTCGAAGCTCTCTTCGGCCCCGCGATGGACACCGCCAACGCCACCGGTGGCGAAGGTTTCGATGCCCGCCTGTGCCGCGCAGATCATGGTGGCGGCAACCGTGGTCGAGCCACTTTTGCCAGCAACCAGCGCATAGGCAAGATCGGCGCGGGACAGTTTCAGGATATCATCGCGCTGGGCCAGATGTTCGATCTGTTCGCGGGTCAGGCCGACTTCAATCACCCCGTCGAGAATGGCGATGGTGGCAGGGCAGGCCCCTTCGGTCCGGATGATGTCTTCGACTTCCAAGGCCGTGCTGACATTTTCCGGGTAAGGCATGCCATGGGTGATGATGGTCGATTCAAGGGCGACAATCGGCTGGCTTGCGTCACGGGCGGCCTGCACTTCGGCGCTGAATTTGATTGGGAGACTTGCCATTTTGTTGCTCTTTCTTGGTTGGCTTGATTGACTCAGGATTGGGGTTGGCTGGCGGGAATGTCTGCGAGACAGGCCTCCAGCATGGTGCGGGACAGAAGATCCGGGACCGATTGTTCGCTCATCAAGGCAAGGCTTGCGCCCGCCATGCCATAAGCAAGAGCCTGTTGCAGATCCCGTCCCAGCAATAGCGCATGGAGTGTGCAAGCGGTCAGGCAATCGCCAGCACCGTTCGATGAGGTGACCTTGACCGGTGGAGCTGGCAGGCTCCAGACTTTGTCGCCTTGCCAGGCGGTGACGCCCGCATTGCCCTTGGTGATGACGCCAGAAGTGACGCCGATGTCGCGCAGGATGTCAGGCAAGGCAGCAAGGTCGGCAAATTCATCGGCAAGGATTGCGGCTTCGGCTTCATTGCAGAAGAGAAGGTCGACTCCATGCAGCGCTTCGGCCACCCGGTTGGCTTTTGGGCCGGAGACGGCACAGACGGCAAAGAGATGATCGCCCTTTGCCTCGGCGATGCGCAGCAGGGCGTCTGTTGGCAGGTTGGTGTCGGCGAGAATGCGGGTTGGCTTGGTCAGACGCGACAGGGCGTGGGTAATCTGATCGGCTGGATAGCTGTCATAGATGCCCATATCGGCAATGCCAGCAATCAGCGAGCCATCGCGATCCTCGATTGCGGTATAGGTCGCGCTGGGTAGATCCGGATTGCGGGTGGCCAGTGACATGTCGATGCCCTGCTGCTGCAATTGTTCCAGCAACAGGGTGGCGTCGATGTCCTCGCCGCTGATGGTCGAAAGCGCGACCTTCCAGTCAAGGCGGGCCAGAGAGCGGGTGATGTTGCCCGCGACACCGCCGACGGTGCGCTTTAGCGAGCCGGGATTGGATTGGCCCAGCTCAAGGCGTGCGCGTGAGCGGCCAATGCGGTCCATATGGGCACCGCCAACCACGAGAATGTCAGGATGGTTGTCGGGCGAAAAAGTGACTTGCATGAGAGTGGCTCATTGGGAATGCGGGATGGACTGCGGTCTGGCTTTGGCAGGGTGCCGAGGGCCGATGCTCTGTCCTTGCGATCAAACAGAGTGCACCATACTGACTGATGGCAACAAAGGCCAGCCCAAAGCAAGGACTCCACAAACATGAAAAAGCCGTCGCCCGAGATGAGGATGGCGACGGCTTGGTCAGGCTTCTATCAAGAGGCCCTTGCGGGAAGGGAGACATCCCCGCAGCATTAAGGCTTATTCCATCACAGGAATGGAGAATTCGCCACCTTCCTTGATGCCCGATGGCCACCGGGCCGTCACGGTCTTGGTGCGGGTATAGAAGCGGAAGGCATCTGGACCATGCTGGTTCAAGTCACCGAAACCGGATTTCTTCCAGCCGCCAAAGGTGTGGTAGGCAAGAGGCACGGGGATTGGCACATTGATGCCGACCATGCCGATATTGATGCGGTTGGCAAAGTCACGGGCCGTGTCGCCATCACGGGTGAAAATGGCGGTGCCGTTGCCATATTCATGATCCATGGCGTAACCGATGGCTTCTTCATAGGTCTTGGCACGGACGCAGGACAGAACCGGGCCGAAGATTTCTTTCTTGTAGATATCCATGTCGGTGGTCACCTTGTCGAACAGGTGCGGGCCAACGAAGAAGCCATTTTCATAGCCTTGTAGCTGGAAGTCGCGGCTGTCGACGACCAGTTCGGCCCCTTGCTCGACACCGGTTTCGATCAGACGAAGGATATTTTCCTTGGCGGCTGCGGTGACGACCGGACCGTAATCGACATCATCGCCTGCCGTGTATGGGCCAACCTTGAGCTTCTCGATGCGTGGCACCAGTTTTTCGATCAGTTTGTCGGCGGTCTCTTCACCCACTGGCACGGCAACCGAGATGGCCATGCAGCGTTCGCCTGCGGCACCAAAGCCAGCGCCAACCAAGGCGTCAGCAGCCTGATCCATGTCCGCATCGGGCATGATGATCATGTGGTTTTTCGCGCCGCCGAAGCACTGGGCGCGTTTGCCGGTTTCCGCTGCGCGGGTGTAAATGTAGTGAGCGATCGGCGTGGAGCCGACAAAGCCGACCGCTTCAATGGTCTCATTGTCGAGGATCGCGTCAACGCTTTCCTTGTCGCCATTGACCACCTGCAGAACCCCATCGGGCAGACCGGCTTCTTTGAGCAATTCTGCCAACATCAGCGGCACGGACGGGTCGCGCTCGGATGGTTTGAGGATCATGGCATTGCCGGCAACCAGCGCCGGGCCCATTTTCCAAAGCGGAATCATGGCCGGGAAGTTGAACGGTGTGATGCCTGCGACGACGCCCAATGGCTGGCGCATGGAATACATGTCAATGCCCGGACCGGCGCTGTCGGTGAACTCGCCTTTGAGCAGGTGGGGCGCACCAATGCAGACTTCGATCACTTCGAGACCGCGCTGCACGTCGCCTTTGGCATCAACAAAGGTCTTGCCATGCTCGGAAGACAGCTTCTCGGCCAGCTTGTCCATGTCGCGGTTGATGAGAGAGACGAATTTCATCATCACGCGGGCGCGCTTTTGCGGGTTCTGGGCAGCCCATGCTGGCTGTGCCTTGGCGGCGGCGTCGACTGCTGCGTCAAGCTCCGCCTTGGTGGCCAGTGCGACTTTGGCCTGCACTTCACCGGTCGCAGGGTTGTAAATATCGGCGAAGCGTCCGGACGTGCCGGAGACAAGCGCACCATTGATGAAATGACCGATTTCACGTGTCATTGGGGGGATCCTCCCTTGAATGTCGATTTGCGTCTTCATGTCGCTGCCTGATGCAGCTTTTTGTTGTTGATTACGCTTGGCTGTATTTTGCCTCGACAAAAATAAATATCAATAGTCGCAAAGTCTCATCGGATGTGCAAAAATTAAAGTAATGAAGGTAAGGCACTCTATTGCAAGGGAAAGCTGATGCGATGAACTGGGATGATGTGAGGATTTTTTTGGCGGTTGCGCGGGCAGGGCAGATCCTGCAGGCCGCGCGCAGTCTGGGCGTCAATCATGCCACGGTGGCGCGACGCATCACGGCGCTGGAAGAATCACTCCATGCCAAACTGCTCGATCGGCGCACAACCGGGTGTGTCCTGACCCCGGAAGGGGAGGACTTCCAGCTCGCAGCCGAGCGGATGGAAGCGGAAATGGATGCGGCGCGAGCGAGCATTGGAGAGACCAATATCGATGTCTCGGGCGTGGTGCGGATCGGGGCACCGGATGGTTTCGGGGTGGCCTATCTGGCCCCAAGGCTGGCGCCGTTGCTGGATCGCTATCCGCATTTGACCATCCAGCTGGTGCCGGTGCCGCGGACCTTTTCGATCAATCGGCGCGAAGCGGATATTGTCATCACGGTGGATCGTCCGTCGGTGGGGCGGCTGGTGGCGCGCAAGCTGGTGGATTATAGCCTTGGGCTTTATGCCTCGCGGGATTATGTCGCCCGGCATGGCATCCCGGTGAGCCGCGAGGCGCTGGCGTCCCACAGGCTGGTGGGTTTTGTCGAGGATCTGATCTATAGCCCGTCGCTCAATTATGCCGGTGAGATGATGAAAGGCCAGAGTGCCCAGTTTGAATGCGCCAGTGCTTTGGGGCAGACGGAGGCCGTGCGGGCCGGGCTGGGGATCGGCATTCTGCATGGTTTCATGGCGCGGGAGGATGACAATCTGGTTGAAATCCTGCCCCAGCATGCGATTCAGCGGGCCTATTGGGCGGTTTATCACGAAAGCACGCGGCGGTTGGCGCGGATTCAGGCGGTGTCTGATTATATCTATCGGTTGGTGGAAGAGGAGCGGGCGATCTTTCGTTGAGGGGAAGCAAAGGCGGGAAAAATTGGGTTTTGCGAGCGATCCCGGTCTCCCTGTCGCTTTTTAAAATGGCCGTGATCACGAAAATGCGATTAGGCCATTGGTAACAATTCGAGCTGTGGTGGATTGCCATATCTGCCAATCGTTTGATAGGCTTTCAGAAAACAACGAGCCTCTGGTCGGCAGCGAGTGGTGATCAAGAGGTCGGAGGGGACACTCGCGGAGAGAGATGATGGCACCTAGCACCTATCAAGGACCACGCGCCGATATTGAGGAACCAAGCCAACTCAGCATGTCTCAAGACGCAAGATTGGCATTTGAAAAGGCCTATTCCCAAACCGTGATTCAGGATGTCCTCGAGCAAAAGAGCGCCGAGATCTTCACCATCACTGCCAGCATGACGCTGGCCGCGGCGGTGGCGGAATTGTCTGCACGCAAAATTGGCAACATGCCAGTGATCAATCACAATGGTGGCCTTGTCGGAGTCTTGTCCGAGCGCGACGTGATTGCTGCGACCGCAGAATTGGGCGACATGGTGATGCATGATCCGGTGTCGGCCCATATGACGGCCAATCCAGAAACCTGCTCTAGTGAGGATCGGGTTCTGGATGTGATGGATCGGATGACCAAGGGGCGGTTTCGTCATATGCCCGTCATGGATGGTGACGAACTGGTCGGGATGATTTCGATCCGCGACATGGTTATCCATCGGGTGCAGGAAGTGGAGTATGAGAATCTGCGCCTCAAGCAATTGATGGTTGGCTAAAGCCCCCAATAGGATCGAAATTGGGCCGCGGGGCAGACTTGCTCCGCACCCTTGACGCGGATCGGGGTGATCTGCCTCTCAGGTTGTGGCGTATGGAGTGCGAAAGGATTTTCGCGCTCATGGCTGACAATTCCAAAGACCTCAAAGACAATGATACCTGCAAGCGGATCTGGATCATCGGCGCCAGTTCTGGCATTGGACGGGCCTTGGCGCTTGGCTATGCCAGAGCGGGGCACCGGGTCGTGGCCAGTGCGCGGCGGGCTGAACAACTCGAGGCTTTGAGCGATCAGTCCGATCGCATTGAGGCGCTGCCGCTGGACGCAACCAGAATTGAGGATCTGCGCGCGGCGGTGGACGATCTGTCTGTGCGCGATTGTCTGCCGGACCAGACGATCTATTGCGCGGCAATCTATCAACCCGGCGGCATTAGCGCCCTGAGCCATGCCGCAGCCTCGGACCATATGGCGGTGAACTATCTTGGCGCAGTTGCGCTGATCGAGGCCCTTCTGCCTGCCTTGAAAGAGCGCGGAGCGGGCAGCATTGCCATCACTGCGTCTCTTACTTCCTATTGTGGCTTACCCAATGCGGCGCTTTATGGACCGACCAAGGCGGCATTGCTCAGTCTGTGCGAAACCTTGCGGCCGGAAGTGGAACAGATGGGGCTGGGGTTGCAGGTTATCAATCCGGGCTTTGTGACGACAAGGCTGACCGAAATGAATGACTTCGAAATGCCTTTTCTGATGGACGAAGAGGAAGCCGCTGAGCGGATCATGAAGGGGCTGGACGGGAAGCGGTTCGAGATTGCCTTTCCCTCGCGGATGGCATGGCTGCTGCGCCTGCTCAGCTGGCTTCCCTATGGTCTTTATTTCACCCTGATGCGGAGGATGGTCAAATGAGCGACAGAAAAGATCGTCGACGTCAGATTGCCGGGCAATATGCCCACTATTTTGAAACGCTCACGTTGGACCGGGCCGGGGATATTGCAGCATTGCTCAGCGAGGATGTGCATTTCATAGACCCGTTCAACGATGTGCGGGGCAGAGATCAGGTCGTCCGGCTGGTTGAGAAAATGTTCGAGGATGTTGAGGATCCTCGCTTCGATATTCTCGATCTCGCCTGGACAGATGAGCTTTGTCTGATGCGCTGGGACTTTTATTGCAATGTCAAGGTGATCGGGGCCTGGCATGTGCGCGGCATGACCGAATTGCAGTTCAACGAGGAGGGGCTGATTTGCGCCCATTATGACTATTGGGACAGTGGTCGGCATTTCTATGGTCGGCTGCCGGTGATTGGCCCTCTTCTGCGTTTCCTCACTCGCAAGGCGCGGCTGGACTCTTGAGCCATTTTCAAGGACGAAAAAAAAGGGGAGGCATTTGCCTCCCCTTTTTGGTGTGCACTCAAGCGGGCTTTCTGAAGCTGTAGAGGCCGACATCGATGGTGCCATTTTCAAAGCCGGCCTCGCAATAAGACAGATAATAGAGCCACATCCGACGGAAGCGCTCATCATAGCCAAGGGCGGCAATCTTTGGCCATGCGGCAAGGAAGTTTTGTCGCCAGCGGGCCAGTGTTTTGGCATAGTCGGCACCGAATATATGCTGCTCCACCAGTTCAAGCCCGGCCTGTTCGGCATGGTCTTTCATCAGGCTCTTGGTGGGCAACATCCCACCGGGGAAAATAAAGGTCTGAATGAAGTCGGCACTGCGGCGATAGCGTTCATATTGGTCATCATGGATGGTGATGGCCTGAATGGCCGCCTGTCCGCCGGGTTTGAGACGGTCACGCAGACATTGGAAATAGACCGGCCAATTTTCCTCACCAACCGCTTCGATCATTTCGATTGACACAATGGCATCATAGGTGCCCGTCTCGTGGCGATAGTCACGCAAATGGAATCGGGCGCGGTCGCTGAACTCTTTGGTCTCGGCCCGCACGGTGGAATAGGCAAGCTGTTCGCGCGACAGCGTCAGGCCATCCACTTGGCATCCGGCGTCGGTTGCACGTTCGGCAAAGGCGCCCCAGCCGCAGCCGATTTCGAGGATATGGTCGCCCTCCTTGGCGTTGCACATGGCAAGGGCCTTGTCGAACTTGCGCCATTGGCTGATGGCCAGATCCTCGCCCGCCTTGACCCCGAGCGCTGAGGAATAAGTCATGGTGCGGTCGAGCCACAGGTCGTAGAAGTCGTTGCCCAAATCATAGTGATAGGCAATGTTGCGGCGACTGCCCTTCAGGCTGTTGGCGCGACTGAGATGCTTCAGGCGGGCAAACAGATGGGCGACCGAGCCTCGCGCCCGGATGGCTTCGAAGATCGCCCGGTTTTTCAGGCAGATGTCAAACAGGGTTGTCAGATCATCGCAGGACCATTGGGCATCCATGTAGCTTTCGGCAAGGCCAAGCGGGCCGCGCGACAGGATACGCCATAGGGTGGCATGCTGATGCACGGTCACATGGGCCGTCGGGCCGTCCGGGCTGCCTGCTCCATAGACCAGATGGCCGCCAGACGGCAGCGTGATTTCGATGCGGCCATGCTCAAAGTGCTTAAAAAGCGGGGTGAGCATTTTGTGCCAGAGGCGACACAGCCATGTGGGCAGCTTGGGCAGTGCGAGATGAGGAGCCTGCGGGAGTGGGGGATTGAGCAAGTCGTTTTCCATGGTCATGAAAGGGGTCCTTTCCCGGCAGGGGTCGGTGTAAGATTGGTTACGGGCTGGCTGGGCAGTGGTGGGCGTTTGTGAAAACGTGCCCCCTTCAGCCACAATTTCAGCGCTTCGAAATGGATCGCGGCAAGGATCTTCCAACCACCCTGCCAGAGCATGCCAGCCAGACGCAGCAAGGTGCCGGTGGTCAGCGGTTGGCGCTTGGCGGCAAAGGAGGCGGTCAGCGAGGCTGGTTGGTTGCCGGTCATGGTGATCTGATAGTTTGCCTTCTCGTCGGGCAGGCGCATGACAAATTCATAATGGCCGTCCATCGCAAGAAACGGGGAAACATAGAATTTTTTGTCTCCGCCATGGCGCAGACGGGAATCGGGACCTGTCTCGATCGATGACTGATCCACGCGATAAAGATAGTGATGACGCTGACCAAAGGTGTTGCGAACCTGATAGAGAATGGCCTGCAAGTGGTCGTTTTCATCGCAGCAAAAGAAGATCGACAAGGGGTTGAAGGCGTGGCCGAGAAAGCGCGGGAAGGCCAGCAGTGAGATGCGCGTGGGCAGTACCTCTTGCAGCTTGTACTGACCGGATGTCCGCAGGCAATGCAGCACGAATCCTTCCAGCGACGGAAAGCCTTCATCCATGTGATCTGTCTCATGAAAAGAGAAGAGATTGAAGCGATTGATCGAGAAGAAAGGCGAAGCCTTGGCCGCGTCATCCATCCGGTGGAGCGGCAGCAGCAGGCAGGCCACTCTATAGACCAACCGATGATCGGCCTGACCCTGCCGCACATGGCTGACACGACCGCGATAAAGGCAAGGCTCAGGGCTGAACTGCAAGGGGTGCGTGTTGCTCATTCTGCCGCCGCCTTTCGTGCTTGCGGCGTGAAGGGGGCAAGGCGATCCAAGCCGGACTCACTGAGGTGAATGCGGCCCGATGGATTGTCCACTTGCCATGGTCGCGCCATGCCGCCCAATTGCTCGGCGACCGCAAGGCCGGATTGCAGGCCATCTTCGTGGAAGCCATAGCCGAAATAAGCGCCGCAAAACCAGGTGCGCTTTTTGCCCTGAAGGGTCCAGAGATGCTTCTGGGCCTCCATCGCTTCCAGCGAATAGACCGGGTGATGATAAATGCTTGAGCGCAGGATCGAGCCCTCTGCGGGCGGGGTGATCGGGTTGAGGGTGACGAACAGATCTTCTTCTGTGTCGAGGGGCTGAAGATTGTTCATCCAGTAGGTGACGGACAATTGAGCCTCTTCGCCCTGACCGCTCTTGTCGCTTTGCTGCAAATAGTTCCAACTGGCCCAGGCAGCCTTGCGTCGGGGCATCAGGCGGGAATCTGTATGAAGAATGGCAAGATTGCGCTGATAAGGAATTGCGGAGAGCAAAGCCTGTTCCTCGGCGCTAGCCTCGCCGTTGCCCGATGACAGAATGCGCAGCGCCTGATCGGAATGGCAGGCCAGCACCACATGGTCATAGCGCTTCTCGGTCCCGTGGCGGGTATAGAGCGTCACCGAGCCGGGGCGGCGGTCGATTTCCGCAATGGCGGCATTGAGGTGGATCTCACCTGAAATGCCAGCGGCCAGCCGGTCGACATAGGCGCGAGATCCGCTGGGGACTGTGCGCCATTGCGGTCGGTCCCGAAACTGGACGAGGCCGTGATTGACACAGAACCGCATGAAGGCGGAGAAAGGGAATTTCAGCATTTGTTCGGATGGCACCGACCAGATGGCAGCCCCCATGGGCATCAGATGCTCACGAATGAAGACCTCGGAATAGCCTTTCTCCGAGAGATAAGCGCCAAGGGTGACGTCAAGGTCCGGGTTGGCGGCAAACTCTTCGGTGGCTTCGGCATAGAAGCGGCGGATGTCAGCAAGCATTTTCAGAAAACGCGGATTGAGCATGTTGCTCGGCTTGGCAAACAGGCCGCGCAGACCGGTGCCGGAATATTCCTGCTTGCCATTCGCCAGCGAGACCGAGAAGGACATATCGGAATCTGCTGTCTCAACGCCGATATGATCAAACAGGGCGGTTAGGTTGGGGTAGGTGTGCTCATTATAGACGATGAAGCCGGTATCCACGGCGACGGGGGCACCATTGAGCTCGATCTGTTGTGTATTGGCGTGTCCGCCAAGGCGATCGTCTTTTTCAAACAGGTCGACTTTGTGATTGTGCGATAGTAGCCAGGCTGCGGACAACCCCGCTACCCCTGATCCGATGACTGCGATATCCATCTGTTTCTCCGAGCGTTTTACCCTTATTCGAAGACCCGCCTTCATCAGATCACCGAAATCGAATGCAATCATTAGGCGATAAGTCGTAGACGACCTGTTCTGCAGTGGATGATTATTGTGATCCAATTATCTATCTGCGGAGTATCAGTCTTCGAACGGCTTTTTAGGTGGATTTGGCAATGTCATTGAGGCAACCTTTGCGAAAAGGATCAAGTGGAGGCGAGGTTATGACCTCTGGCCAGTTCAATGCCATGCTCGTATCAGTCGGGAACGACAAGGACAGACCCGCTTTTCGGGCGCTGTTCGATCATTTCGCCCCCAGACTGAAGAGTTTTTATCTCAAGGCGGGCACCAACCCGCAAATGGCAGAGGAACTGGTTCAGGAAACCTTCGCCCAGATTTGGCGAAAAGCCCATTTGTATGACCCCGGCAAGGCTGCGGCATCGACGTGGATTTTCACCATCGCACGAAACCAGCGCATCGACCGTTTGCGATCGGAAAAAAGCTTCGTCTACAAGGACCAGGACTATTTCGCTTCGCAGCTGGTGTTCGATGAGGAACAGACTCAAGACGTGCATAGAAGTGAGCTGGCGGATCGGGTATCCAAGGCGCTCGCGCTGCTTCCTGCCAATCAGGCGGAGATTGTCAGTATGGCTTTTTATGAAGAAGCCACGCATGCCGACATTGCCAAGAAGCTGTCCTTGCCCCTTGGGACCGTGAAGTCCCGCATGCGGTTGGCCTTTGGACGGCTGAGGAAGATTTTGTCAGAGGTAGAAGCATGATTCACCATCATTTGAGTGATGAAATGATTTTGGCCTATGCTGCCGGTTCGCTGCCTGTCGGGCATGCGTTGCTGGTGGCGTGTCATTTGGAAGTGTGCCCGCATTGCGCTGCCCGCGTTGCCGAGGCCGAGGCGATTGGTGGCGCGATGCTCAATCAATGCGAGGATATGGTCGTCTCGGACGATCTGTTCGACCGCATGATGGCGTCGATTGATGAGGACGAGAGCTTGCAACAGGGATCGACCTTCCCTGAAGCCCCATTCAACCGTCCCGGTATGGATCTGGCCCAATCGGCAGCCCCGCCCGCTCTGGGGTCATCGCTGATGCCGACCAAACTGGCGGCTGTGATCGGTGATGATATTGAAGCCATTCGCTGGCGGGCTGTTGGTCCGGGGATCAAGCAATTTGTCCTGCCGATGCAAGGGTCGGAAGGGGAAACGGTGCGATTGCTGAAATTGTCGCCCGGCTTCATCACCCCTGAACACAGCCACAATGGCAGCGAATTGACGATGGTGCTGAAGGGCTCTTTCAGCGATGAGTCCGGTCGCTATCGGGTTGGCGATATTCAGGATGCGGACGATTCGGTGCACCATCAGCCGATGGCCGATACGGAAGAGGAGTGCATTTGCCTCACGGTGACCGATGCGCCGCTGGAATTCAAAGGGATGATCACCCGTTTGCTTCAGCCGATCATCGGGATTTGATGGCGCCATGCCACGCAATATCACAGTCATTGGTGCATCAGGTGCCATTGGGCGAGCGTTTGCCGAGCAAGCGCTCGATCGCTTCCCTGACGCTATTTTGCATGTGGTCAGCCGCTCCGAGATGGGCGGCTTCACCACAAAGCATAGTCAGCGGCTTTATCAGCATTGCGGTTTTGATCTGGAGAATGAAGCCTTGGTAGAGGCTGCCTGCAAGGCTTGTCTGGCCGATGGGCAGCCGGATCTGGTGCTGATTGCCACCGGGGTTCTGCATGGGGATGGCTTTGCGCCCGAACGCCGTCTGCAAGATCTCGATCCGTCGGCTTTCGCCAAGGTGTTGGCGCTCAATCTAATTGGGCCGAGCCTGATCCTCAAACATCTGCTGCCGCGGCTGGACCGCTCCGGTCCTGTGCGGATCGGGGTGATCAGTGCGCGGGTCGGCTCGATTTCCGACAATCATCTTGGCGGCTGGTATAGCTACCGCGCCTCGAAGGCTGCGCTCAATATGATGGTCAAGTCTGCCTCGATTGAGTTATTCCGGCGCAACAAAGAGGCTGTGCTGGTCGGGCTGCATCCCGGAACGGTGGATAGTGCTCTCTCGCAGCCATTTCAGAAATCTGTTCCAGAGGGAAAGCTCTTTACGCCCGCGCATTCGGCGGCTTGCCTGATGGATGTGTTGCTGAGCCGGAATGTACGCCATACCGGGCGCTGCTATGATTGGGCGGGGAAGGAAATAGAGCCATGACAGAGATCGCCATTCACTGGTTCCGGCAGGATTTGCGCCTTGGTGACAATCCTGCTTTGACCAAGGCCGTCGAAGCGGGGGCTTTGCTGCCAATCTTTATTCTCGATGATGAGGCGGCGGGTGACCACAGCGTGGGCGGCGCGCGGCGCTGGTGGCTGCACAAATCGCTGGAAGACCTCAATCGCCAGCTTCATGGCCATTTACGGCTCTATCGCGGCAAGGCGGAGGAGATCGTGCCGCGTCTGGCCGCGCTTTATGGGGCCAAATGCGTCAGCTGGACCCGCTGTTATGAACCTTGGCGGATCAAGCGCGATAAGGCGATTGCCGAGCAACTCAAATCCATGGGTTGCGAGAATCTGCGGCTGAATGGGTCGCTTCTTTGGGAGCCATGGACCATCAGCAAAGCAGACAAGACGCCATACCGGGTCTTTACGCCCTTCTTCCGCAAGGGCTGCCTGCAAGCACCACCACCGCCAGAGCCGATTGCTGCACCCGAAGGGATCGACTATTGCGCGGCAAAGGCTGACGACGGGGCTGTGGCTCTTGACACGCTTGGGCTGATGCCGTCCATCCCTTGGCACAAAGAGATGGATAGCCTTTGGGATGTGAGCGAGGCGGGCGCTCTGGATGTGTTGGAGACCTTTCTCTCCGGCGGCCTCAAAGGCTATAAGGAAGGGCGGAATTTCCCGGCCAAACGCCATGTTTCCCGGCTTTCACCCTATCTGGCGAATGGCCAGATTTCACCAAACCAGATTTGGCATGCGGCCAGTGATGTGGGCGATGATGCGCCGTCAAATGACCTTGATCATTTCCGTAGCGAGCTGGCTTGGCGGGAATTTTCCTATCATCTGCTGTTTCACAATCCAGATCTGCCCCATCAGCCTTTGCAAGAAAAATACAAGGCCTTTGACTGGGTCGATGCGCCGGGCTGGCTGACTGCCTGGCAACAGGGGCAGACGGGCATTCCGATTGTCGATGCGGGCATGCGCGAGCTGTGGCGCACAGGCTATATGCACAATCGGGTGCGGATGATTGTTGGCTCGTTTCTGGTCAAGAATCTGCGGCTTGACTGGCGGTTGGGGGAAGCATGGTTCTGGGATTGTCTGCTGGACGCGGATCTGGCCAACAACAGCGCCAGTTGGCAGTGGATTTCCGGCTGCGGGGCAGACGCCGCGCCCTATTTCCGGGTGTTCAATCCGGTCCTGCAAGGGGAGAAGTTTGACAAGGCGGGGGACTATACCCGCCACTATGTGCCTGAACTGGCCGATCTGCCCGACAAATTCCTGTTCAAACCTTGGGACGCACCTTTGCTGGTTTTGAAGGAGGCAGGCGTTTCGCTTGGCAAGACTTATCCGATGCCCATCGTCGATTTGAAACAGAGCCGCGAGGCGGCCCTCTTGGCCTTTCAAGCACTCGGCGAGACTAGTCCTGAAGAAGTGCTTTCTTCTCAGAGGTGAAGCGGGTTAGGGTGATCTTCCAAAGCTGGCCATAGCGGCAATCAGACCAGTGCCAGCGGGGAGGACACTATGCTGGAAAAGAAAGACAGCTACCGGGATACCTATCAGGCATTCCGGTGGGACATTCCTGACATCTATAATATGGGGGTCGATGTTTGCGACAAGTGGGCGCAATCAGACCCTGACCGTTTGGCCATCCACGAAGTCTCTGAAAAGAAACTGAGCCGGGATCTCAGTTTTGGGGCGATGCGGGATATGTCAAACCGTCTTGCCAATCGCCTGAAGCATCATGGTATTCGCGGTATGGAGCGCCCCGGCGATGTGGGCGACCGGATTGGTGTTCTGCTGCCTCAATGCCTTGAGACTGCCGTTGCGCATATCGCGGCGTGGAAAATGGGCTGCGTGTCGCTGCCTCTTTTCTCGTTGTTTGGCGAAGAAGCGCTGGTGCATCGGCTAAAGGATTCCGGCGCGCGCGCTGTGATCACCAACCGGGAAGGGGCGCGCAAGATCGCTTCGCTGCGCAATGATTTGCCCGAGTTGGCGCTGGTGCTCTCGATTGACGGGATCGATATTGGTGCCTTTGGGTTCCATGTTGAAATCCAGCAGGAAAGCCCGGTCTTTGAACCGGTCGTTACCCGTGCCGATGATCCGGCTTTGTTGATTTATACGTCCGGGACAACCGGGCTGCCCAAAGGAGCCTTGCATGGGCATCGTGTGCTGCTTGGCCATTTGCCGGGGGTGGAAATGCATCATGATTTTCTTCCCCTTCCGGGAGACAAGGTCTGGACACCGGCGGACTGGGCGTGGATTGGCGGCTTGATGGATGTCTTGATGCCGGCTTTGCATCTGGGTTTGCCTGTGGTCGCGGGGCGGGTGGAGAAATTCACTGGCGAGTGGGCTTTTGATTTCATCCATAAGCAAGGCATCCGCAATGCCTTCCTGCCGCCGACGGCGCTCAAGCTGATGCGGCAGGTGCCCGAGGCCAAACGACCGACTGTACGGATGCGCTCGGTGGGCAGTGGTGGCGAAGCGCTGGGGCATGAATTGCTCGATTGGGGCCGTGAGGTTCTGGGCGTCACGATCAACGAATTTTATGGCCAGACCGAATGCAACGTGGTGCTGTCTTCTTGCTCGTCTTTGGGGGTGAACAAGACCGGCTTCATTGGCAAGGCGGTGCCGGGGCATGTGGTCGAGGTGATTGATGACCAGACCGGCGACGTGATGCCAGCCGGTGAGCAGGGGGCGATTGCCGTTTTGTCGCCGGATCCGGTGATGTTCTTGCGCTATTGGAACCGTCCGGATGCCACGGCCGAGAAATATCTCGATGGCCCAAGGGGCAAGCGCTGGCTGTTGACCGGGGATCAGGGCCTCAAGGATGACGAGGGTTATATCCAGTTTGTTGGCCGGGATGACGATGTCATCGGCTCGGCTGGCTATCGGATCGGTCCTGTCGAGGTGGAAGACTGTCTGTTGCAGCATCCTGCGGTGCAGATGGCAGGTGTCGTCGCCAAGCCCGACCCGATGCGCAACAGCGTTGTTGCCGCCTATATCCTGCTGTCAGACAACTATGAGCCGAGCGATGATTTGGCCGACGAGATCGCCCAATTTGTCAAACATCGGTTGGCAGCGCATGAATATCCGCGTGTGGTGCGCTTCATCGAAGAAATGCCGATGACCACCAGCGGCAAGATCATCCGTGCAAGCCTGAGGGCAATGGCAGAAGCCGAAGCCAAGGCGGAGCAAGAAGCTAAGGTCTGAGAAAGACGCAATGAAAAAGGCTGGCGGGTGCCAGCCTTTTTGGGTTGGATCTGTGAGGTTGCTAGCGTATGCGGGCCTCGGTGGCGGCATCAAACACCATGGCACGATCGATTTCGATGGCGAGGCCGACACGGTCGCCATTCTTGGCTGGTGCTTCTTCTCCGGCTTCGACGGTGATCCGCTCGCCATTGTCGGCGCGCAAATAGACATAGGACACGCCACCAAGAGATTCGGAATGTTCGACCATATGGGTGCTGCCTGATGGATCGATCTTGATATGCTGGGGGCGAACGCCAACGATTACGTCTTTCTGGGCATCGGTCAGGCTGGATGGTGGCGCCAGATGGTCGATGCCGAAGCCTTCCACCCGGATGCCGCCAGCCGCAAAGGTGCCCGCGCAGAAATTCATCGAAGGTGAGCCAATGAAGCCCGCAACAAAGCGATTGTCAGGATCGCGGTAAAGATCCATCGGCGCACCGACCTGTTCGATTTTGCCAGCGCGCAGCACGACGATCTTGTCGGCCAGGGTCATGGCTTCGACCTGATCATGGGTCACATAGATCATGGTCGCGCCGATTTCCTTGTGCAGGCGGGCGATCTCGACACGCATTTCGACGCGCAATTCGGCGTCGAGGTTGGACAGGGGTTCGTCAAACAGGAAGACTTCTGGCCCGCGGACGATGGCCCGGCCAATGGCGACACGCTGGCGCTGGCCGCCGGACAGGGCCTTGGGTTTGCGCTTGAGATAGTCATCCAACCGGAGAATGCGCGAGGCTTCGGTCACCTTGGCGTTGATCTCCTCCTTCGGAAAGCCATTCATTTTGAGACCAAAACCCATATTTTCCGCAACCGTCATATGCGGGTAAAGGGCATAGGTCTGAAACACCATGGCGACACCACGCTCGGCAGGGTCCATTTTGGTGACGTCGCGTTCGCCGATATGGATGGTGCCTTCTGTGGTCTCCTCCAGACCGGCAATCATCCGCAGAAGTGTCGACTTGCCGCAACCCGATGGCCCGACAAAGACACAGAATTCCCCGTCAGCAATGTCGAGGTCGACGCCATGGATGACTTGAACCTGCGTGAATTTCTTGACGGTGTTGCGGAGCTTCAGTCCTGACATGGTGTTGTTTCCTCCTGATCAGCCCGGATGAGAGCTGCGATTGTTTTAGTGCCTTCCTGCCTTGGAGCCGTGTCGGGCGTCAAGCGTCGGGAAAATGCCAGTTGGTGGCTTCTTCGGCGATGGTCTTGGCTGTTCGTTTCAAGCGCGGTGCCAGCAACTCGAGCGCCTCCAGGCTCGAACGCTGGGTGGAGCTTGTTACCGACAGAGCGCCCAGCACATTGTCTTGATTGGTGATGATCGGCACGGCGACGCAAATGATGGTTGGCTCATGCTCTTCGCGGTCAAAGGCATGGCCCGCTGTGCGGATTTCGACCAGTTCAGCCTTCAGGCTGTCAATATCGCGCAAGGTGTGCGGTGTGAAGACATGGAAACTCTGCTGCGAGAGGACTGTCGACAATTGCGGTTCGTGCAGATAGGCCAACATCGCTTTACCGACACCGGTGCAGTAGGCCGGGCCGATTTTGCCCGCTTGACTATACATGGCGATGGGCTGTCGGGCGTTGCGCTTGTCGACATAGAGCACATGACCGGAATCCAGCTGTGCCAGATGCACGGTTTCGCCGATGTCGAGGCTGAGCTGGTCGAGATAGGGGCGGGCGATCGGTGCCAGCGATGTCTGGCGCCACGCGGCATGAGCCAAACGCACCAGCCGAAAGCCGGGGCTATATGTCTGGCGCTCCGGGTCATAGCTCAGCATGTTCTGATTGGTCAGGGTTTGCACAAAGCGATAAAGGGTGGCTTTGGGATAGCGACTGCCTTCGAGCAGTTCGGCAAAGCGAACCGGACGGCCAAAGCCTGCCACCTGATCGAGCACATCAAGGGCTTTGCCGACTGTGCCATCAGCGGTCTTGACCGGGGTGGCGGACCTTTTTTCATCCATCACAGCCATCTCATGTCTCCCAGCTTTCACCGGCCAGCTTGCCTTGATATCTGCCCGCAAACACAGCCTGTCGTGCCTGCTTGTAGCTGGCGCTAGCGGACAGGTAGAGCGGCCCGAAACCGGTGTCTTTTTAATTGTTGCTGTTGACAAGGTGTAGCCGTTTGGCGTTATGATTGCAATATGTAAAACCAAGTTTCAATAGTTGGAACCCATAGGGAGGACAAAATGCGTTCCATGCTCAAGACAACTTTGGCAGCTCTTGCCACAACTGCGATGATTGCGGTGCCAGCGATGGCGGAAGGTCTTACGGGGGATTTGAAGATCTTTCTCGATACGTCAAACCCGGCGCCGCGGGCGACCATGGAAGACATGATTGCGCGCTTCCAGGCCAAGAATCCGGATTTGCAGATCGAAACCACGATCATTGATCGCGAAGCCTACAAAACCCAGATCCGCAACTTCCTGACCGCCAATGCGCCGGACGTTGCCACATGGTATGCCGCCAACCGGATGAAGCCTTATGTGGATGCGGGGCTGTTTGATGATGTGTCCGATCTTTGGAAAGAAGATCTGTTTGCCACCAAACTGGCCCCTTCCAAAGCCGCTCTGACCCTTGATGGCAAGCAGTGGGGCGTGCCTTATTCCTTCTATCAGTGGGGCATCTATTATCGTCAGGACATCTACAAGGAACTGGGTCTGAGCGAGCCAAAAACCTTTGCCGACATGAAGTCCAACTGCCAGAAAATTCTCGATAGTGGCCGTAAATGCTTCACGATCGGTACCAAGTTCCTTTGGACTGCTGCGGGCTGGTTCGACTATCTCAACATGCGCACCAACGGCTTCGAATTCCATATCGACCTGCTGCAGGGCAATGTGCCGTGGACCGATGATCGGGTGAAAGCGACATTCGCCAATTGGCGCGAGCTGATCGACATGGGCGCCTATGTCGACAATCACACCTCTTACAGCTGGCAGGAGGCATTGCCCTTCATGGTCAAAGGGGAAGCGGCGGCCTATCTGATGGGCAACTTCGCCGTGGCACCTTTGCGTGAAGCTGGTCTTGATGACAGCAAGCTCGATTTCTACAAGTTCCCGGTGATCACCGAAGGCGTCAGCGACGGTGAAGATGCGCCAATGGATACCTTCCATATTCCGGCGCAGGCCAAGAATAAGGACAATGCCCGGGCTTTCCTGCGCTATGTGGCCGATGCTGAAAACCAGACCATCATCAACAAGCAGCTGGGCCAGTTGCCGGTCAATGCCGACAGCTCGGTGGCCGACGACAAGTTCCTTCAGGAAGGCTCACCGATGCTGAATGCGGCTGATGGTGTGGCGCAGTTCTTCGACCGTGATGCTCCGGCTGAAATGGCCAAGGTTGCGATGGATGGTTTCCAGAAATTCATGGTCAAGCCAGACCAGCTGGATCGTATCCTCAATCAGCTCGAACGCGCTCGCAAGCGTATCTACAAGTAAATTGTAGCCATGCAAAACCACTGAGATGACAACCCTGTCACCCGGTCCGACCTTTGGGTCGTGGCCGGGTGGTGTGGTCGGATTGCGTATACCCGGCGCACCGATGCTGTCATTCCAGTCCGGTTTGCTGTCCGTCTCATTGTTCCCGACGTCTGAATGCCCCGTCAGACTGCTCATCTGACGGCCTCGTCTGGCCGCATCATGGAAAGGATCGCTGATGACTTCCGTGCCTGCAGACTATGCAACCGCCAAATCCGGCTGGTGGCATCGCAATCAACAAAGCATGACCCCGCTGTTGCTGTTGTTGCCCGGTGTGCTGTTTTTCCTTTTTTATGTGATCTTTCCGATTTTTCAGTCCTTCAACCTGTCCTTCTATGAATGGGATGGACTGGGAGAGCGGACCTTTGTCGGTTTCTACAATTACGAAGAGCTTTACTGGGATGATGCCTTCTATGTCTCCTTACGCAACAACCTGATTTGGTTGCTGCTCTATTTGCTGGCCATCCCTGCCGGTCTGTTCATTGCCTTGTTTCTCAATCAGACGGTCGTTGGTATCCGGCTGTACAAGTCGCTGTTTTTCTTCCCCTTCGTGATCTCGCAGGTGGTGGTCGGGCTGGTTTTCAGCTGGTTTTATGACCCGACCTTCGGTCTGTTGAATGAAATGCTTGGTTTCTTCGGGTTTGACCCCATCAACGTGCTGGGGGATGAGCGCTATGTAACCTATGGCATCATTGCTGCGGGGCTATGGCCGCAGACGGCCTATTGCATGATCCTTTATCTCACAGGCCTGAATGCCGTGGATCCAGAGCAGATCGAAGCAGGACGGCTCGACGGGGCCAAGGGCGGGAAAATGCTCTGGTATATCATCCTGCCGCAATTGCGTCCCGCAACCTTCATTGCCTTCGTGGTGACGATAATCGGGGCCTTGCGCAGCTTTGACCTGATTTCGGTGATGACCAATGGCGGCCCGTTTGGCGAAAGCCGGGTGCTGGCCTTCTATATGTTTGAAGTGGCCTTGTCGGAATATGGCTTCCGGATGGGATATGGCGCGGCGATTGCCGTGGTGCTGTTCCTGATCATGCTGGTTTATATTTCCTTCTTCCTTTGGAAAATGGCACGTGACGAGAGGGGGGCGTAATGTTTCCGACACCGGTAGAAAAGAAGTCCCGCGCCTATGCCCTGTCCTATCAGGGTTTGTTGCCGATTGCCCTGTTGATGTGGCTTGCTCCCTTGCTGGCGGTTGCGCTGTTCTCGATCAAACCTGACGTGGATTTTGCGCAAGCTAACTATTGGGGCTTGCCATCGAGCACGGACGGATTGGGCAATTATTGGAAGGTCTTCACCGCCTCCGACATGCCACGCTACCTGTTTAACTCGGTCTTCATCACGGTGCCGACGGTGATCGGGGCGGTGGCTTTGTCCTGTATGACGGGTTTTGCGCTGGGCATCTATCGCTTCAAGGGCAATATGTGGGTCTTCTTCATGTTTGTGGCTGGCAATTTCGTGCCATTCCAGATCCTGATGGTGCCGGTGCGCGAATTGACGCTCGATATGGGGCTCTATGACACCAAGACCGGGCTTGTCTTGTTCCACATTGCCTTCCAGACCGGCTTTTGCACCCTCTTCATGCGCAATTTCATTCGCGCCTTGCCCAAGGAGCTGATTGAGGCCGCAAGGGTGGAAGGGGTGACCGAGTTGCAGATTTTCTGGCATGTGGTGCTGCCTTTGATGAAACCGGCCATTGCCGCCCTGTCCGTGCTGATCTTCACCTTCATCTGGAATGATTATTTCTGGGCGGTGGTGCTGACCCAAGGGCCGGATAGCCAGCCGGTAACCGCAGGGATTACCAGCTTCAATGCCCAATATCGGGCGGCCTACAATATGATGAGTGCCGGCTCGCTTGTCGCGGCTCTGCCGCCGGTGGCGATGTTCTTTGCCATGCAGCGCCACTTCATTGCAGGGCTGACCTTGGGCGCAGTCAAATAAGCTCTCAGCCAGCTGCCATTCTGGCAGCTGGCTTTCTCCTTTCCTTTTCCATTTTTTGGCAGGATTTTCTCATGAAACGCTGTTGGCGGCTTGACGATGATCGTCAAAGCCTTGTTTTGGTGTCACGCAATGATCAGTTGGCGGAGGTCGCCTATTGGGGCCGCCGCTTGCCCGATGACGAGGATCTGGAAGGGCTGTATCAGGCGCAAGGCATGGATGTGACCGGTGGCATGCTCGATGAAGTGCCTGCCTTGTCGATCTGCCCGGAAACCAGCCAGACCTTTCCCGGCCAACCGGGGATGATGGTGCGCGCGGCGGATGGGCATCTGCTTGCACCGCGGTTGCGGTTTGTTGCAGCGGATGACAGCGAAGAGGGGGCGCTGAGCCTGACCTTTGCCGACGAGGCGTTGGGTCTCACCTATATCGCCAGCTTTGCTATTGATGCGGGCACCAAGATGATTGTGGCGCGGGCGTCGCTGTCCTCAGGCGCGCCGATCCTTGTTGATTGGTTGGCGGCACCGGTTTTGCCCGGCCCGCAATTGTCCGACGAGATGATCGATTTTTCCGGCCGTTGGTGTGGGGAATTCATGACCAACAGGGTGGCTTGGACCCAAGGTGCCCATCTGCGTGACAATCGCACGGGGCGGTCAGGTCATGAGCATTTTCCCGGCCTGATCGTGCCGCTGACCGGTGCAATCAACACCAGCGGCGAGGCCTATGGCTTTCACTATGGCTGGTCTGGCGGTCATCGTTTGGTGGCGGAAGAAATGCCTGACGGGCGGCGGCAAATCCAGTTTGGCCATGCGGGGGGAAGCTTGCGTGCGCCTGTTACCAGTGCCGAGACCGCGCCCCTCTATTTCACCTATTCTGATGTGGGGTTGAATGGGCTGGCGGTGTCCTTTCAGCGCCATCTTCGCGACAGGGTTTTGACCATGCCGCATCCGGAACGGCCCCGTCCGGTGCATTACAATTGCTGGGAAGCGATCTATTTTGACCATGATGTCGAGGCACTGAAGCAGATTGCCGACCGGGCAGCCGCTCTTGGGGCTGAGCGCTTTGTGCTTGATGACGGCTGGTTTGGGCGGCGTGATGATGACACCAGCTCGCTTGGGGATTGGGTGATTGATCGGCGCAAATATCCCGATGGTTTGACGCCGCTGATCGATCATGTGCAGGGCTTGGGCATGTGCTTTGGCATTTGGTTCGAGCCGGAAATGGTCAATAAGGACTCTGATCTTTATCGCGCCCATCCCGATTGGATGCTGGGGGATGCGGACCAGTTGGCCGGGCGGCAGCAATTTGTGCTCGACATGGCCAAGGATGCGGTGCGCGCCTATTTGTATGACAAGATCGCCGCCATCCTGTCGGACAATGACATCGATTATATCAAGTGGGACCATAATCGGGTGCTGCCTTATCCCGATGCGGACCAGACAGCGGGGATTTATGACCTGCTTGGCCGTCTGAGGGCGGATTTCCCCAGTGTTGAAATTGAAAGCTGTTCGTCGGGTGGCGGGCGGATTGATTTTGGTATTTTGGAACACACCCAGCGGGTCTGGCTGTCGGACAGCAATGACGCGCTGGAGCGGATGCGGATCCAGCATGAAGCGGCTCTGTTCCTGCCGCTGGTGGTGACAGGCTCTCATGTGGGGCCGCGCCATTGCCATACATCCGGGCGGGATCTGGATATCCATTTGCGGGCCTGGGTGGCCGCTCAGCGGCATATGGGCTTTGAGATGGATCCGCGCGAACTGAGCGCGGATGAGGCCGCTTTGCTGACCCGGGTGACCAGCTGGTGGAAGGCCAATCGCGGCTGGCTGGAAAAAGCCGACATTTTGCGGCTCGATCATGGGGATAAAGCGATCTTTGCCGAACAGCAATTGGCCGCCGATGGGGGCCGATTTGTGGTCTTTGCGGGCAAAGCGGGGACTTCAAGGCAGATTTTGCCGCGGCCTCTGCGCTTGACCGGGCTGGAGCCAGAGGCGCACTATCGGCTGACCCTGTTGGATGCAGACCGGGGCGTGCGCCTGTCGCGTGGGACGCCCGCCTTGAAACAAGGACCGATTGAAGTCAGCGGGGCATTTCTGATGCAGCATGGGGTGACGCTGCCTTGGAGCTTCCCCGATGTGATGTGGGTTTTAGAAGGGCAAAGACTATGAGCGATAACAGCGACGACAAAAAGCAGAATCGGCGCAACCGGGCTTGGTATGGCAAACTCGACAAGGATGGTTTCATTCATCGCAGTTGGATGAAAAATCAGGGTTTTCCAGATCATGTGTTTGATGGGCGGCCGGTGATTGGCATTTGCAACACATGGTCGGAGCTAACGCCGTGCAATTCGGGTTTGCGGGATCTGGCTGAAGGGGTGAAACGGGGCGTCTGGGAGGCCGGTGGGTTCCCGGTCGAGTTTCCGGTGATGTCCTTGGGCGAAACCCAGATGAAGCCGACCGCGATGCTGTTTCGCAATCTGTTGTCGATGGATGTGGAGGAAAGCATCCGCGCCTATGGCATGGACGGGGTGGTTCTGCTCGGCGGCTGCGACAAGACCACGCCGGGGCAGCTGATGGGGGCGGCATCGGTGGATTTGCCGACCATTGTCGTCTCGTCCGGCCCGATGCTGAATGGCAAATGGAAGGGCAAGGATATTGGCTCTGGCACCGATGTCTGGAAATTTTCCGAAGCGGTGCGGGCCGGGGAAATGACGCTGAAGGATTTCATGGCGGCGGAATCCGGCATGAGCCGCTCAAAGGGCGTCTGTATGACCATGGGCACCGCCTCGACCATGGCCTCCTTGGTGGAAGCAATGGGTCTGAGCTTGCCGACCAATGCGGCCTTGCCAGCGGTCGATGCCCGCCGGATGGCCTTGGCGCATTTGACCGGCAAGCGGATTGTCGAAATGGTCGAAGAGGGGTTGGTACTCTCCAAGGTGGTCAGTCGGGAAAGCTTTGAGAATGCCATTCTGGCCAATGCAGCGGTCGGTGGTTCGACCAATGCGGTGGTCCATTTGCTGGCGCTGGCAGGCCGGGTCGGGATCGATCTGCGGCTGGAGGATGTGGAGATTGGCAAGGATATTCCGCTGCTGGTCAATTGCATGCCGTCGGGCCAATATCTGATGGAAGATTTCTGCTATGCGGGCGGCATGCCGGTGGTGCTGGACCGTCTGAAAGGCCATTTGCGTCCTGCCATGACGGTGATGGGCAAGGATATCAGCGCCTATGCGGAGGGCGCCGAATGCTACAATGATGATGTGATCCACCCCTATGATGCGCCGGTCAAAGCGGCGGCTGGCTTGCGGATGCTGAAAGGCAATCTGGCGCCGGACGGGGCCATCGTCAAACCGTCAGCCGCAACGGATGCTTTGCTCGAACATGAGGCGGAAGCCTATGTGTTTGAAAGCATCGAAGATATGAAAGCCAATATTGACCGCGAAGATCTGCCCGTCAGCAAGGATACGATCCTTGTGCTAAAGGGCTGTGGGCCGAAGGGTTATCCGGGGATGCCGGAAGTGGGCAATATGCCGATCCCGGCCAAGCTGGTCAAACAAGGGGTACGGGACATGGTGCGGATCAGTGACGCGCGAATGTCTGGCACGGCCTTTGGCACGGTGGTTCTGCATGTGGCCCCAGAGGCGCAGGCTGGGGGGCCGCTGGCTTTGGTCAAGACCGGCGACCAAATCCGGGTCAGTGCCTCGGCAGGGGCCTTGGAGCTGTTGGTCGATGAGGCTGAATTGGCGAAGCGCCGCGCTGCTTGGCAGCCCGATGCACCTCATTATAGCCGCGGCTATGCGCGGCTTTATATCGACCATGTTTTGCAGGCCAATCAGGGGGCCGATCTGGACTTTCTGGTGGGCAAGGATACCCGTCTCGTGACCCGAGAAAGCCACTGAAACACCAACAGGATCAGAAAAATCAGAAGGGTTGGCGGATCTCCCTTGGCAGAGGGGGCCGCCCAACCGGGAAAGAGAGTGACCAATGCATGCAACCTATTCGGATCTTGCGAACCAGTCTGTATTCATCACCGGTGGTGGGTCGGGGATTGGCGCTTATCTGACAGAGGGCTTCTTGCGGCAGGGCTGTAAGGTGGCCTTTGTTCAGCGCTCTGATGCAACCGACTTTTGCGATCGGATGGAACGGGAAACCGGCAACCGGCCTTTGTTCCTGCCATGCGACATTACCGATGTGGGCAAGCTGGAAGGGGCCATTGCGGAGGCCGCCGAAGTCCATGGCGCCATTTCGATCCTTGTCAACAATGCGGCCAATGATGAGCGGCACAGGGCAGAGGATGTGACACAGGACTACTGGGACTGGAATATGTCGCTCAATCTGCGGTCCTACTTCTTTTCCTGCAAGGCGGTGTTTGAGGGCATGCGCCAGCGGGGCGGTGGTTCGATCATCAATTTCTCCTCCATTGCCTATATGATGGGGCATGAGAATCTGACCTGCTACACCACGGCCAATTCGGGCATCAATGGCATGACCCGATCTTTGGCGCGCGAATGGGGCCCTGATGGCGTTCGGGTCAATGCACTGGCTCCGGGCTGGGTGCTGACCCAAAAGCAGAAGGACATGTGGGTGACGCCTGAAGCGCTCGAAAACCATCTGGCGATGCAGTGCCTGAAAGAACCGATCCAGCCTGAAGACATCATCGATGGGGTTCTGTTTCTGGCCTCCAAGACCAGTCGGATGATGACCGGTCAGACTTTGGTGATCGATGGTGGCGTGGTGGTAACAGGATGAGTTTGTCATGGATTGCCGTTGACTGGGGGACAACCCATTTGCGTGCCTGGGGTTTGGATGAGGCAGACAAGGTGCTGTTTCATCGCTCTTCGGAGAGCGGTATGGGTTCACTCACCATGGACGGTTTCGAACCGGCCCTTGCTGATCTGATCGCAGATCAGCTGGCCGGTCACCCCCAACCCGTTGACGTGATTGCCTGCGGCATGGTCGGCTCACGGCAGGGTTGGGTTGAGGCGCCCTATCGTGCCGTGCCTTGCGAACCGCTGGGGGATCTCTATGGGTCGGTCTCCTGTCCAGCATTCCGGGTGCATGTGGTGCCGGGTCTCAAACAGGATCGGTCCGCGGATGTGATGCGCGGCGAAGAGGTGCAGATTGCTGGCTATCTGGCCAAGGACAAGGAGTTCGACGGCGTTTTGTGCCTGCCGGGGACGCACAGCAAATGGGTGCGGATCAGTGCGGGCGAAGTGGTGTCGTTCCAGACGGCGATGACTGGTGAAATGTTCGCGGTGATCGCCAACCATACCGTGCTGAAGCATTCCCTTGGCGAAGAAGGGTTGAATGAGGAGCTGTTTCTGGAGGCTGTATCGGAAGGGATGGCCCATCCGGCACGGCTAACCAGTCGGTTGTTCAGTCTGAGGGCCGAGAGCCTGCTGACTGGCCTGAAAGCTGCAGATGTGCGGGCCCGCCTGTCCGGGCTGTTGATTGGTATGGAACTGGCTGCCACCAAGCCCTATTGGCTGGGACAGCGGATCAGCCTGATCGGGGAGGCCAGCCTTTGCCATCTCTATGACATGGCGCTGAGCGAAGAATGTGTTAAGCCCGAGGTGGAAAATGGCCTCGACATGACTTTGGCAGGCCTGATGGCCGTATACCGACAAAGAGCGCAGAAAAAGGATGAGACAGCATGAGCCGCAATATCATTGCCATTTTGCGCGGGATCGAGCCGTCTGAGGTCGAGACGGCGGGGCAGGGGCTGATCGAAGCCGGGATCACCATGATCGAGGTGCCGCTCAATTCTCCTGACGCTCTGACAAGTGTGAGGCTACTGGCAGGGGCCTATGCGGATCGGGCGCTGATCGGGGCTGGCACCGTGTTGAGTGTTGAAGATGTGGCCGCTGTCGCCAAAGCGGGGGGCAAGCTGGTGGTCTCGCCAGATTGCAATCCGGATGTCATCGCGGTGACCAAGGAATGGGGGCTTCAAAGCTGGCCCGGTGTGATGACGCCGACCGAGGCCTTCACCGCCATTCGGGCGGGGGCGGACGGGTTGAAGCTGTTTCCCGGCTCGCTTGTTGGTTCTGAGGGGCTTAAAGCCATGCGGGCTGTATTGCCGCGCGATGTGCCGGTCTATGCGGTTGGCGGGGCCGGGCCGGAAAATTTTGGAGACTGGGTGGTTGCCGGGGCAGATGGCTTTGGTATTGGAACGGCGCTTTATGTTCCGGGGCGCTCGCCGCAAGATCTGGCCGAAAGAGCCAGACAAGTGGTTGCGGCCTATGATGCGGCGATGGGGTAAGGCACCATAATGGGCAAGGGGAGAAGGCGGATTGAACGCGGATCTATTTGACGATCGCCGATGCAGCCTCGGGGAAGGGCCGCTTTGGCACCCGGAGCGGGGACAGCTCTTCTGGTTTGACATTTTGGCAGGACGATTGCTCACCCGGACCGGGGACGGTCCTGCGGCATGGGACTTTGACCAGATGGTCAGTGCCTGCGGCTGGGTCGATCACGACCATTTGCTGGTGGCCAGCGAAACGAGGCTGTTTTTGTTCAATCTCGTGTCCGGAGCTGAGGAACGGGTCTGCGATCTGGAAGGGGATAATGCTCTGACCCGGTCCAATGACGGTCGCGCCGACCCCTATGGCGGCTTCTGGATTGGCACCATGGGCAAAAAGGGCGAAGATCATGCCGGGGCGATCTATCGCTTTTATCGCGGTGAGCTGCGGCGGCTCTATGACCGGATTTCCATCTCCAATGCCATTTGCTTTGCGCCCGATGGCCGACATGCCTATTTCACCGATACGCGCACCCAGCGTTTGATGCGGGTGGCGCTGGATGGGGAAGGTTGGCCAGCGGCTGAGGCGGACTGTTTCATTGACTTTCGCGCTGATGATCTCGACCCGGACGGGGCGGTTGTGGACGCGGTGGGCAATTTGTGGGTGGCTCAATGGGGGGCGTCACGCGTGGCAGTCTATGGCCCGGACGGAGACTTTCTGTTTGCTGAAGCCTTTGGCGCACCCCATCTTACTTGTCCGGCCTTTGGCGGGCGCGAAGGGCAGACACTTTATGTGACCTCGGCCCGCTGCGAGCTGGATGAGGCGGGCATCGCTCAGCATCCACTGGCTGGATCGGTCTTCCAGCGCGATGTCACGTTAAAGGGGCAGAGAGAACACAAGGTGCAGCTATGACAAAATCGATTGAAGGTTTGAAGGCGTTCCAGCGGTCTCTGGGCGTTTGCTATTATCCCGAACAGTGGGACCGTTCCGTGTGGCAGGAAGATGCCCGTCGGATGGTGGAGGCGGGCATCAAATGGGTGCGGATCGGCGAATTCGCCTGGTCCCGGCTGGAGCCTCAACCGGACAAGATGGTCTGGGACTGGCTGGATGACGCAATCGAGATATTGGGGGCGGCGGGACTGAAGGTAGTGCTGGGCACGCCGAGCGCCACGCCGCCGCGCTGGATGATCGATTGTTATCCCGACATGTTGGCGGTGGATGAAAAGGGCCAGCCGCGCAAGTTCGGATCGCGGCGCCATTATTGCTTTTCCCATGCAGGCTATCGACGCGAGGCGGTGCGGATGGCGCGCCTGATGGGCGAACGCTATGGTCGCAACCCGCATGTGGCGGCGTGGCAGATCGACAATGAATATGGTTGCCATGATACGATTCTGTCCTATTCCAACGCTGCCCAAGTGGGGTTCCGCGATTGGTTGAGCCAGCTTTATGGCAGCATTGCTGTGCTCAATGAGGCGTGGGGCAATGTTTTCTGGTCGATGGACTATGACAGCTTCAAGCAGATCGAACTGCCCAACATGACTGTCACCGAGCCCAATCCGTCCCACGTGATGGCCTTTCGGCGGTTCTCGTCCGATCAGGTTGTTCGGTTCAACAAGGAGCAGGCCGACGCTTTGCGTGAGCTGACCGACGCGCCGCTGATCCATAATTATATGGGCCGGGTGACCGAGTTTGATCATTATGATGTTGGTTTGGATCTCGATATTGCCAGTTGGGACAGCTATCCGATTGGTTTCCTGTCAGATCGTCTGGAGGAAAGTGAAGACCACAAGCTGCGGTTCCTGAGGCAAGGCGACCCTGACTTTCAGGCCTTCCATCACGATCTTTACCGTGCCGTTGGCAAGGGGCGCTGGTGGGTGATGGAACAGCAGCCCGGCCCGGTTAATTGGGCCCCGTTCAATCCTGCACCGCTGGATGGCATGGTGCGGCTTTGGAGTTGGGAAGCCTTTGCCCATGGGGCCGAAGTGGTGAGTTATTTCCGCTGGCGGCAAGCGCCCTTTGCTCAGGAGCAGATGCACACCGCCTTGCTGCGCCCGGATCATGTGGAAGCCCGTGGCCTTTTAGAAGCACGGCAGGTCGCCGCAGAGATTGCGGCCGATGAGGCCTTGCAGGCACCGGCCATCGTGCAGGCCCCGGTGGCGCTGATTTTTGACTATCCGTCGCAATGGGCGTGGGATACCCAGCCACAGGGTGCGGATTTCGACTATTTCCGACTGGTGTTCGAGACCTATCGTGCCTTGCGGGCCTTGGGATTGTCGGTTGATATTCTGCCCAAGCGCGGCAATCTGACGGGTTACAAGCTCATTCTGGCGCCGGGCCTGATGACCCTTGAAGGGTTGGCTTTGTCGTCGACAGATGCGACGGTTATTCTCGGGCCGCGCAGCGGGGTTAAAACCGAAGAATTGACGTTCCCGATGCCATTGGGCCCCAATCTGGTGGGGCTTGATTGCACCGTCAGCCTGACCCAGAGCCTGCCCCCATCAGTGGCAGTTCCGCTGGATATCTGCGGCCATGGGGGGCGGTGGCTAGAAAGCCTTGAAGGCGATTTCGAGGTGGTGGCCAAAACGCAATCCGGTGAAGCGGTTTTGGTGAAGAATGATGGCAAATGGCACTATCTGTCGATCTGGCCGGATGCGGATGCCTGGCGGGCAATCCTGACACCGCTTTGCGCCGCTGAAGGTATCGAGACTGTCGCCCTGCCAGACGGCGTGCGACTGCGTGATACGGCGAACCACCGCTTTGTCTTCAACTATAATCCCGAGCCGGTGAAATGGGGCGGCGAGACAATCCCCGCCGCCGGTGTGAGCTGGAAAAAGCGCTGAAGGATCAACGCAAAGAAGGCTTATTGCCCCGCCTCATAGAATGGGCGCGGGGCTTGATTGCCGGGTAACCCGAAAGCATAGACCGTGTAGCGGGCTTTCGGGTCATAGCCCATGCCAAGGGAGCCCATCGGCATGCCCGGAGTGGCGATGCCACGGACCTTCGGTCTCTCCTTTAGCAGTTTGGCCAGAGCCTCAAGGGGCACATGGCCTTCCACCACATAGCCATCGATGATGGCCGTGTGACAGGCCTCCATCTCTTCGGGTACGCTGAATTGCTGCTTGGCCCAGTCGAGATCATCAATATTGTTGGTCTCGATTTGGTATCCGGCTTTTTCAAGAGCCGCAGCCCAGTCGCCGCAGCAGCCGCATGAAGCGGATTTATAGACGGTGACTTTGGGGCCTTCTGCTGCGTGAGAAGATAGCGGCAAAAGCAGGCTCGATGCCAGAAAGACCGCTTGGGTGATGGGTTTGAGGAACATGACTAACTCCATATTGTTCAACTTATGAGAATGGCAACAGGCTGCCGCGATGTCATCTTTCAACAGACAAGGAGGAGCCGGTCACTGTTGGGGGAGTGTTGTCACGAAATGGGTGGGTCGTCCGGTGGCTGCAGGAAAATGGCCAACAGGTGATGGTCGCTGAAGGTCGCCATAGGTGTGTGACGCAGATCTCTGAAGACTTGCATTGCGGGATGAAGGAAGCAGCAGGCATGAAAGCTGCAATCCCCGGCAGGATCCGGGTCACAGTCTGACATGGGACAATCCGGGCAAGGCATTGGCTGTTGGCTGGCTGTCTGGTCATCTGAAACAGCATGGTGCTCGATGATGCTTTTCACCATGGAGGTGATGCTTTCATGCGGAAGACTCTGAAAGGGCGCAGCCAAAAGGGTGGCGGCGCTCATCGGCACCACAAGCAGAAACAGCATCAATACTATCACGGTCTTGCGCAAGAAGGGCTTCCCTTGGTCTGTTCTTGATACCCACTGTCGGTGCTCCGACGGGTCGATGTCAAGGCGCAACAGGTCGCTTCGTTTATCCGTTGTAAATAGGGCAAGATGGTGGTTCTGTGTTTTGAAAGACCAATCAATAATCAAGGTGAGGAGGCGTGCGATGAAGTTGTTCCGATTTGGGCCAAGAGGGGCTGCGAAACCGGGGATGCTGGATGCCGAGGGGCGGGGCAGGGACCTGTCTTCGGTGATTCCGGATCTGGGGCCGGATCAGCTGTCCGACGAGGCTTTGGCGCGGTTGGCGGCTTTGGATCCAACCATGTTCCCAATGCTGCCGGATGACGTGCGGTATGATGCCTGCATTGCAGATAGCCAACGCTTTTTCTGCATTGGGCTGAATTACTCCGATCACGCAGCAGAAGCCGGCATGGCGATTCCTGACTTTCCGATCCTGTTTACCAAGGTGTGCGAAGCGACCGGGGCAAATGATCCGGTAACGATCCCCAAAGGCTCGACCAAGACCGATTGGGAGGTGGAACTGGGGGTGATCATCGGGACGGGCGGCGCGCATATTGCACTGGAAGACGCCTTGTCTCACGTGGCAGGCTATTGCGTGGTCAATGATCTCTCTGAACGCGCTTTCCAGATTGAACATGGCGGACAATGGGTGAAGGGCAAGTCCTGCGAAGGCTTTGGTCCGATCGGCCCCTATATGGTGACCCGTGATGAAATCCCGGATCCTCAAAAGCTTGACCTTTGGCTTGATGTCAATGGCGAGCGGATGCAGACCGGCAATACGGAAAAGATGATTTTCCCGGTGGCCGAGATCATTGCCCATCTGTCGACCTTCTTTCCCTTGCGGGCGGGGGATGTGATCACCACCGGTACCCCTCCGGGCGTTGGTATGGGCATGTCTCCACCGTGTTATCTCAAAGCCGGTGATGAAGTGCGGCTTGGGGTCGAAGGACTTGGCGAGCAGGTGCAACAGTTTGTGGCGTTTGACGGATAGAGGCCCTTTAAGGGGAGATTTTCAAAAAAAGCGAAACAATGCTTCAGGGCTGAAAGGCCATGAAGCTGGTTGGAAAATGCGGCAAGACAGGGTTTTATCATGGAAAGCCCTGTCTTTGCATTTGGTTGGCAAGATAGGGCGTCAAGATGAGCGCGTCACTTCTGTTGCAGACTGGAGCGCTCGAAATGCCTTTCGGGAGGTCCCCCCATGTCCGTCAAACCCTATTATTCACCGCAGGGTGGTCTGCCTGCACAAACCGATCTGCTGACGGATCGGGCGGTCTTTACCGACGCCTATGCGGTCATTCCCAAAGGCACCATGCGGGATATTGTCTGTAGCAAGCTGCCCTTCTGGACCGGCATGCGGATGTGGGTGCTGGCGCGGCCGCTGACCGGCTTTGCCGAAACCTTTTCCCACTATATCGTTGAGCTGGAACCGCAAGGAGGCAGTGATCAGCCCGAGACCAACAAAGCCGCTCAGGCTGGAATATTTTGCACCAGCGGGGCGCTTTCCCTGACCATTGATGGCGTGAAGCACAGTGTGAAGGAAGGGGACTTTGCCTATATTCCGTGTGAATCAGACTGGTCGATTGTCAACGAGGCAGCGGACGTGGCGGTGTTCCACTGGATTCGCAAGGCCTATCAGGCCGTCGCCGGGGTGGACAAGCCCGAGGCCTTTGTCGCCAGCGAGCGGGATATCGCACCAACGCCGATGCCGGATACGGACGGCAAATGGGCAACAACGCGTTTTGTCGATCCCGATGACATGCGCCACGACATGCATATCACCATTGTCACGTTCGAGCCGGGGGGCGTTATTCCTTTTGCTGAGACCCATGTGATGGAGCATGGCCTTTATGTGCTTGAAGGAAAAGCGGTTTATCGGCTCAATCAGGACTGGGTCGAGGTCGAGGCTGGCGACTATATGTGGCTGCGTGCCTTTTGTCCTCAGGCCTGTTATGCCGGTGGCCCGGGCAAATTCCGCTATTTGCTCTACAAGGATGTGAACCGGCACATGACCTTTCTTTGATGCCTAATCGGCATCGTTTAAGGGCTTTTTGTTCGCTATTATTTGCATTATCCTAAAGCTGTCATTACTTTTTCAGCATATCCGGACAAGTGCGCATAGAATAGGGTTGAAGATGCCCAAGGAATGGTCAGAGCCGATGACTGCTGAATTGTTGGGCTGAGCGTGTCGTGGATGCATGATCTCTGTTGGTCGCGACACACTTGAAGTGGGTCAGCAAAAGGAACCGACGATGCCTACCATCCGCAGGACATTACGATTTTGGCTCAATGATCAACTCGAAGAGCTTGATGCGGTCGCACCGGACACCACTTTGCTTGATCACTTGCGCTTGACGCGTCGGCTGATCGGCTCGAAGGAAGGCTGTGCCGAGGGGGATTGTGGCGCCTGCACGGTTTTGGTCGGGCGGCTTCATCAGGGCCAGTTGATCTATGAGACGGTCAATGCCTGCATCCGTTTCCTGCCCTCGCTCGATGGCTGCCATGTGGTAACGATTGAAGCTTTGCGTGGGGTTGATGGTGGTCTGCATCCGGTGCAGCAGGCGATGGTCGATCATCACGGTTCCCAATGCGGTTTTTGCACGCCCGGCTTTGTCATGGCGCTCTATGCTCTCTGGATGGAAAATCCAAGGCCTGACCGTCGGGCGGTGGACGTGGCCTTGCAGGGCAATCTATGTCGCTGCACTGGCTATCAACCGATCCTCAAGGCTGCGGCGGCCATATCTGACTATGGCAATCCGGGCAGCGACTGGTTGCTGGCAGAGCGTGAGCGCAATGTGGTGCGGCTGGGGGCGTTGCGGGATGAGGCACGGGTTGAGCTGACTGTTGGGGGACAACGCGCAATCCTGCCCGCTTCGCTTGATGATCTGGCGGCCGTGCGCCTCGAAGAGCCTGAGGCGACGATTGTCGCGGGTGGCACCGATGTCGGTCTGTGGGTCACCAAGCATCTGAAACGGTTGGATACGGTTCTTTTTCTCACCCGGCTTGACGGTCTTAAAAGCATTGCTGAACAGGATGGCCAATTGGTGATCGGCGCCGGGGTCAGTTACAGCGAAGCCATGGAGGCGGTGGCTGCCCATTTTCCACATCTTGAGGATTTCTGGAGCCGAATTGCCGGGCCTCAGATCCGCAATATGGGCACGATTGGCGGCAACATTGCCAATGGCTCGCCAATTGGCGACCTGCCGCCTGTCTTCATCGCGCTGGGAGCGGAGCTGGTGTTGCGGCGTGGTTCTGATCAAAGGGTGCTGCCACTTGAGGATTTCTTTATTGATTATGGCAAGCAGGATCGTCAGGCGGGCGATTTTGTCGAGGCGGTGCGCCTGCCTTTGCCCAAGGCCAGCAGCCTCAATGCCGCCTACAAGATTTCCAAACGCCGGGATGAGGATATTTCCACCGTCTGCATGGGCGTGCATGTGCGCGTTGGCAATGGTGTGATTGAAGAAGCCCGGATTGCGCTTGGAGGCATGGCGGCGACGCCGAAGCGGGCGATAACAGCCGAAGGCTTGCTGGTTGGGCAGCCTTTCTGCGAGATGAGCCTGATGGCTGCGTCGAAAACACTGCCGGTGGATTTTTCGCCCATTTCCGATTGGCGGGCCAGTGCTGACTATCGGATGAAAGTGGCGCAAAATCTGTTCCGCCGCTTCTGGATGGAGCATGGTGTGAATGATGCAAGTGGGGTGGCAGCAGAATGAAACAGGATGTCTCGAAAGCCACGGCCATCAAGGGTGGCGTGCATCAGAATATCAAGCATGATTCCGCTGACAAGCATGTCCGCGGGCGGGCGGATTATACCGATGATCTGGCAGAGCCGATCGGCACCTTGCATGGCTATTTCGGTGTCAGCGAGCGGGCCCATGCCCGGCTCCTGTCGCTGGATCTTGCCCCCTGCCTTGCGGTTAAAGGCGTGGTCGGGGTGATCACCGCTGAGGACATTCCCGGTATCAATGATATCAGTCCCAATCATCTCGATGATGAGCCGGTCTTCCCGACCGATGTCTGCTCCTATTGGGGGCAGCCCTTGTTTGCCGTGATTGCCGAGAGCCGCGACATTGCCCGCCGCGCGGCGATGCTGGCAGAGGTGCAATATGAAGATTTGCCCCATGTGACCGACGCCTTGGCAGCCAAGGAAGCGTGCGGGACCTATGTGGCCAAGCCGATGACGCTGAAGCGTGGTGATGCGGACCGGGCGCTTGAGGCTGCGCCAAGGCGGCTCAAGGGCCAAATGCGGATGGGCGGGCAGGATCATATGTATCTGGAAGGCCAGATTGCCTTTGCCCTGCCGGGCGAAGATGAAGATGTTCTGGTTCATGCCTCGACCCAGCATCCGAGCGAAGCCCAGCATATGGTGGCCCGCGTGCTCGGTGTGCCATCTCACTCGGTGACCATTCAGGTCAGGCGGATGGGTGGTGGCTTTGGCGGCAAGGAAACGCAGATGAATATCTTCTGCGCGATTGCTGCGCTGGCTGCGAAAAAATGGAACCGTCCGGTCAAACTGCGTCCGGATCGGGACCTCGATATGACCGCGACCGGCAAACGCCATGATTTCATTGTCGATTATGAGGTGGGCTTTGACGAAGACGGGCGGATTGAGGCGGTGCGGGGGGACTATATTGCTCGCTGCGGCTATTCTTCCGACCTGTCCGGGCCGGTCACCGACCGGGCTCTGTTCCATGCAGACAATGCCTATTTCTACCCCCATGTGCGGCTGGATTCTCATCCGATGAAGACCAACACCGTCTCCAACACGGCCTTTCGCGGCTTTGGTGGGCCGCAAGGGGTGATTGCCGCCGAGCGGATCATCGAAGAGGTGGCTTATGCCGTCGGTAAGGACCCGCTAGAGGTGCGCAAGGCCAATTTTTACGGCGGGCCGGGGCGCGATGTGACGCCTTATCATCAGGTGGTGGAAGACAATATCCTTGAGCGGCTGGTGGGCGAGCTCGAAGGCCGGGCCGACTATCAGGCGCGGCGCGCGGCCGTGATTGCCTTTAACCACGAGGCCGTCGCCAAAGGACAGATCGAGCGCAAGGGGATTGCCTTAACACCGGTCAAGTTCGGGGTGTCCTTCACCGCCACCTGGTATAATCAGGCGGGCAGTTTGCTGCATATCTATACCGATGGCTCAATCCAGCTCAATCACGGTGGCACCGAGATGGGGCAGGGGCTGAATGTCAAGGTGGCACAGGTGGTGGCCGATGCCTTTCAGGTGGACCTTGAGCGGATCAAGATCACCCGCACGGCAACCGACAAGGTGCCCAACACATCGGCGACGGCGGCGTCTTCCGGCACCGATTTGAATGGCATGGCGGCGCTCGATGCCGCCGAGCAGATCAAGGCGCGGCTGATCGCCTTTGCGGCGGAGAAATGGTCTGTCAGCGAAAAAGACATCCAGTTTTTGCCGAACCGGGTGCGGATTGGCGATGAGGAACTGGCCTTCGATGCTCTGATCAAGGAAGCCTATTTGGCGCGGGTGCAATTGTCCGCTGCCGGATTCTATAAGACGCCGAAAATCCACTGGGATCGCGAAAAGGGGGAAGGGCGGCCCTTCCTCTATTTTGCCTATGGGGCGGCAGTCTCGGAAGTGACAATAGATACACTGACTGGTGAATATCGGGTCGAGCGTGCTGACATTCTTCATGATGTCGGCAAGTCGCTCAATCCGGTGCTTGATATCGGTCAGGTCGAAGGGGCCTTCGTGCAGGGGATGGGCTGGCTAACCACGGAAGAGCTGTGGTGGGATGATGCCGGGAGGCTTCGCACCCATGCGCCATCGACCTATAAAATCCCGCTGGCGAGCGATATCCCAGCCATTTTCAATGTCTCGCTGGCCGACTGGTCAGAGAATCAAGAACGCACCATCAAGCGCTCCAAGGCGGTTGGTGAGCCACCTTTTATGCTGGCGGCATCCGTGTTGGAGGCCTTGTCGATGGCGGTGGCCAGTGTGGCAGACTATGGCCAATGCCCAAGGCTTGATGCACCTGCGACGCCGGAACGGATTCTGATGGCCGTAGACAGGTTGCAAGATTATGCAGGAGACGAAGATGGCTAAGACGCTGCATGACTTCCTCGATCAGCACCGAGATGTGGTGCGTGTGGTGCTTGATGATCTGGTCGGGTCATCGCCGCGTGAGGTGGGGGCGGACATCTTTGTCTCACCCACAGGGCAGTGGGGGACGATTGGCGGCGGACAGCTGGAATATCTGGCGATTGACGAAGCACGAAGGATGTTGCGGCAGGGGCAGGGGACGGTTCAGCTTGACATCCCCTTGGGGCCTGATATCGGCCAGTGCTGCGGTGGTCGGGTGCGCTTGGTCTTTCAAAGGGTTGATGAAGCGGCCCGTTCTGCTGCCTTGCAAGAGCAGGCGCAGCGGGCGCAAGCTGAACCCCAGATTTATATTTTTGGTGCTGGCCATGTGGGCCGGGCTTTGGCCTCTGCCTTGGCTTTGCTGCCCTACCATCCAATCGTCATTGACAGCCGGGCCGAGGAACTGGCCTTGCTGGAGGCTGATGTCGAGCAAAGGCTCTCCGCCTTGCCGGAAGGGGGCGTGCGCACCGCGCGGCCAGGCAGCATTTTCCTCATTCTCACCCATGATCATGCCCTTGACTTCCTGTTGGCGCGCGAAGCCCTGTTGCGCGGCGACGCGCTTTATGTCGGGATGATCGGTTCGAAGACCAAGCGGGGGACCTTCTCCAACTGGCTAAGGCGGGAATTTGGATCTGATGCGGATTGGATGCTGGAAGATTTTGTCTGCCCGATTGGGGCGGGTGGCTCGCACGACAAACGGCCTGCCGTCATTGCGGCGATGGTGGCGGCGGAATTGCTGATCTTGCAGGATATGCGGGCCAGCATCGCGGTGGCGGATCATCCAGTTTAAACAATCTCACTCAAAGAAAAGGCCCGCCTGACATTCATCAGGCGGGCCTTTTTGTTTGCTTGGCTTATTCGCCCGGCAGGGAGCCGGTTGCGTGGCCTGCCATGCCGCCGGAGACTTCCTCAGTCGCTTCGGCTGGCAGTTCCTCAGGCAGAATGAGGTTCAGTACGATGGCGAGGAAGGCTGCAGGCAACAGGCCCGAGGTCAGCAGCACTTTGGCCGTGCCCGGCAGATGCTGGACCGCTTCAGGCACCAGCTGCAGGCCCAGACCGACCGACAGGGAAATGGCGAAGATCACCATGTTGCGGCGGTTCCAGTTGACATCAGACAACATGGAAATACCAGCTGCGACAACCATGCCGAACATCACGATCACGCCACCACCAAGCACTTCGATCGGGATGGTGCGGATCAGGCCGCCGACTTTTGGCACCAAGCCGCAGATGATCAGGAAGATTGCCCCAATGGTCACCACATGGCGGCTCATGATGCCAGTCATGGCAATCAGGCCGACATTTTGCGAGAAGGACGTGTTTGGCAGGCCGCCAAAGATGCCGGCAATCGCGGTGCCCAGACCATCGGCATAGGTTGCCCCGGCAATTTCCTTGTCTGTGGCTTCACGGCCTGCACCGCCCTTGGTGATGCCCGAGACGTCACCAACGGTTTCAATGGCCGAGATGACGGCCATCAGACAGAAGCCGATGATGGCGGCAAAGGACAGCTCGAAGCCATATTTGAACGGCATTGGCAGGGAGAAGAGCGATGCACGCTCAAAGCTGGTGGCAATGGATGAGACCGTCAGCATGCCGGTCGCAAGGGCAAACAGATAGCCTGCGCCAAGGCCGATCAGCACGGCTGAAACCGAGAACATGCCACGGGTGAAGAATTTGAAGCCCAACGTGACGACAATCACCACCAAGGCAGCACCCCAATTGAGCAGGGAGCCGAATTCCGGCTTGCCCATGGCTGGCACACCGCCTGCGGCATATTGAATGCCGACCTTGACCAAAGCCAGACCGATCATGGTGACCACCAGACCGGTGACCAATGGCGGCAGAGCAAAGCGGATTTTGCCGATGAAGCGGCCAAGCACGGCATGGAACATGCCGCCGATGAAAATGCCGGTATAAAGGGCGGCAAGCGCATCCACGCCTTTGCCTGCGACCAGCGGAATCATGATTGGCAGAAAGGCAAAGCTGGTGCCCTGCACCACTGGCAGACCAGCGCCAACAGGGCCAAAGGTGATGGTTTGGAACAGGGTTGCGATGCCAGCAAACAACATCGACATCTGAATCATATAGAGCAGTTCGGGGAAGTCGGGGGAATTGGACCCGAAGCCGAAGCCTGCTGCGCCTGCGACAATGATGGCAGGCGTCACGTTGGCGATGAACATCGCCAAAACATGCTGAATGCCTAGTGGAATGGCCTTGTAAAGGGCCGGTGTGTAGTTGGGATCGCGGAGTTGTTCCGGCGTTCCGATGCTGCTTCTATCCATGTTGCTACCCCTCTATGGATCATATTTCTTTCCTCCAAATGTCTTGATGCATTTGTTGTTTTTCTTGTTTTGGTTGGTGATTGCCTGCTTGTGCAGGTCAATTATGGGGCCGGGCAAACCATGTAGGGTTGCTCGAACCAGATTTCTTCAAGATTGTCGGCTGTGCCGATCCGGTCGACGACGGCGAAAAGTCCCGGCGCATAAAGCGGTGTCAGGACGCCGTGCCAGACATTGCGTTTGAAATTGATGGCTTGTCCGGCTTTGGTGATGAAAGCGCGGGGGCGAGCGGGCTTGCCGTCCTCATCCTCTGCCACAATGACCAGAAAGCCATTCATGCTCATGGGGATGAAGGCCTGCGAGCCAAGCGGGTGGCGCTCCATCATGTCGAGCTGATAGGGCAGGTCGCGCGGCTTGGCATCAAACAGGCTGATGCCGGTGCGGCCCTGATCCTCATCTGGCAGAATGTCGAGGGCCGCCAGATCGTGATAGCGGCCACAAAAGCCCTGATTGATGATTTTGGTCGGGCCGCCGGTGGCTTCCATCAGGTCGCCGAACGGGGCGAAGGCTTCTGCCGAGATGGGTTCGATGAGGATGGTGCGGTCGCTCATCGTCCGACTGCCTCATCAGATACAGGCAGCATATCCTTGAGGCGATGCAGCGCGATGCGTTCAACCTGACGGCAGGCTTCCTTGAATTCCATGTTGCCATTGTTGCCCAGTCGCCGCTCGAAGGCCTCAAGAATGCTGGCCTTTGTATGGTCACGGACCGTGATGATGAAGGGGAAACCGAATTTTGCGGTATAGGCTTCGTTCAGCTCGGTGAACCGTGCGCGCTCAGCATCGGTTAAGGCATCAAGGCCAGCGCTTGCCTGCTCGGCGGTGGATTCGGCGGTTAGGCGTTTGGCGGCTGCCAGTTTGCCTGCCAGATCCGGGTGGGCCTTGAGAACACTGAGGCGGTCTTCCTTGCTAGCCGAGCGGAACGCGCGGCAGAGGGCATTATGCAGGCCAAGAGCCGAGTCGTGCGCAGCCCCCAGTTCCAGCGCAAAGGCTTGCTCGGCCACCCAAGGGCTATGCTCGAAAATGCCGCCAAACTGGCTGACAAAACGGGCGAAATCCATCTGGCTCGGACGGTCTGGGCGCTGTGGCGGATGCTCGCGCTGCCAGTGGCGGGCAATGTCGATGCGGCGGGCAAACCAGACATCGGCCTTGCTCTGGGCATAGTCGATGAAGCGCTTCAGAGCCATGATCCGGCCCGGACGACCAATCAGGCGGCAATGGAGGCCGATATTCATCATTTTCGGCGTGCCATCCATGCCCTCTTCATAAAGACAGTCAAAGCTGTCCTTCAAATAGGCAAAGAATTGATCGCCGCTGTTGAAGCCCTGCGGGGTGGCAAACCGCATGTCGTTGCAGTCAAGGGTGTAAGGGATGATCAACTGGTCCTTGTGGCCGGACTGGTACCAGTAGGGCAGATCGTCGTCATAGGTGTCGGAGATATAATCGAACCCGCCGACTTCGGTGGCCAGATCGACCGTATTGACCGAACAACGCCCCGTATACCAGCCGAGCGGGCGGCTGCCGGTGACTTCTTCATGCAGACGGATGGCTTCGAGCATGTCGGCCTTTTCGTCTTCGCGGTTATAATCCTTATATTCGATCCATTTGAGGCCGTGGCTGGCAATTTCCCAGTCGGCTTCCTTCATCGCGGCGACCTGCTCAGGGCTGCGGGCCAGCGCGGTGGCAACGCCATAGATGGTCAGCGGGATGCCTGCTGCGGTGAAGAGACGATGGAGCCGCCAGAAACCGGATCGCGCCCCATATTCATAGATCGATTCCATATTCCAGTGGCGCTGGCCAACCCAAGGGGCCGCGCCAACAATCTCGGACAGGAAGGCTTCGGACGCGGCATCACCATGCAACAGGCAGTTTTCGCCGCCTTCTTCATAATTCAAAACGAACTGAACAGCGATTTTCGCCCCATTTGGCCAATTGGCCTTGGGCGGGTTGGCACCATAGCCAATCATGTTGCGCGGATAGCGTGTCACTTTCTTGTCCCTTCTTGTTATTCTTCTCTATAGCAAATAAATGGGCGAGCATTATCTTGAAATTCCGATAGCTATTTTTGCAAATGAAGCAATGTTCTGGAATTGTCAGTCTTTATGATGGCAAGACCAACTGAAAGAAGGCCCATAGGAAAGGGCAGTAGGCAAGAGAGGAGCGAGCCATGGCAGGATATTTGACAACGCATGTTTTGGATACAGCGCGGGGCTGTCCGGCGGCGGGCTTGCCGATTGCGCTTTACCGGATCGAAGGCGAAAGCCGCAGCTTGATCACTGAAATGGTGACCAACGACGATGGGCGCACAGATCAGCAGATCTTGCCAGCGGAGCAATTCGCCATTGGCACTTATGAGTTGGTCTTTTATGCCGGGCGCTATCTTGAAGCGCAGGGCGATGAGGTCGAGGGACCGCGATTCCTCGATGAAATCCCGATCCGTTTTGGCATGGGCGAAGAGAGCCATTTTCATGTGCCCTTGCTGCTCTCACCTTATGGCTATTCCACCTATCGCGGCAGCTAGGCCTTTTTATCGGCTGCAATGATGCGGGCCTGATCTGCCAATATGGTGCGTATATGGCCTGACATATAATCAATGAAGAGGCGGATCTTCGGATCCTGCCTGCGGCGGTGGGAAAAGAGGCAGGCCATCTGGATGGCAATCGGTGGATTGTCCGGCAGGATCGGCAGTAAAGCGCCTGAGCGAATGTGATCGAGCACTTCGAATTCGGGCTTGAGCACAATGCCATGGCCGTTTAGCGCCCAATCGGTCAGCACATCCCCATCGTCGGATTCAAACGGTCCGGACACAGCAAAGCGTTTGACACCCTCTTCTGTTTCCAACGGCCATTGGAATTCTGGCGCGCCAGGATAGCGCAGATTGAGACAGTCATGATTTTCCCCGCACAAATCCTGTGGGTCAGAGGGCACCCCGTGGCTTTCAAGATAGGAAGGGGCGGCGCAGAGAAGGCGCTTGCAATCGGCGATCTTGCGCATCCGCAGGTCTGAATCTTCGGGTACACCCAGGAAAAAGGCCACATCCAACCCTTCCGCCGCAATGTCGAGCTTGCGGTCCGATAGACGCAGGCGGACATCAATCAGCGGGAATTCCTTTTTAAAGCCGGGCACCGCCGGGGCGATCAACCGGCGGCCAATGCCCAAAGGGGCAGCAACATGGATGGTGCCGCGCGGCTTTAATGTCACGCTGGAGACCAGAGCTTCGGCATCTTCAATCGATTCAAGAATGCGGCAGGCGCCGGGATAGAAGAGACGGCCTTGCTCCGTGGGGTTCAGCATGCGGGTGGTGCGCTGGAACAGGCGGACATTCAAATGCTCTTCCAATTGGGAAATGCGTGCCGAGGCCACCGCGGGAGAAATGCGCTGGTCGCGAGCGGCCGCCGACATACTGCCCAATTCATAGACGCGGACAAAGGTGCGGATATTGTCGAAATAGGACATCGTGCTGGCTCGTCTTTTTCTTGGTTTTTTTGAATCTGTTCCGAGATTTTCTTCATACCACAGAAAAAGAGGGTGCAATATTGTTCAAATAGGCGCAAGTGCGCGATAAGGCTTGTGCCCTTGCTATTGATGGTTCGACACGGATTTTGGAGCGTGAGCGTGATGGATTTTGAAATGATGCAGCCTTTGATCTGGGCCTGGCTGGAATTTGCCGTTCGCTGGATCCATGTGATCACCGCCATTGCCTGGATCGGGTCGAGCTTTTATTTCATCGCGCTGGATTTGGGTTTGCGCAAGGCACCCAACCTGCCCGTCGGGGCCCATGGCGAGGAATGGCAGGTGCATGGGGGCGGTTTTTATCACGTCCGCAAGTATCTCGTCGCACCTGAACATATGCCTGAACATCTGACATGGTTTAAATGGGAGAGCTATTCCACCTGGTTGAGCGGCGCAGCCCTTTTGATGGTGACCTATTGGGTTGGGGCGGAATTGACGCTGATCGATGCCAACAAGGTGGATCTGGCGATTTGGCAGGCAGCGTTGATTTCCGCTGGCTCCCTGACAATCGGTTGGCTGGTCTATGACTTCCTTTGCAAATCGCGGCTGGATCAAAACCCGACCCTGTTGATGCTGCTTTTGTTCGTGCTGCTGGTGATCATGGGGTGGGGCTACAATCAGATCTTCACCGGTCGGGCCGTGATGCTGCATCTGGGGGCCTTCACCGCAACCATCATGACGGCCAACGTCTTCTTTATCATCATCCCCAATCAACGCATTGTCGTGGCGGACCTGAAGGCGGGCAAGGTGCCTGATGCGAAATATGGCAAGATCGCCAAGCTGCGCTCGACCCATAATAACTATCTCACCTTGCCCGTGGTCTTTCTGATGCTGTCAAACCACTATCCTCTGGCCTTTGCCTCGCCTTACAACTGGGTCATTGCGGGCTTGGTTTTCCTGATGGGCGTGACGATCCGCCACTATTTCAACACCAAACATGCCCGCGCAGGCAATCCGGTCTGGACCATTCCGGCAACCATTGCCCTGTTCTTTGCGGCCATGTGGATCTCCTTCCTGCCAGCCGAGCATCTGGATGGCGAGTTGAGTGAAGTGGAACGGCCAATGACCCGCCATGAGCAACGGTTTGCCGCGGCGAGCGGTTTTGAAGATGTTGCGGGCATCGTGCAGGGGCGCTGTTCCATGTGCCATGCGCGCAGCACCGCTTGGGACGGGGTGGGCACCGCGCCGCGCGGGCTCTATCTCGAAGGTGAGGCAGATATTGCGCGGGCCGCTCACCAGATTTACCTGCATGCAGGGGTGACCAATGCCATGCCTCCCGCCAATGTCACCTATATGGAAGCAGCGGAAAGACGGGCGATCGTTCAATGGTATCTGGCGGCAACACGCGGGTAGAGAAACTCGCCCCTTCCTTGGGATGTTATTAAAGGCATCAGGCGAAAGGGCGAGCGTGGCTCGAATCATGCCGACCTGTCGCCCGAAAAGCTCAGGTCCTCAGGATGGGCAGTGTAAGTTTTCCCGCCAGAACATGTTGAGAACAAATCTTATTTCATATGTTTAATCAAAATTTTATCTTATCCCTTGAGTAATGGAACAAAGGGTGTACATTAATCATGGTTGCGCAAGCGTGCATGCTATGAACAATGGAGCCCAAATATGGCACAGAATAGTCTCCGACTGGTCGAAGGAAGCAGCATGGACAAGACAAAGGCTTTGGAAGCCGCCCTTTCACAAATCGATCGTGCATTTGGTAAGGGGTCAGTAATGAAACTCGGCCAGCGGGAAGTGGTCGAGATTAGCTCCATTCCGACCGGCTCCCTCGGACTTGATATTGCCTTGGGCATTGGCGGCTTGCCGAAGGGCCGCATCATTGAAGTCTACGGGCCGGAATCTTCAGGTAAAACGACATTGGCGCTGCATGTGGTGGCCGAATCACAAAAGCGTGGCGGCATTTGTGCCTTCGTCGATGCCGAACATGCGCTTGATCCGATCTATGCGAGGAAGTTGGGCGTCGATATCGACAATCTGCTGATTTCCCAGCCCGATGCCGGTGAACAGGCTCTGGAAATCGCCGACACGCTGGTCCGTTCCGGCGCGGTCGATGTCTTGGTGGTCGACTCGGTGGCTGCATTGACACCGCGCGCCGAGCTTGAAGGGGAAATGGGGGATTCGCTTCCCGGACTTCAGGCCCGTCTTATGAGTCAGGCCATGCGCAAGCTCGCAGGGTCCATCTCTCGTACCAATTGTATGGTGATCTTCATCAACCAGATTCGTATGAAGATCGGTGTGATGTTTGGTAGCCCGGAAACCACCACTGGCGGTAACGCTCTGAAATTCTATGCTTCGGTTCGTCTGGACATTCGCCGGACGGGCGCCATCAAGGATCGCGACGAGGTGGTTGGCAACCAGACCCGTGTGAAAGTGGTCAAGAACAAGGTGGCAGCACCCTTCAAACAGGTTGAATTCGACATCATGTATGGCGAAGGCATTTCCAAGCTGGGTGAATTGCTCGATCTGGGTGTGAAGTCCGGTATTGTCGACAAGTCCGGAGCGTGGTTCTCCTATGATAGCCAGCGTCTGGGGCAGGGGCGTGAAAATGCCAAGAATTTCCTGCGCGAAAATCCGGAACTGGCGGACGAGATCGAGATGGGCATTCGCCAAAGTGCTGGCCTGAATACCGGCCTGATTGAAGAAGCGTCTCCGGATGACGATGACGAATAGGGTTTCATCCCCTTGTCGGGCCATATGCGCTTCAAAGGCCTGAATGGTGGTAGATGATCTATGAGAGCGGTTGATCCTTGTGATCAGCCGCTTTTTCATTTGGCAGGTCTTAAGAGCCGAGAGTAAGCCCGAATGGGTCTCGGAAGGGGTGCCCCTTCGCCTATTGATCAGTTTTTCGGGAAAATTCCCCCAACAAGCTGCAGAAACCGCCATAACTTGACGCCAAAGGAATAGACTCCGGGGAAGAGGCTCGCTAAAACCGCTCGGTGATAGTCTTCAATGTCGCACCTGTCTGAGCCGATCATGGTCGGATGGAACATGCCCAAGAGGCATGGCGAGGTTGATGAGACAAGGCAAAAGGGCAAGATGCAAGGACAAGGCGTGAAGGCCATATCTTGGATGATATGGAGCAAGGCGCCGGGGGGCTGATGCTCTTCCTTGAAGAGAAACAATGATTGGTGCGTCATGAGCGGTGTAAATGAAATTCGGTCGACATTCCTGAACTATTTCGGTGACCATGGTCACGAAATCGTGGATTCCAGCCCGTTGGTTCCACGCAATGATCCGACATTGATGTTCACCAATGCGGGCATGGTTCAATTCAAGAATGTGTTTACGGGTCTGGAGCATCGCGACTACAGCCGTGCCGTAACCTCTCAGAAATGTATCCGTGCTGGTGGCAAGCATAACGATCTGGACAATGTCGGCTATACGGCACGTCACCACACCTTCTTTGAGATGCTAGGCAACTTTTCCTTTGGTGATTATTTCAAGGAAGATGCCATCGAGCTGTCCTGGAACCTGATCACCAAGGAATTCGGTCTGCCCAAGGACAAGCTGCTGGTCACTGTCTATCACGAGGATGATGAAGCCTTAGATCTGTGGAAGAAGATTGCTGGTCTGCCGGATGAGAAGATCATTCGCATTCCGACGAGCGATAACTTCTGGTCAATGGGCGAAACGGGGCCGTGTGGTCCCTGTTCCGAAATTTTCTTTGATCATGGCGATCATATCTGGGGTGGACCTCCGGGCAGCCCTGAAGAAGATGGCGACCGCTTCATTGAGATCTGGAATCTGGTCTTCATGCAATATGAGCAGGTGACACCGGATGAGCGCATCGATTTGCCGAAACCCTCGATTGATACCGGCATGGGCCTCGAGCGTGTTGCTGCGGTTCTGCAAGGCACGCACGACAATTACCAGACCGATTTGTTCCGTGCCCTGATCCAGAATAGCGTGGATTTGACCGGTGTTGAGGAGCAAGGCGATGCGGCTGCCAGCCACCGGGTGATTGCTGACCATTTGCGCTCGACGGCCTTCCTGATTTCCGATGGCATTCTGCCTGCGTCCGATGGCCGTGGCTATGTTCTGCGCCGTATCATGCGCCGCGCGATGCGTCATGCCCGCCTTCTCGGCTCACTGGATCCGATCATCTATAAAATGGTGCCCACCCTGATCCGTGAAATGGGGCAGGCCTATCCGGAACTGGTCCGTGCCGAGCCATTGATCACCGAAACCCTGAAGCTTGAAGAAAGCCGGTTCGGCAAGACCCTGTCGCGCGGCCTGCAGTTGCTGGATGATGCGACCGACGGCATGGGCCAGGGGGATCGTCTGGATGGTGAGACTGCGTTCAAGCTCTATGACACCTATGGCTTCCCGCTCGATCTGACGCAGGATGCTCTGCGTGCCCGTTCCATTGAAGTGGATACGGATGGGTTTGACACCGCTATGGGTCGACAGAAAGCTGAAGCCCGCGCCAACTGGGCCGGATCTGGTGAAGCGGCAACCGAAGCGGTGTGGTTTGATGTCAGTGAAAAGGTCGGGGCGACTGACTTCCTTGGCTATGAAACCGAAAGTGCCGAAGGGGCTGTTGTGGCTCTGGTGAAAGATGGCGCTGAAGTGGATGCCATCGAGGCGGGCGACGAAGCGGCCCTCATACTCAATCAGACCCCATTCTATGGCGAATCCGGTGGTCAGGTTGGCGACAAAGGCGTGTTGTTGGGTGAAGGTGTGCGCTTTGAGGTCTCCGATACCGTCAAAAAAGCGGGCGGCATGTTCGTTCATCTGGGTAGACTAGTTGAAGGCACGATCAAGCGCGAAACCCCGCTTGAGCTGAAAGTGGCTGTTGAGCGCCGTGCGGCTATTCGTGCCAACCACTCCGCGACCCACCTGTTGCATGAAGCCCTGCGCGAAACGCTCGGTGAGCATGTCAATCAGAAAGGTTCGATGGTCAGCCCGGAGCGCCTGCGGTTCGACTTCTCGCACCAGAAGCCGGTGGACGAGGATGAGATGCGCACGATCGAAGCACAGGTCAATGAGATCGTGCTGCAGAATGGAGCGGTGGAGACCCGCATCATGGCAGTCGATGATGCCATTGAAGCCGGTGCCATGGCTTTGTTCGGCGAGAAATATGGTGATGAAGTCCGTGTTGTATCGATGGGACAGGCAGTGCATGGCGAGAAAGCTGGCAAGACCTATTCGGTCGAGCTGTGTGGCGGTACCCATGTCAAGCGCACCGGTGATATCGGCTTGATGACTATCGTGTCCGAAGGGGCTGTTGCAGGTGGAGTGCGCCGTATCGAGGCGCTGACCGGCAATGCGGCCCGGACTTATCTGCAAGAGCAGGACGCGCGGGTGAAAGACGCAGCCGCTGTGCTGAAGGTGTCGCCAACCGACTTGCTCGAACGCCTTGAAGCATTGGTGGCAGATCGCAAGAAAATGGAGAAAGAGCTGGCCGATGCCCGCCGCAAATTGGCCATGGGCGGAGGTGCCGCTGGCGGAGATGCGGTTGAAGAGGTGGCTGGTGTCAAATTCATGGCCCGCGTCGCCGAAGGCGTCTCACCGAAGGATCTCAAAGGGTTGGTCGATCAGGGCAAGGAGAGCCTTGGTTCTGGCGTGGTGGTGATGATTGCCGTGTCCGAGGATGGCAAGGTCGGTGTCGTGGTTGGGGTGACTGACGATCTGACGGGCAAGCTGAGCGCCGTTGACCTCGTCAAGAAAGCGGCTGAAGTGCTTGGCGGCCGCGGTGGCGGTGGCCGCCCAGATATGGCTCAGGCTGGTGGCAAGGATGCTGATCAGGCAGAGGCCGCGATCGCAGCAATCAAGGACATCATTGCTTCGGCTTAAGAGGCAGTGTCTGCTTGAACAATAACGGATCCCGGGTGGTTTTTCGGGATTCTGTCAGCCCATATGGGTGGCCAAGCGATTGCGCTGAGAAGCAAGAAAAAGTGACACGGCAAAAAGGCTGGCTTCGTGCTGGCCTTTTCTTGTTTCTGGCTTTCATGCTGTTGGGGAGAGACGCTGAGCTATGCTCGGCGAGTCAAATGTGGCTACCTGACCAATCGAGTTGGTGGGCAAGCGGGTGATCAGGTAGCCACTGGCTACTAGGAGCCGCTTTTCTCGTATCTCAAAATGACAGGGCGGTAAATAGTAAATCTCTGTATCGAGCTGAATCGAGCAGCGTAATTTATGAAAAATATTTGTTTTTAAACATAGTCTTGGGTGAAATTTTCGCTTCTAGATAAATATCCTATATGGTTGCAGCTTTTATTAGTTAAAAATGACAAGTATATAGCAGAGATTATATTAATTCTGATTCTGGAAAATGGGGATTTTATGCTGAAACCAGACATTTATAGTTGTGAATTTTAATTTCACGTCTTTGCCCTGTGGGGGGATTTGATTTCACTGAATGGCCAAATCAGGAATTTGGAAGGCCTGCCGGGTCGAATTGGCATGCTTTACAGTGGGGCGTTTGGTCCGCTGATGGATGCATCACCAGCATGAGAGGATGCCGATGATGCACTTTGTTCAGATCTGAGATTTGTCGCTTGGTTTAACCCATCGCTTTTTGGAGATTCTGGTCCACGGCATCAAGGAAGCCGGTGGTCGACAGCCAATGCTGATCCGGTCCAACCAGTAGAGCGAGGTCCTTGGTCATCTGGCCGCTTTCGACGGTTTCCACGATGACTTTTTCGAGCGTCGAAGCAAAGGCGGCCAAACCCATATTCTCGTCAAGTTTGGCGCGATGCTTCAGGCCACCGGTCCATGCAAAGATCGAGGCGATGGAGTTGGTGGAGGTCTCTTCGCCGCGTTGATGTTGGCGGTAGTGACGGGTGACCGTACCGTGGGCCGCTTCGGCTTCAACGATTCTGCCGTCCGGAGTCATCAGTTGCGAGGTCATCAGGCCGAGCGATCCGAAGCCCTGCGCCACCGTGTCTGACTGGACGTCGCCGTCATAATTCTTGGTGGCCCAGACAAAACCGCCATTCCATTTCATGCAGCAGGCGACCATGTCGTCGATCAGGCGATGCTCGTAATGGATGCCCTTTTTCTTGAAGTCTGCTTCAAATTCTTGCTCATAGACTTCCTGGAACAGATCCTTGAAGCGGCCGTCATAGGCTTTAAGGATGGTGTTCTTTGTCGACAGGAAAACCGGCCAGCCAATATTGAGACCATAATTGAAGGAGGCTCTGGCGAAATCGCGGATGGATTCGTCCAGATTGTACATGCCCATCGCCACGCCGGCGGCAGGCGCGTCATAGACTTCCTTTTCGATGATTGTGCCGTCTTCACCGACAAACTTCATGGTCAGTTTGCCCTTGCCCGGGAACAGGAAGTCGGTCGCGCGATACTGATCGCCGAATGCATGGCGACCAATGACGATCGGCTTGGTCCAGCCCGGCACGAGGCGCGGCACATTGCGGCAGATGATCGGCTGGCGGAAGACGACACCGCCAAGAATGTTGCGGATGGTGCCGTTTGGCGACCGATACATGCGTTTGAGGTTGAATTCCTCGACGCGTTGTTCGTCCGGGGTGATGGTGGCACATTTGATCCCGACGCCATGTTCCTTGATGGCTTCCGCCGCGTCGACTGTGATCTTGTCGTCGGTTCTGTCGCGTTCCTCAATGCCCAAATCGTAATATTTCAGATCAATGTCCAGATAGGGAAGGATCAGCTTTGTCTTGATCAGATCCCAGATAATCCGGGTCATTTCATCGCCGTCCAGTTCCACGACAGGGTTGTCTACCTTGATTTTCGACATGTCTCAGACCTCGTCTTTGAGAAGCCGGGTCACATGAGCGGCAGTTTTCCAGATGGGGCCAAGTTGCTGCCACCCCTGACCAAGCGGTAAGTGAGTGTGAGGCTGCTATAGCATTGGTCGAAGGCGTGGCATAGGGCAGATGGGGCCATACTTAGTCGACAATCAGCGCAAAATCGCAGTTTCCCGCACAGAATTTTTCCCCTGATCTCGTCAATCGGGGCAGGGGTCTTGCAATGCGGGGCGGATTCGGTCACTACACGGGCCAACACATTAAAGCAGACTCTTAAGAGAAAGACGGAAATCGAATGGACCCGGTGATCATTCTGGTCGAGCCCCAATTGGGTGAGAATATCGGAACGGCGGCGCGCGCCATGGCCAATTTTGGTGTAACCGACTTGCGGCTGGTGCGGCCGCGTGACGGCTGGCCGAGCGAGAAGGCCCGCAACGCTGCGAGCCGCGCCGATCATGTGATCGAGAAGACCGAGATTTTTGACACCCTCGAAGAAGCACTGGCCGATCTCGATTTTGTCTATGCCACGACTGCCCGCCAGCGGGATATGCTCAAGACCGTGCGCCACCCGGTGGAAGCCGCCCAGATCATGCGGCAGGAAGTGGCAAAAGGCGGTAAGGTCGGCATATTGTTTGGGCGTGAGCGTTGGGGCCTCAACAATGACGAAGTGGTGCTGGCCAACGAAATTCTGACGTTGCCGGTGGATCCGGATTTTGCGTCGCTGAATATTGCGCAGGCCGTTCTGATCATCTGTTATGAATGGCGCATGTCGGGCGGTGAGCGGGCTGGTTCCTTGCCGTTCGAGACGCCGGACGTCCCGCGTGCCAGCAAGGACGACATGGTGTATTTGTTCAACCATCTGGAAGAGGCGCTTGATGAGGTCAATTTCTTCCGCCCCCCAGAAAAGCGCGAGCATATGGTGCGCAACCTGCGAACCATTATGCAGAAGGGCGACTGGGCGGAACAGGAAGTCCGCACGTTGCGTGGCGTGATTGCGGCTTTGCAACGGCGTCATGAGCGCAATCATCGCTAGAGGCCATTCCGGTCGAACGGTCTCAGGATGGATCGGAGAATCCCATGCGTCGCGCAAAAGATCCACGCATATTGGTGTTTGATTCCGGCTTTGGTGGCTTGTCAGTGCTTTCGGCGCTGGTCGCCACCCTACCTTATGCGGATTATGTCTATCTGGCCGATGATGCCCGCTTCCCCTATGGGGATTTGCGTGACGAAGCGCTGATCGACGGGCTGGAGGTCTTGCTGGCGGCGGCTTGCGCGGATATTGCCCCCGATCTGATTGTCATTGCTTGCAACACCGCCTCGACCGTTGCGCTCGAGCGGCTGCGGGCCGCATTCCCAATCCCGATTGTCGGAATTGTGCCGGGCATCAAACCCGCGGCGCGGGCGAGCCATAGCGGGCATTTCGCGGTCTTGGCGACACCGGGCACTATCCGTCGGTCGTTGACGCGGGACTTGGTGCGCGATCATGCGCAGGGCTGTGAGGTTGATCTGATTGCCTGTCATCGGCTGGCCGGGCTTGCGGAACGTTTTGTGCTGGAAGGCTTCTGTGATCTCGATGTCCTTCGGGCTGACATAGTGGCTTTGTTTGAGGGGCCAAATTCGGCAACGATTGATGTCGTGGTGTTGGGCTGCACTCATTATCCGTTGATCCTGCCCATGCTGCAGAAGGTGGTGGAGCACCCCGTTCTGTGGCTTGATCCGGCACCGGCGGTGGCACGACGGGTGATGCATTTGCTGCAACAGGAATGGCAGGATTGCCTGGCGGGCGAACGGCTCGGTGCCGCACAAATCACCGAGCGGATCCGTTTTCTGGCGACAGGGGATGGGCAAGCGCGTCTGGAACGCGCCTGGGCGGCTTTGGTTGAACGGGCTGCATAAAGAGCAAAAGGGCTCTCCAGGGGCTTTGAAAAATGCGAAAAAGCCCCAAAAAGTGCAGATTTTGCCTTCAAGGTGTTTGACTCCCGCCGGTAAACCCACTAAACACCTGTCAATCGCTGCGGGGCTCCTGATGGGCCCCCTTTGATTTTAACGCACCCGTGAGACGAGAGGGGCGCATCTTCTTGTCTCTGTCGAAGCTGACCTTTTTCGGGTCTTGTTTCTAGGAGGGGCGCGTTTTCTTACAAAAAGAAGCCAAAAGGAAAACACGCGATGTCTAAGCGCCATTCGCAGAAATACAAAATTGACCGCCGTATGGGCGAAAATATCTGGGGCCGTCCTAAGTCTCCAGTTAATCGTCGTGAATATGGCCCAGGCCAGCATGGTCAGCGCCGTAAAGGCAAACTGTCTGACTTTGGTCTGCAGCTCCGCGCAAAGCAGAAGCTGAAAGGCTACTACGGCAACATCTCCGAGAAGCACTTCCTGCGCATCTACAAAGAAGCAAGCCGCATCAAGGGCGATACCTCCGAGAACCTGATTGGTCTGCTCGAGTCCCGTCTGGACGCGATCGTATACCGCGCAAAATTCGTTCCTACCGTGTTCGCTGCTCGTCAGTTCGTCAACCACGGCCATGTCAAAGTGAACGGCAAGCGCGTCAACATTCCTTCCTACCGCCTGAAAGTTGGCGATGTCGTGGAAGTGCGTGATCGTTCCAAGCAGCTCGCTATCGTTCTGGAAGCCACCCAGCTGGCCGAGCGCGATGTGCCTGACTATATCGAAGCGGATCACAACAAAATGGTCGCTACCTACAAAGCGATGCCACAGCTGGCTGACGTTCCATACCCTGTTGTCATGGAACCAAACCTCGTGGTCGAATTCTACTCCCGTTAATGGGACTGGAAACACGCTTACCGAATTCGAAAAGGTCGCCTGCGGGCGGCCTTTTTGCTGTTCTGGTCCTTTCCTCGCCCCCTCCTGCGCCTTGTGTTTCGCTCCGGCTTTTGCTAAAGCGAGCGCGACTTCACTGACCGGGAATCCGCTTCATGACCGAGCTTTCACCATCCGCCATTCTAGATCCTGACAGCCGTGAGGAAGAGGATGATCTGTGCCATCCGATGTTTCGCAAGGTGCCGAGTTCGGTTGCCTTCAAGAAGCTGAGGAAGCGGCTTCTGCGTAATGTGCGCGCGGCAATGGATGATTACAATATGTCGACCGCCAAGCAGAAATGGCTGGTCTGTCTGTCGGGCGGCAAGGATTCCTATGCGCTTCTGGCGATCTTGCTCGATCTGAAATGGCGTGGTCTGCTCGATGCGGATCTGTTGGCCTGTAATCTGGATCAGGCGCAGCCGGGCTTCCCATCTGACGTGCTTCCGCGCTTTTTTGAAGAGCACGAGATCCCTTATCATATCGAGCGGCAGGACACTTATTCGATCGTCAAGGAGAAGATCCCGGAAGGCAATACCTATTGCTCTCTCTGCTCGCGGCTCAGACGCGGCAATCTCTATCGTGTGGCGCGGGAACATGGCTGTGACGCGGTGCTGCTCGGTCATCATCGGGACGATATTTTGGAGACATTCTTCCTCAATCTGCTGCATGGGGGGCGTTTGGCGACGATGCCGCCGAAGCTGAAGAATGAAGAAGGGGATCTGATGCTGTTCCGGCCGCTGGCCTATTGCGAGGAAGCGGATCTGGCCAAGTTTGCCGATCTGATGCAATTCCCGATCATTCCATGCGACCTGTGTGGCTCACAGGATGGTTTGCAGCGCCAGCAAGTCAAATCGATGTTGCAGGGCTTTGAGGCGCAGCATAAGGGGCGGACGCAGGTGATGTTCCGCGCTCTGTCAAACATTCGGCCCTCTCATATGCTCGATACGAAACTGTTCGACTTTGCTGGCCTGTCTGTTGAGGATGACTGCGCCGGGGACGATAGCGATGACAATGACGGCTGTGGTGCCATGGCGGCGCTGACAAGCGATTTTCTCACCATGCATGAGCGATGAGCAAGGTGGTTTTGCAGAAGGCTTGTGTGCGGTTTAACCGAAAACCGGATTCGCGACTGGATTTCTAGCCATACTTGCTCTTGGTAAGTTATAGTTGAATCACTTTGTCAGTAATCTATTGCAAGGGATTCAAATGACTCATCTTTGTGATTTTGATGCCCGGTTTCCAAAAAAGGTGATCTTAACGGGGTAACCGTTAAGCATGGTCATGGGCCTTGTGTCGTGCTTTTTGGCGGCTGGCAGCATTGTGAACCGATACAGGTAACAAAAAAGCCCGGCCATGTGGACCGGGCTTTTGCGTGCCGTTTTGGAAACCGTATCAGGTGGCCATTCAGGCGGTTACTTTGGAATTGATCAGCTGCTGCAATTCCTGAGTCTGGAACATTTCGCGGACGATGTCGCACCCGCCAACAAACTCACCCTTCACATAGAGCTGGGGGATGGTTGGCCAGTTGGAATAGTCCTTGATGCCCTGACGTACTTCGTCATTTTCCAGCACGTTGACGCCTTTATAGGGCACGTCGAGATAGTCCATGATCTGGGCTACCTGACCGGAAAAGCCGCACTGCGGGAAAGAAGGGGTGCCTTTCATGAAAAGCACGATGTCGTTGCTTTTGACTTCATTGTCGATCCATGCCTGGATATCGCTCATATGTCCGTCCTTTGGGTATCTTCGGGGGCTCAGTGTCCGATCACGTACCGCCGGGGGGGAAGGTGTGATCGTCCAGAGGCAGAATGCCGGTTGAAGGATCAATCCGGGACTGATGTCTGAAGCGCGAGCGCATGCAGCGCACCGCCCATATTGCCCTTCAGGGCGTCATAGATCATCTGGTGTTGCTGAACACGAGACTTGTCGCGGAAGCTTTCCGAAACCACTTCGGCGGCAAAATGGTCGCCATCTCCTGCGAGATCACGGATCACCACTTTGGCGTCGGGCAAGGCTTCCTTGATAAGGCTTTCAATTTCACTTGCGTCCATAGGCATGCTGCTCTCCTCGTCTTCAATTTTGGCAGAGAAGATTTGATTACGCAATTGCGCGTATTCACTATCTTGTCTGAATTTGGTCTGTCCGGTCCGTCTTTCAAGGCTTGACAGGAAGAATGTTCGCCAATTCAAGGGTCTTACGACTGAGCGGTTCCGGTCAAGATGAAATATCAGACAATACCCAATGAAGCGCGGGGCGACGATCATTCCTTCGTCGCCCCGCGCTTCATTGGGATAGGACCTTACGGGTCAGGCGGGCTTTGTTATCGCCATTTGAGCGATCAGAGCTCACCTGCCATGAAGGTTGGGAACCAGCTCTCGTGGGCGACCTTCAGGCTGTCCACGGTGATCTGTCCATGACCGATCAGGGCAAAGGCATCGCCGCCAACCTGACCAAGCTGGTCGATCTGGATACCAGCTTCTTTCGCCTTGGCCATCACGCTTTCTGCCTTGTCTGCCGCACAGGTGACCACATAGCGGGCCTGATCTTCGGCATAGAAGGCAATATGTGTCGCTTCTGTGGGCAGTTCCACGGCACAGCCAAGAGCAGAGCGCATGGCCATTTCCGCCAGAGCGACGCCAAGGCCGCCATCGGAAATGTCGTGGGCTGCATTGATGTCGCCTGCACGGATGGCGGTGCGGACAAAATCGCCGGTCTGTTTTTCAAGCGCCAGATCCACCGGTGGTGGTGCGCCTTCTTCCCGGCCCAGCATATCGCGCAGATAGAGGCTCTGGCCCATTTCCGCACCATGACCGCCGATCAACAGGATGGCGTCGCCCTCCGCGACAAAGGCATTGCCGACCGAGACGGAAACGTCCGGCAAAAGGCCCACAGCACCAATGGCCGGGGTCGGCAGAATGGCGTCGCCGGTGGTCTCGTTATAGAGCGACACATTGCCAGAGACGATTGGCATGGCGAGCGCTTCGCAGGCAGCGCCAAGGCCTTTGATGCAGCCAACAAACTGGCCCATAATTTCGGGCTTTTCGGGATTGCCGAAATTGAGGTTGTCGGTGGTTGCCAGTGGTTCTGCGCCAACGGCATTGAGGTTGCGCCAGCTTTCGGCAACGGCCTGTTTGCCGCCTTCGAACGGATCGGCCTTGCAATAGCGCGGGGTCACGTCAACGGTGAAGGCGAGGCCCTTGTTGGTGCCAGACACACGGATCACACCAGCATCGCCACCAGGACGTTGTTTGGTGTTGCCCTGAATCATCGTGTCATATTGTTCCCAAACCCAGCGGCGGGAGGAGAGGTCAGGGCTGCCAACCATCTTAACGAGGCTTTCGAGCAGGTCGGCTGGGGCGGTGACGCTGGCATTATCGATTTTGGCCAGTTTCGGGCTTTCGACCCATGGGCGATCATATTCCGGGGCTTCGTCTCCCAGTTCCTTGATCGGCAGGTCGGCGACCATTTCGCCATTGTGATAGATGCGGAAGCGCAGAGTGTCGGTGGTGACGCCCACTTCGGCAAAGTCCAGCTCCCATTTGCGGAAGACCGCTTCGGCGGCTTCGCGCTTCTCTGGGTGCAGAACCATCAGCATGCGTTC